>JBEKUT010000001.1:0-60258 GCA_049514735.1 Bryobacteraceae bacterium
GTTCCTGGGTGACCTTGAGCGTGCATCGAATCACGAGAAAAGGGCAGTGGAGTTATTCTCGGCGATTCATGACCCGGCCAACTTGCTCATCGCCCTTGGCGAACTGGGCCTGCTCTACGAAGTTCAGGACGAGTTCGAAAGGGCAATTCAGGCTTACCAGCGGGCCTATGATCTGGCTAAGAGTCTCAATCAATCCAAAGACGCCGCTCGAGTTGCGGTTAACCTGTCTGCAGCATATATCGAAAACGATCAGTGGAACGTAGCCGAAGAGTGGAATGAACAATCGCGCAAGTCCGACCCTGGAGGAGGGTCCTCCGAACCCTATCAAATCCTGAACGCGGCCAGAATCGCCGATCACCGAGGTCAAACAGATCTGGCCATTCGCATGTATCGGGAAATCGCTAATCGCCCGGGAGTGCCTCCGACACTTGTCTGGAACTGCGACTCATTTCTTGCGATGATCCGCGTTCAACAAAAAAAATACGCCGGCGCGGACAGGGAATACCGGGCGCTACTCAAGATCATTGACCAGACTCGGTCGGACCTCCTCGAACCGCAGTTTAAGATCACTTTTTTGTCTTCTCTGATTCGGTTCCACCAGGACTACGTCGACCTGCTCGTTACCCAAAACGACAACACCAACGCGCTCCGCATCATCGAATCCAGCCGCGCCCGCGTCCTCACCGAGCGGCTCGTCGGTAAGGACGCCGCAATACCCAACAGCATCGACATTCCCCAACTCAAACAACTCGCCAAAGACACCAACACCTCGCTTCTCTCCTTCTGGATCGCCCCCAAACGCTCCTTCGCCTGGCTGATCGACAAATCCGGCGTGCATCGCTTCGACCTCCCACCCGAGGACCAGATTGAATCGCTCGTAACCGCGTACCGCGAGACCGTGGAACACGCATTGCGCGACCCCATCGCCGCCGCCGACCCCAACGGACCCAAGTTGTGGAACGCCCTCCTCGCGCAAATCGCGCCGAAAATCCCGAAGAACGGCCGCGTCGTAATCATTCCCGATGGCCCCCTCCATCGCCTCAACTTCGAAACGCTGCCCGTGCCATCACCGACGCCGCATTACTGGATCGAAGACGTCGAGATCGCCATCGCTCCTTCGCTTGCCATCGCGGCGTCGAAACCCGAGCCGCCTCGAGAAGGGAACCCATCGTTACTACTGATCGGCGCGCCGGATTATACGGGCACGGATTTTCGCTTCTTAGCCAAAGCCGGCGCCGAAATTCACGATATCGAAGCCCGCTTCCCCAAGTTGGAGCGGGCCGTCTACACCGGACGCCAAGCTTCACCCGACGCGTATCGCGCCTCCCAGCCGGCCCGCTTCTCTTTGATCCATTTCGCCGCTCACGCCGAAGCGAGTCATGAGAGCCCGCTCGAATCGGCCGTGGTTCTCTCACGTCATGGCGATTCCAACAAGCTCTACGCCCGCGACGTCATCGATCAGCCCATACACGCCGACCTCGTCACCATCTCGGGCTGCCGCAGCGCCGGCGTGCGAGCCTATGCGGGCGAAGGTCTCATCGGTTTCGCATGGGCCTTTCTGCAGGCGGGCGCCCGATCCGTCGTCGCTGGATTATGGGATGTCAGCGATTCGTCCACCGAACCTCTCATGAATCGGTTTTACGCCGGCATCGCGGCGGGCCAGCCGCCCTCTACCGCCATGCGCAATGCCAAACTCGCCTTGCTCAAGGGAGGCGCCGGCTATTCGAAGCCATATTATTGGGCGCCCTTCCAGGTCTATCTGCGAACGATTCGCAAGTAAAACCCAGTGCAAAAATATTTCAAAATTAATGTTCCCCGTATCCCTAACAAACTGCGCCGCTTACAAGATCTGCCCGTCCGCGCCGAATTCCAACCGTTCACCATGCCCAGTATATTTAGATCGAGGTTAGATGCTTTCCCAAGCCCCCGTCTCCACCGAACGCACGCTGCTGCGGAGGCAGGAACCCGATTCCAGCTTCCGCAGGACCCCTTCCAAAACTATAAACCTAGCAACAACTATAACTTAACTCGGTGTACCCACTCTCTCACAGGCGGCAAAAGTAGGACAGGCCATCGGGTTTTGTGGCCTGTTGGGATGGGCCTGCGGCCCACCCAAGTCGATGAAGAACAACGACCGTAACCGAGCCGTGACCGGCAGGGAGTGTCCATGGGCCTGCGGCCCACCCAAGTCGATGATGAACAACGACCGTAACCGAGCCGTGACCGGCAGGGAGCGGTTGGCCCATTTAGACATGTTCTTCAGGGGAGCGGTTGTCCCGAAGATAGTGGATAAGTCGAGAAGCCGCATTTTCGACCCTGTCTCCCCGCAGTCCTGAACCGCGTGACGCCGATGGCGTAATCTCCCGCCAACCGCTCCCCACGTTGCATTTCGATTCGCACAGGCGCGTCACCGTCCGAGGCTTCGGCGTAGATCTCTACCTTGACGCCGTCCGCGACACGCGCGCAATACACCGCCGAACAAAACCACGCGCGTGAGCAAGGGAGCTATATTAAAATTCGAGGAACTCCATGACCACACGCATTGCCACGTTCGCTCTCGTCTCTATTGCACTCACAGGCAGCGCCCTCACCGGCATCGCCGCCGCGCAGCCGCCCAGCCCTCCGGCTGAAGCATCCGTCACCGTCAACGGCAAGAACATCACCATTAAGTACTCTGCCCCGTCCGTTCGCGGCCGGAAGATTTTCGGAGACGGTGGAGTGATATCGCATGATCCCACCTATCCCGTCTGGCGCGCTGGCGCCAATTCCGCCACATCCATGACCACCGACGGCAATCTCGACATCAACGGCTTGAAGGTTCCGGCCGGTTCGTACACGCTCTTCGTCGCCCTAAACGGCGATCATGACTGGGACCTGATCGTCAACAAGAAGACCGGCGAGTGGGGACTTGCGTACAACAAGAGCGCGGATCTCGGCCGTGTGAAGATGACCGTCACGAAGCCGTCCGCTCCCATAGAGACGTTCCAGATTTCGCTCGAGGCCACAGGCGGAAACAAAGGGAAGCTCACGCTCTCCTGGGACAACGACGTTGCGACGGTTCCCTTCACCGTCCAATAAATGCAGCGGAGAACGTTTCTTAAACAAGCCGCAATTTCAGGAGCCCTGGCCGGAAGCTCCGTCGCGAAGCCGGACACTTCGGCGTACCCCAGAATATTCACGGGCCGCCAGCTTCAAATGCTGGCCTTTCCATTGGGAGGCGTCGGCGCGGGCAGCATCAGCCTCGGCGGCCGCGGCCAACTCCGCGATTGGGAGATTTTCAATCGCCCGGAAAAAGGCAAATCGCCAGCGTACGCTTTCCCTTCGATCTGGGTCCGCAATGGCGGCGAGCCCATCGTCCGCGTTCTCGAAGCGCGCCTTCAACCTCCCTATGAAGGACCCAGCGGCTTGGGGTCGAACAACGTTCCCGGTCTGCCTCGCCTGAAGTCCTGCACATTCACAGGCGAATTTCCTATCGCGCAAATCGCGTTTCAGGATGCTCGCCTCCCAGTTCGAGTTTCGCTCGACGCTTTCACGCCTTTTATTCCGCTAGAAGCCGACGATTCCGGTCTGCCCGCCGCCATCCTGCGCTATCGCGTTTCGAACGCGGGAGCGAAAGCGTCCTCAGTCGCCATCGCGTATTCCATCGACAATCCCGTCGGCACGCAAGGCCGCTCCAACCAATTCCGCAAATCGGATCGCGTGCAGGGTCTGTTCATGCAGAATCCGTTTCTCGCGAAAACCGATCCCTTCGCCGGATCGTTCGCGTTGACAGCCTTGGATACCGAGGGCGCTCACGTAACTTACGTGACCGGATGGGAGGGCGGCGGCCGCTGGAAGGTCGGACCGCTTTCTTTCTGGGACGATTTTTCAAGCGACGGCGATCTCGGCCCCGACGCTCCTCTGCGCGATACCGTCGGCTCGCTTTGCATCAAGCGCGACATCGCTCCGCGCACCGAAGCGCAATACACGTTCCTGTTGAGTTGGCATTTCCCGAATCGCACTCCCGAACGCTGCTCCTGGACGGCTCCCAGAGACCATGAGCGCGACGTCATCGGCAATCATTACTGCACGCGCTTTCGAGATGCGTGGGACGCCGCTGAATACACGGCCGGCCGCCTCCCTGAACTGGAAAAGCGCACCCGCCGATTTGTTGCCGCCATGCGCGCCACCACCATCCCCGCCGAAGTGCGCGAAGGCGCGATGGCCAATCTCTCCACTCTCGTCACGCCCACTTCCTTCCGCACTGCCGACGGGCATTTCCACGGCTTCGAAGGTTGCAACAATTCCGGCGGATGCTGTTTCGGCAATTGCACCCACGTCTGGAATTACGAAGTCGCTACGTCCTTCCTGTTCCCTACCCTCTCGCGCTCCCTGCGCGAAAGCTCGTTTGGATACTGCACGGACGAGCGCGGCAAAATGGACATTCGCGAGTTGCTCCCCGGAGGAATCGAACACTTCGGATACGCCGCCGCCGACGGCCAGATGGGCCAGATCATGAAGCTGTATCTCGACTGGCGCTTATCGGGTGACACGGAATGGCTGCGCACGCACTGGCTTGCGGCGAAACGCGCTCTCGAATTTGCGTGGATTCCCGGCGGTTGGGACGCCAATCGCGACGGCGTCATGGAAGGCGTGCAGCACAACACCTACGATGTCGAATTCCTCGGCCCCAATCCGCTCTGCGGCGTCTGGTATTTGGGCGCCTTGCGAGCCGCGGAACAAATGGCGACTGCCATGAACGACGCGGAATTTGCAGCCCAATGCCGCCAGTTATTCCAGAGCGGCAGTAAGTGGATCGATGCCAATCTATTTAATGGCGAATATTACATTCAGAAGATACAAGGAACGCCCAAGGATCGCATCGCGCCTGGTCTCATTAGCGGCATGGGATCTGCCGACACCGAGTCACCCGATTTTCAAGTTGGCGAAGGTTGCCTGGTAGACCAGTTACTCGGCCAGTATTTCGCGCATATGGTTGGACTCGGTCCTTTGCTCGATCGCGCCCATATACGCAAAGCCGTCCAATCGATTTATAAAAACAACTATAAGCGCTCCATGTACGAATGGGAATCGGTGCAGCGTACTTACGTTCTGAATGACGAGGCGGCGCTCGTAGTGTGCGATTATCCCGCGGGCAAACGTCCCAAAGTCCCCTTCCCTTACTTCGCCGAAGTATTTACCGGGTTGGAGTACGCCACGGCTGCATTGATGATGGCTGAAGGCATGGTGGATGAAGGCGTCGAGGCCGTTCGAAGCGTCCGCCGTAGATACGATGGCGAGCGCCGCAACGCCTGGAATGAAGCCGAGTGCGGTAATCACTATGCCCGCGCCATGTCGAGTTGGGCGCCGATCGTGATCCTGAGCGGCTTTGATTACGATGCTCCGACCCTCGCCCTCACGGCGAAGCCACGAATTAATGCGAAAGATTTCAAATCATTTTGGTCCACGGCATCCGGGTGGGGAACCTTCTCGCATACACAGCGTCCGGAGTCGACAAAGTTCGCGATGACTCTCGATCACGGCGCGTTCCAACTCTCCTCCGTGGCACTCGCGCGGCAAGGGAAACAAACTCCATCAGTCTCCGCGCGGCTGAATGGAAAAGAAATTCGCGGCTTGAAATACAAGTCCGAGATAGTACGCTTTCCCGCCGAAGTAACTTTCCGGGAAGGTGACACCTTAGAGGTCAGTCTCGAGTAACAACGCAGACGACGCTACGCGGCCGTCCGCGCTACCTTTTGTATATGACAGAGCCGATCGAGCGCATCCCTTGCCAGTGGTGCCAGAGCCTCAACGAAAAAACCGCTCTGACCTGCCGGTCTTGCGGAGCGCCGCTGGATATACGGAATTTGGTCAGCGAGTCCGGCTGGCGCGAGGCCCCTCGCATCAAGGACATGACCGAGATCCACTTCAACGCGAGCACGTGTCAGGTGGAGGGCGAGATCGTTCCGGTGGCCGAGATCAACCTCGCCCCGAACGACTCGGTCTTCTTCGAACATCACGTCATGTTGTGGAAGGATGAGAGCGTACCGCTGACCGTGCTGCAATTGCCGGGCGGCTTGAAGCGCGCGTTCGCGGGCATGCCGTTCATCATCAGCGTCTCGACCGGGCCCGGGCGGATCGCATTCTCGCGCGACGCGACCGGTGAGCTGGTGGTCCTGCCGCTGCATCCCGGCATGGAACTGGATGTCCGGGAGCACGCGTTTCTCCTCGCCTCGCATCAGATTAATTATTCCTTTGTGCGCGTCAAGGGTTTGACGAACATCCTCTTCGGCGGCCAGGGCATGTACATGGATCGCTTCGTAACGGCTGGCGCGCAGGGTCTGCTGATTCTCCATGGCTATGGCAACGTGTTTGAACGCGTGCTTAAGCCCGGCGAGAGCATCATGGTGGAACCGGGCGCGTTTCTCTACAAAGACGCGTCGGTGACCATGCAGGTGGAGTTTCAACGGCTGGGCACGGGCTTTTTTGGAGGCACGAACATGAGCCTCGCCAGGATGACCGGACCGGGACGCATCGGCATCCAGTCCATGTACGTGCATCATCACACGGAATAAGAGAGCGGAGATCAGAACATGTTCTGCACGAATTGCGGCTCTCAAGTTCCCGAATCGGCAAACTTCTGTGTTGGCTGCGGCAGCACCGTTAAGCGAGAGGCTTCCCCGCCGGCCCCCGCACCCACCCACGCGGCATCGAAGTGCGAATGGTGCGGCGCTCCCGTGGACGCAACACAACAGAGTTGTCCCCGCTGCGGAGCCACTTTGAATATTCGCGGCATGTCCACGCGTTCCGGTTGGGTGCAACTGCCCGGCCGCAAAGACATGGCGAAGCTGCAGTTTGGAAACTCGTTCTGCCAGATCGAAGGATTGTATGTTCCGGTCGCGGATTTCAACCTCGCTCCAAACGACGGCATTTATTTCACGCATCACGTCCTGCTGTGGAAGGACCCGCAGGTGAACGTCACCACAATGCCGCTCAGCGGCGCGTGGAAGCGCATGTTTGCGGGCATGCCGTTGATCATGACGCAGGCGCAGGGTCCCGGCCACATCGCCTTTTCGCGCGATGCGCCAGGAGAGATGATCGCGGTGCCCCTCCATCCAGGGCAGATGGTGGATGTTCGCGAGCACCTTTTTCTAGTCGCCACCAGCAACGTCGGGTACGACTGGTTTTCCACCAACATCTGGTTCCGCACCAAGAGCGGCGACGACACCGAGACCCACTATCCCGTGGGGATGTTTATGGATCGCTTCGCCTCGCCGCAAACTCCGGGCCTGTTGTTACTCCATGCGGCTGGGAACGTCTTCATCCGCGAACTACCTCCGGGTCAGACCATTCTGGTGAAGCCGACCGCGCTGGTCTTTAAGGATCCAACGGTCCAAATGCACCTTCACTTCGAGCAGCCCAACGCTGGATTTTTCGGCTGGGGATCGTGGAGCAACAAATACTTGTGGCTGCGGCTGACGGGTCCAGGACGCGTGGCGGTGCAGTCGGTTTTCGACAGGATCGAAGGAGAATCCCGCAACATCTACGATTTCTCCTACGCCACGCAGACCCGCTGGTAGACGTAACCTGGCGACACGGCTAAACGTCTATTCGCTGATTCCGGGGTCTCGCTCGCAATGAAAGCCGTCGCGTTATATGTGTCGCTTGCCGCGCTTATGCTATTGACTCCGATGGCGCGGCCGCAACAAAAAGACGACTCTGAAGAGCGCGTCTACGAGCTCAACGACGATATCAAACCTCCCCGCATCACGCACCAGGTCAATCCCGACTATTCGAGCATCCGCGGCATACGCGTCAAAGGATCGGTGGAGGTTGCCCTGGTGGTCAGTTCGCAAGGCGCTCCCAAGGATCCGCGCGTGGTGCAGAGCCTGGACCCCGAAGTGGACCGCTGCGCGGTAGACGCCATCAGGAAGTGGCGATTCGCGCCAGCCCAGAAGGACGGCAAACCCGTCGCCGTGAAGCTGACCATAGAGATGCAGTTCCACTCCATGTAACCGCCGCCGATTGCGTAGCCGGGAATCCAGTGCGAAACTGGGTTTGGTTAAATGGATCTATGGTACGAGTAGGATCTGTGGTGAACTCCTGGACATCGCTCCCGGATCTTCGTGTATCTTCATTTAAGGGGCCTTCGGTTTAAAGGGCCTTGTTCCGGCCACAACCCGCCGGCGGCTGTCTAGGCTTCGGCGTAAGCCCGTTGTTTCGATTCTTTAGAGTGACATTTTCACCCTGGAGGTAACAGAGATGGTCAACTGCCCGAATTGCGATGCAGTAATCGACGTCGACGAAGAGGAACTGGACGAGGGGGAATCGGTACCGTGTGATGAGTGTGGCGCGATTCTGACTGTGGTGAGCCTGGATCCTCTGGAACTCGAGTCGGCCGAAGATGAGGAAGAAGACGAGGAGGAGGAGGAAGACCTCGATTTCGACGACGATGAAGAGGAAGAAGAGGAAGAAGAGGATGAGGAGGATTGGAAGTAGCCTCGCCGCCGTGGCCGCTGTCGCGATTGCGTTAACGGGCGCCGGTCACGCGGAGAAGAACCACCAGATCGCCGGGGTCTATGCGGTCGTCGGCGGCACGGTATTTCGCGAATCCGGCTACGCTCTTCCGGGCGCCGAAGTTGTCCTTGTGCCGGATCCTCAACCAGGCCAGGAACGCGTCAAGATTCACGAGCCGAAAGCGATTTCCGACCATCGTGGAGAATTCGCATTTCGAGTGCCGCTGACGGCGATGCGTTATACGGTGAAGGCTCACTTGAAGGGGTTTGAGCCGCAGCAGAAATCGGTAGATATAGAAGGGGAGCAGCGGGTGGATGTAACCTTGATTCTTCCAGCCGTATCCAAATAGACAGGATGATCAGAGCGCTGTTCGTTATAGCCGCCTTGGCGTTGCCGTTTTCGCTTGGCGCACAGGACAACAAGAATCTCAATGAGGACGCCAACACCCGGTCCGTCAAAGGCACCGTGCTCGATGCCACGGGTAAGCCGGCGGGCGGCGCGGTTGTTCAGCTTAAGGACACCAAGACGCTTCAGATCCGCTCCTTCGTAACTCTCGTGGACGGGACCTATCATTTCGCCGGACTGAGCACCAACGTCGATTACGAATTGAAGGCGGACCTTGAAGGCAAATCGAGCGGCAGCAAAACTCTCAGCACGTTCGACTCGCGAAAAGCCGCCACGCTGGACCTTAAACTGAAAATGGGTAAGTCTTAAATATGCGTCTGGCGATTCTGCTCTTATTTGCCGCCCCAGCCCTGACTTCGCTGACTCCAATCGACGAGGCAGGGTTTCAGAAGCTGGTGCAATCGAACAAGGGCAAGGTGGTCCTCTACGATTTCTGGGCGACTTATTGCGCCCCGTGCCGCGCGGAAACGCCGGAGCTTCTCAAGCTCGAAAAGAAGCTTCACGCGAGCGGCTTCTTGTTAGTCACCATTTCCGCCGACGAACCCGAGAGCGACGCCCGGGCGGCCAAGATGGCCGATCAACTGGGCATCACCAGGCCGGCCTATCGCAAGGAAGCCAAAAAAGACGAGGATTTCATCAACTCGATCGATCCGAAGTGGGAGGGCGCGCTCCCGGCCATGTTCCTCTACGACAAGAACGGCCGCCGCGTCCGGTCGTTTATTGGCGCGACAGATATAGCCACGGTAGAGAAAGCGATCATAGGAGCCATGGGTTCGAAGTAGTCTGCTCCGTTCTCTCCCCTTTTTGTGTCAAACTCGAATTTCATGCCGGGTTGTTTCCTGAGCGTGCGCCAGGTCTGCGCGCTGGCGATCCTATTCGCGATTTTAGGCTCCGGCGCCGGAGCGCAAGGCGATGGCGTGATGCCGCAGCCTCATCCCTTCGGCTCTGCTGAGACTCTTCAGTACAGCATTGAATGGCGCCTGATTACGGCAGGCACGGCCGAGTTGAAAATCGAGCCCGCGCACGATGCCAATCATCCGGAGTGGCAAATCCACGGGCACGTCGAATCGGCTGGACTCGTGTCGAAGCTTTACAAGCTCGACGACAACTACACCTCGCATATCGGCGATCAGTTCTGCGTTTCGACCAGCGAAATGGACGCTTTCGAGGGCAAGAAGCACCACGACGCGAAAGTCTCTTACGACTACACGCGGAACCGCGCGGTGTTTTTAGAGCGGGATCTGCTGAAGAACACCACCATGAGTACGAAAGAAATCCAACTGCCGGGTTGCGTGAGCGACGTGCTCGGCGGTTTGTACAAAATGCGCACGCTGCGGCTGCAACCAGGGCAATCCGCGCAGATCCCGACGAGCGATGGCAAGAAATGGGCGCCCGTACGGATTGAGGCGCAGGAGCGCGAGGAGATTAAGAATCATGTCGGCGATTTCAAGACCATCCGCTACGAGGCGTTTCTGTTCAACGGCGTGATTTATTCGAAGAAGGCCAGCATGCTGGTGTGGGTCACTGACGACGAACGCCATTTGCCCGTGCAGATCCGAGCCCGCATGGGCTTCCCGATCGGCTCCATCACTCTCTCGCTCGAAAAAGAAGATCATCAATGAAAATCTTCGTTGTTCTGGCGGGTATGCTGGGCCTCGCCGCGCAGCCAGCCCAGCAACCGCTCACCGCGCCACAAGCACAGCAGTTGATGACGCGGTCCGTTCAATTGATGGAATCCGCGGGGGTCGCCTTGCCGGAGCTGGCACGGGCCGGCGCGCCGCTTGCCGAGAACGCTCGCCAGGCCATCGAGAACGCGAAGGCCACTTCCGCAAACCTGGAATTTTACAACGTGTTTCAGGGCAACTTGCGCGCTTATTTGTTTGTCGCCGATTCTCTTCCGAAACCGGCCAGCTTCCCGGAACAGGCGCGCCAGCAGTTGGCCGAGTTGCGCGACAACTTCAGCCGCCTGGATACTTTTTTCGCTACGACGCTGGCGCAGCGCGATCTCCAGCTTCGCTCTCCGGACCGCGATAACCTGAACCGTTACGCCGAGGCCGATTCCAAACTGCCCGCGCCGCGTGCCGAGAATCCGCGAGTTGTTTTTCTGGGCGATTCGATTACCGATTTCTGGCGATTGAACGAATATTTTGGCGATCGGGATTTCGTGAATCGTGGAATCTCAGGACAGATCACCGGCCAGATGCTCGGCCGCATGATGGCGGATGTCGTGAATCTGCATCCGCAGGCGGTTCTGATTCTCGGCGGCACTAACGATCTCGCGCGTGGCGTCCCGCTGCTGGCCATCGAGAATAATCTCACGATGATCGCCGATCTTGCCGACCACTATAAGATCAAAGTGATCTTCGCGTCGGTGACGCCCGTGAGCGACTATCACAAAGATGTGGACCCGAACTACGCGCGCACGAGGGATCGCTCGCCTTCGCTGATCCATTCGCTCAACGGCTGGATCCAAAGTATCTGCAGCGACCGCAGCTATACGTACCTCGATTATTTCAGCGCCATGGTCGACAACACCGGCATGATGAAAACTGAACTGGCCGACGACGGGCTGCACCCCAACAGCGCTGGATATCGGATTATGGCGCCGCTGGCGCTCGATGCTATTAATAAGACTGTGGGTACCGGAACAGCTCCAACGCAACGGGAACCCCGCAAGCGCCGTCTATTTTCCAAGTAGATGCGTGTGTCCAGCCATATGCAGGGTGCGGCAATGAAGCAAATCTTTTGTATTCTGGCGTTTACGTTTCTAGGCGTCGCGGCCTCCGACATGACCATGACGGTGGCCCAGCTCAAGGACTTCATCAAATCGTCCGTCGAAAAGAAGTACCCGGACAAAGAGGTAGCCGAGTACCTGAGGCACGTCAAGCTAAAGAATAAGCTCGATGACGAGACGGTCGAGAATCTTCAGAGCCTCGGTACCGGCCCCAAGACGACCGCCGCTCTTCACGACCTTCGCGACAGTACGGAAAAGCTCGAGCCGCCTCCGCCACCTCCGCCACCGAAGGCCTACCATGAGGCCGATCCGCCGGATTCCATCGAGCAGGCCAAGATTATCGACGGCGCGCGCGAGTACGCCATGAACTATGAGAAGACCCTCCCGGACTTCTTCTGCGCAGAGATTCAGCGCCGTTACATGGACCCGCTTCATCACAACGTACATGGTTTGGACCAGCCGGAATGGCGGCTGGAAGACACCATCACGAGCAAGTTGACGTACTTCGATCACCAGGAAAAGTACGAAGTTCAGATGGTGAACAATGCGTCGGTTACGAACATGCCGATGGAGAAGCTGGGCGGCGCCGTGTCCAGGGGTGAGTTCGGCAGTATGATGCGGTATATTTTCGACCGCAGCTCGGAAGCCCGTTTTGAGTGGGACCACTGGGGCACGTTGCGCGGGCGCAGGACTTACGTATTCTCTTTCGATATCGACCAGGACCATTCGAAGTATCAGATCGTGTGGGACAACTCGCTGGAGCTGCGCCCGGCGTACCGCGGGAAGATTTATATCGACCAGGAAAGGGGCATGATCGTGCGGATTGTGGAATCGCCGTACGACATTCCGTCCACGTACCCGGTGCAGGCCGTGAGCGACACACTCGATTTTGAGTTTACGAAGATCGGAGACGGCGAGTACCTGGTTCCGATGCGAGCCGTCGTCATCTCAGCAACGAATAAGTACCTGGCGCGGAACGATAAAGAATTTCGGTTGTATCAGAAGTTCGGCACGACCTCGACGATCAATTTCGGCGATATCGCGAACGATCCTCTGCCGCCAGAAAAGCCGGAAAAACCGGAAAAACCGCCGCAATAGAACGAATCAGAGAACGCTCTCGATCTGATCGAGTGCCTCCACTACTTGCGGCCAGGGATCTATGCCGGGCTCGCACTTCACCACCCGGATCAGCCCGTCGCCGGTCGGCCGCCAGCGCTCGAAGAATCGCTCGCTTGGATATCCCGCAAAGATGCTGACCATCGGCACGCCGCACGCCGCTGCTACATGACCGCCCGCCGAATCGTAGCCCACATACATGCTGCTTCTGCGGATATGGTTCGCAAATCCAGCGAATGAGCCATCCCAAACCTTAACTTCAGAGTCACACTCTGCGACTGCTCGCTCCACACGCTCGGCCTCTTCTCCGCCCGCGCCTTTGTCGATCAGAATCGGACGCGGGAGACGCTGCAGCAGCTCTGCTTCGAATGGATCGGGCAGACGTTTGTTCGGGTTCTCACCGACGCCGAAGCTTACAGTAGTGGCGAATTCCGGGAGCGTAGTCGTCATCGGCATCGGCTCGATGAACGGTTTGGCGTCATCAACGTTGAACGTCTCCGCGACCCATTTCTGGGTCAGCCGGACTAGCGAGTCATCCGATTCGGAGCGATAGGCGCGGCTCTCGAAGAAGAAATAATCTTCTTCAGAACAAAGCGGCAGCAGGCCCAGTTGCGTGAGTCGGGAATCCGGATCGATAACGATACTTCGTCTTCTACAGACGGAGTCGCGCAACGGCTTCCACACCGCGAGCCGGTCGCGAATGCTGTCGGTTCGCCCATACTGGACCGGAAGGTGTTGGATGCGATCGTCGCCCGCAAAAAGCTCCCAGCTTTTTTGAGTTCCAACGAAGTAGATATGGGCGTCCGGGAATGCGCGCTTGGCCGCGTCGAGCACCACGCTTGTCACCGCGACATCGGCCCCCAAAGTTACGCGGGATAACACGAATACATTGCGTACTCCGAGACCCGAAATCTCGGCGATGTTGCGGGAACGCCGCACGCGTCGATAACGTGCCAGCAGGTGGGCCGCGTGCAGATCGTCGGGCAGGACGCGAGCGACCACTTCCGCGAACAACTCGGAGTATACGTCGCACAAGCGGGGTTCGAACAGATCCGAGAGCCCTTCCACTACAGTGCTGAAGAGGGCCCGGCTGTTATCGTCCTGTACCATGGAGTCGATCAGCGCTTCGGGCCAGGTAGTGCCCTTCATGCAGTGCGACAGCAGTTCCTGTGCGAGTTCAGCCGATGTACTTTCCAACCAGCAACTCCAGCTTCTTACGAGTGACGTAAGGGATCGCTTTCGGGTCCGTGATCAAGGCGTGTTGCAGCGCCAGCCCGCATTTACACTCGCGGCGGTCGGGCATGGACGCCACGGCATTGAGCACAACCTTACACGCGTTCTCGGCGTTTTTCGTGAGGTTCGCGAGAATATCCGTAACGGTCACAGCAGCGTGTTCTTCATGCCAGCAGTCGTAATCGGTCACCATCGCGACGGTCACGTAACAAATCTCAGCTTCGCGTGCGAGCTTCGCCTCCTGAAGATTGGTCATACCGATCACGTCCATGCCCCAGCTCCGATACACGTTCGATTCCGCTTTCGTGGAAAAGGCGGGGCCCTCCATGCACAAGTACGTCCCCCCTCTCTTGACAGTCACGACAGCCTCATCGCACGCCTTTGCGACCACTTCCGCAAGCTGCGGGCAGATGGGATCGGCAAAGCTGATGTGCGCGACTAAGCCCTCGCCAAAGAACGTCGAAACGCGCCCGCGAGTGCGGTCGACGAATTGATCGGGGATCACGAAATCGAGCGGCTTGTGTTCTTCTTTCAACGATCCGACCGCGCTCAATGAAATGAGCCGCTCCACACCGAGCTGCTTAAACCCATAAATATTCGCGCGGAAATTCAACTCCGACGGCGAGATGCGATGCCCGCGCCCGTGCCGCGCGAGAAAGGCGACTTGCTGTCCGGCAAGCTGCCCCACTACGTACGGATCGGAAGGACTGCCCCACGGCGTGTCTAACGTTTTTTCTTCCTGGGCTTCAAAGCCCGGCATGGAATAGAGGCCGCTGCCCCCGATAATTCCGATGGTTGGTTTCATTGTCCTCTGGCTTCGATCCACTGCTCGATTAAAGTGTACGGGTCGACCGAGCGTGAGACGACCTGCGCCGCTGCGGCGTCAAAATCGATTCCGCTAAGATCCTGCAGCAAGCGATCACGCAGCATCTCGCGAAGCCGCAGGCTCCAGTTGCCGGCCGCGCGCATTTTGCGACCACTCGATTCACGATATCGCTCGATGGCGGCGAGCGTCTCCTCGATTCCAGTTCCATCTTTGGCGACCGCTCGCACGATCGGTGGTCTCCATGAATCGGGACGTTTAGCGAACTCCTCAGCCGTCTTAACTTCGCGCTCCAATCGGTCGGCTCCGGGTTGATCTGCCTTATTAATTACGAAGACATCGGCGATTTCCATGATACCGGCTTTGATGGCCTGGACATCGTCGCCCATGCCCGGCACCAGCAGCACCACGGTGACGTCGGCCAATCTCGCAATCTCGATTTCATCCTGACCTACGCCAACGGTCTCGACCAGAACTACATCGCAACCTGCGGCGTCCAGCAGCAGCGCCATCTCTGTAGTAGCCTTCGCAATCCCGCCCAGCGCACCGCGCGTCGCCATGGATCGGATAAAGACTCCGGGGTCGGCGTAATGGTCCAACATACGAATGCGATCGCCAAGAATTGCCCCACCGCTGTACGGACTGGTGGGATCGACGGCAATCACGCCGACTCGTTTACCATCGCGCCGCAATGCATGCGTGAGCTGATCGACCAGCGTGCTCTTGCCCGCGCCCGGAGATCCCGTAATGCCGATCAAAACGGCGTGTCCCGTGTGCGGAAACAATTCACGCATCAGCGGCTCGGATTCTCGATTGCGATTCTCGATGATGGTGGCGGCACGAGCCAACGCGCGCGGGTCTCCGCTGAGAACGCGTTGGCCCAAGTCCATTAGCTTTTGAGCAACTGCCGTGCGATCACCATCCGCTGAATTTCGCTGGTCCCTTCGCCGATGGTACACAGCTTCACATCGCGATAAAACTTCTCTACGGGATAGTCTTTGATGAAGCCGTATCCGCCGTGAATCTGTACAGCTTCATTGCACACGTCCACGGCAATCTCCGACGCGAAAAGTTTGGCCATCGCCGATTCTTTGGTGACGCGGTTGCCCTGATCCTTCAACGCGCCCGCGCGATGCGTCAACAGCCGAGCCGCCTCAATGGATGTGGCCATGTCGGCGAGTTTGTGCTGAATGGCCTGGAACTCGGAAATGGGCCGGCCAAACTGTATGCGATGTTTAGAGTACTTCAGCGCCGCTTCATAAGCGCCCTGCGCCGTCCCAACCGCAAGGGCCGCAATCGAAATGCGGCCGCCGTCGAGGGTGCGCAAGCTGTCCACGAATCCTTCGCCATGCGCGCCTAATAATTGCGATTCCGGCACGCGGCAATCGTGGAAGAGCACCTCGCCGGTGGCGCTGGCGCGCATACCCATCTTGTTTTCTTTCTTGCCGACGCGAAATCCTGGCGTGTCCTTTTCAACAATAAAGGCCGATATGCCATGCTGCGACGAGCCGCGATCTGTCACCGCCATGGCCACGCAAACATCGGCGTACTGCGCGTTGGTCGTAAACGTCTTGCTGCCGTTGATCACCCAGCACTCGCCGTGTTTCACAGCCTGCGTGCGCGTGCCCGCGGCATCCGACCCGGCCTCCGGCTCGGTCAGAGACCAGCATCCGATCCACTCACCGGTGGCGAGCTTCGGAATATAACGCTGCTTCTGTTCGTGCGTGCCGGCCAGATAGATATGGTTCGTGCAGAGTGAATTATGCGCCGCAACAATCAGGCCGACGGAAGGATCGACGCGCGCCAGCTCTTCGATGATGATGGCGTATTCGATGTAGCCGAGTCCGGAGCCGCCCAGTTCTTCCGGGAAAATTGCGCCCATGAAGCCGAGATCGCCTGCTTTTTTGATGGCTTCGAGCGGGAAGATCTGCTCCTCGTCCCACTCGAGCACGTGCGGACCGATTTCGGCCTCGGCGAATTCCCGAACCGCTTTTCGAAGGTGGACTTGCTCGGGAGAATATGAGAAGTCCATTGCCGGCTAGACGATTTCCTCTTTCGCGGGGTCCCACTTCACGGCGCGGCCCTTACGATAGCTGTCGACGGCCATGCGGCACGCAATGGAAACACGGAAGCCAAGATCGAAGGGGCAGTTTGTCTCTTTCCCCGACCGTATGCAATCGAAGAAGTTCTCCATGTGCGCGATCGGCGAGGCCGTCGTGGAACCGGTCAGCTCGGTCCCGTCCGGGCGATTCACCTTCTGCGGCGTGTATCGAATCTGATGGCCCTTCGAGATGGTGCCGTCGGTTCCGAGCACGTCTTCGCTCACTCCGAGTGCGTTATTGCCAAAGCCAGAGTCCCAACTCACTAGGATTTCTTCGGGCTGCTCCAGTGAGACGTTCATGGTGTCCGGAACTTCACGGCCATCTTTCCAGAGAAAGAGCCCGCCGGTCATATTGACGGTCTTCGGAATCTGGAGATTCATCGCCTTGTACCAGAACGCCACCTGGTGGCACATATTCTCGTACACGTTGCCGCCCGAGTAGTCCCAAAAAAATCGCCAGTTGACGTAGCGATTCGGATCGAACGGGTGCTTCGCCGCTTCGCCCTGGAACGACTCCCACAGAATATTTTCGGCCGTCATATCCGGATACACCGGCCGCGCCCATTGCGGCTTTCCATGCGGCGTGTTGCGATACATATGCATGTGAACCGCGGTGACTTTTCCGACGTTGCCGCTCGCGAGCATTGTTTGCGCATCCGGCATCTGGCCCGACGAACACCCTTGATGACCCACCTGCACCGTGAGTTTCCCGTTCGCCGCGCGGTATGCCGCACGCATGTGCTTGGCATGGTCGGCAGTGAACGCCATCGTCTTCTCCTGATAGACGTGCTTGCCGGCCTGCATTGCGTGGACGAAATGCTCGCAGTGCAGGTGCTGTGGGGTGGCGATCAGGACTGCGTCGATCGTTTTGTCGTCAAGCAACCGCCGATGATCCAGATAGGTGGCCGCGTTCGGGGCAAGCTGTTTCGCGTTCTCCAGCCGGCGCGTGTAGATATCGGAGAAAGCGACAAAATCGACGTTGGGGCATTTGAGCGCCCAGCGAGTGATCTCGGTTCCACGGTCGCCAATGCCGATGATTCCCACGCGGATCCGCTCGTTCGATCCGAGCACGCCCTTTGGCATGGCGAGAGTGGTCGCGAGACCGGAGGCCATGGTCCCGATGAATTTACGGCGTGAGTCCATGCGGAGGGGAAACCTTCGTCTCCGATTATACCAGTTGGTCAAAAAGGCAGACCACAAACCCCGATGGTCTGCCCTACATCGTTGCCAGTCGCGATCATCCAGTAATCGACCGGTCCGTCCCACTTCGTGAACGTCCAAAGCTCGGCAGCGACGCGGTTGCTCCATCGCTCCACTCCGTGTTCCGGCGCTTGAGACGCCTGCGCGTCGGAAACCGCGGATAGCCCGAGCCAGATATGAGCTAACTCATGTGCAAGCGTGAACATCTGGGCGGCCTTAGTGTCCGAGCCGTTGATGAACACGAGCGGCGCGAGGTTATCCGCGAGGGCGAAACCCCGGAACTCTTGTGGATCTAGTTTGCGGCGGTTGTTGCTCCCCACGACTCCGTTCACCATGACCAAGACTCCGACTGCATCGGCCTGTTCGATAAGACGGCGCAGCGCGTCAGTCCAGGCGGGCATCCGGCGGCGCTCCTCAAGGTCGAACCCTAACTTGATCCGAATTGCCGCCGCAGTCACTTCGACGTCATCAGTCAAACTCGCGGAGCCTACGAACGGAGCCGGCTCCCGGCCCTCAGATCGCGCGAAATCGCGGTACGACTCCTGACGCTGCTGGCAGAGATAGATGGTGTCAAGAAGGTCTGGACTCGGAGGTTCAATGTGCCTGTTACCGGCGGTGCGGAAGTCCGGAATGGGAACATCTTCGACAGGCGGCGCCTGAAGGAAAAAATAACCGACAGGTGCGTGCGTGGCCCTCGCGAAACTCTCTAACTGCTTGAGGGTCGGGAGAGACTCGCCGCGTTCCCAGGTATCAAGCCGCGGAAAGCGGCGGGCGAGCGTTTCGGCGTCGAGCCCGGAACGCGATCGCGCCCAGCGCAGCAGTTCCGGTTTAATATCGACACGGGTCGTCATAGTCCTGCTCTCATTGTCCGCCACAGCAGCGCTGGACGGCTTATTCAAGAGGGCGCCGGGTGCGCGACATAGAAGTGGAAGTCACGCGGCCCGACGGCCTTCCCAGTAATTCTCGAAGCGGCGATTGAGGTGGCAACATCGCAATGCGATGATCGAGTTGGCGCCGCGGACGGTCCAGAACATGCCGGATTGTTTCAGGCGGGAACCGATGACTGTCTTGCAGCCGGCTTCGATCACGCCGGAGCCAACAAAGAGGTGCTGACGGCGGAACTTGGGATAGCGCATACGGTCGGCATTGCGCTCAAAGTAGTCAGCCTCGGTGCGAGTCTTTTCCTGGACCTCGATATCCCGTCCGGATCTCGTCAGGGCTGCACGGGAGGCAGCCGACACCCAGTTCGACGTGCTCATCGCCTGCGCGTTCAATTTCGACGCGCATTCCTGTGAGTTTCATAAGCTTGGCCGCATCCCGGTTCTGAAGGCCAGGATGAATGCCGATCTTCACATGGCCGAAGACCTCAAGAATACCGGGAAGGGCAATCTCTTTGTCATCTTCGACGAACCCGATATCGAATTGCTGCCGGCCGCCGGGAGCCAGTTGCAGGTCAAGATCGAGGGCGTTGATGTTTTCCATCCCGCTACTGGCGACATTCGCAGCGACGGACCAGAAGGCATCGCTTGCTGGTTTCTGGATACCGACTACAACGAAGAGAGTTTTTTTGTCCGCCACGCCTATTTCCTCGGTGCAAACGACCCGTACAAGTCCTGAAGACTACGCTAAGAGCTGAGATCGACGAGGATGCGTGGGCGACTCTGCATAGCGACACGTCGCGGCCGTTCGACAAGCCGACTTCGGGGCGCATTGCCGTGAAGGTCATCAACCACCTGGGCGACGAAGTCATGAAGGTGTTTCGGGTCGGATAATCAGAATATGGCTGCGACGATACAACTGTCTGAGAATCTCGCGGGCCAGCTGGAAGACCTGGCTAAGGATGAGAGCGTCAGCGCCTTGTCTCTTAGCATTTGGGAACGCCGCAAGCGCCCGGTGGGGAACGAAGAAGAGTGCGCTTTCCGATCCTATCGAGGGAAGAGACGGGGCCGGGCCGGTCTCTGACCGGACCGGAGATCGACTGGATATTCGCGGATGAAGCCACACGTCAGTCTTCCAAGTCGTCATCATAAGGGCTGCAATAGACTGCGGAGTCGTGTTCTATTAGACCGAGCCGAACTCGATTGAGAAAACCATGCCGACCCAGCACGTTCCGCATCTTTCCGGAATCTTGATAGAAATACACGGTTGTCGAATCCAAAGTCAGATCCAGCACCTGAATGGTTAATTCGTGCCCGAAAGCCTGAAAACTCCCGCCCATCGAACTGAACTCCCTAAGCTCACCCTTTTCGACGTCGATTGCGAGAGCTTCGGCATACCCTCGTTCGAACATGCAGTAGTCCGCTCCGGTGTCGATCTTGGCCGTCAGATCAAGTGATACGTCCGAGACTCGCAGCGAAACGGGAACAGCGATGCCGGTTTGCCTGTCGTCAAAACGATAGCGTGTCTTGAAGCGCAGAGGAAACATCGGATCTTACCAGCCCCCAAACGGCAACTCGTCCTCGTCGGGTACATGGACGATCAAGGCACGATCGAATCCACGCTCCCTCGCATCCCAAAAGACCTCTTTGGCCGATTGCCCGTGGCTGATCAGCGAATCGCCAAACAGCGCCACCCATTGGCCCCGGAACTCCCTGCCATGCTCGTGAAACCAATTCTGTTCGCGAACCCGATCGGGGTCCACTATGCTCGCTTCGATGGCTGAAGGGTCCACTCCCGAGCGCAATGCGCTGACTTTCCGGGCCCGATTGGCCGCGTGACTGTTACGGGTCCGTGCTCCAGAGAGTCCATCGCGCCCAACGGGAACAAAGTGTCCGCGCTGCGCTAAGGGTGTCGACGCGCTCCGATATCTTACTTGTGGTCGGCTTCTTCGGGCACGTAACAGGGGTTTTAGAGTCAAAGCGTGACCGCTCATGATTGTGCCTCGATCATACCGATCCCCAATGCGCCGAGGAGACCGCCAAGCCGATCCCATGCCGCTTCGATCGCATTGACCGGATCGAGCTTGCGATAGACGAGCGTCGCGCTCACCTGTAGAGGGACATCGTTGTCGCCCGTGCGGTTGAGGACCAGACTCGACTCCTTACCACCTGACTTTGGATCAGGCGGCAGATAGAAGACGACTGCTGTCTCCGTGCCTAAAGGGAGACCGTCGGGCTTCGGAGCGAACCGGTTCAGGAACTCCTGATAGGAGCCATCTTCAATCTTCGCCTCCATTTCCACCTGTATAGTATGGCTGGTGGCCTGGACCCCTGCGAGAGCGGCCTCCAGAGCCTGCCAGATCTGAAGCGGAAAATCTTTAGCGGGCGGCTCATTCAAGGTGCAATCGTTAAAGTGGATTTCCGTTCGGTCCCCGCGGACCTTCACGGTAACGCTGGAGTTGTCCAGTTCGATAATCAACGCCCGCTCGCCTGGATCGCCATCTTCCAACCGGAAATTCTCGCTGGCTGCGCCGTACGCGGCGAGTCTTTCCAGTAGAACGTCGCAGAGTTTGCCAGGGGTGTCGAGCAGCCGAAAACCGGACGGAGAGATCGCGATCTCATAAGTCAAATCCCAGGTTTCAGGTCGAATTCGCAAGCGAGGCATCACCTACCAGATTACCTGTTCGGTGGGGGCCAAAGCGCGTGCAGAGTTGTCCAAGGGTGCGCGACATCGAAATGACAGATTGCCGGTTTCCTTTTTTCAGGCTGCGAATCTGAGCGTATAATAACGTTCAGAAAGGATTTCTTATGCTCGATGTCGCTAACCTGGAAGCTGATCGCTCCCGGCTTCTCGATGAGTTCCTCGGCTTGGGCGATCTGCGGCCCGGCTCCATTACTGCCGTTGTCCGGCGTTGTGGTAAGCCGTCCTGTCATTGCGCCAAGCCGAACGATCCCGGTCATGATCCCCAGTTCCGCCTGACTCGCAGAGTGGCGGGCAAAACGGTGACCGAGACGTTCCCCAATCCGACTGCGCTACGCAAGGCGCAGCAGGAGGTCTCCGAGTTCCACCGGTTCCAGAAGCTCAGCGAAGAATTGGTGAGCATTAACGAGAAAATCTGCGAGCTTCGTCCCGGCCAGCAACAACGAGGCGGCTGGACCGACCAGGAAAAAAAACGGCTGCTGCAATCCATCAAGAGATCGCGCGGGAAGTGAACCAACTGCTGACCCGGATCTTTGCACAGCGCCGCACTACGGATCGAATGGATCTGGAGGCCGTGGAGAATGCGTTGCGGTCGGCTCTTCATCACGCCGGCGCGGCCGCTTTGAGCGAACTGCTGCAATTCGAGCCCCCGGCTGCAGACCAGCGTCAACTGCCGTGTCCGTGTGGGCATCGCGCTCAGTACCAGGAACTGCGCTCTAAAACGGTGCTCACGGTAGTAGGCCCCGCACGGATGCTGCGCCCTTACTACCTGTGCTCCCATTGTCACCAGGGGCAATTTCCCGCCGACGTGGAACTCGATGTGGAGGGCACGGAGTTTTCGCCTGGCGTGCGGCGCATGTTGGCCGTAGTAGGACAGGCGGCGCCCTTCGATAACGGGCGAGAGCAAATGAAACTACTAGCCGCCCTCGACGTCACCACCAAAGCGGTGGAGCGAACGGCGGAAACCATAGGGGAAGACATCGGCGCACGCGAACGAGAGCAGATCCAGCGGGCCGTACAATTGGATCTCCCCGTTATCGTAGGCGAGCCGGTTCCCATTCTTTATGTCCAGATGGACGGAACGGGAATACCTGTGACGAAGGCCGAGCGCAGAGAAGGCAAAAGCGTGGGACTGCCTGCGCACACACGAGAAGTCAAACTGGGTTGCTCGTTTACGCAGACCACCTGGGACCAGGAAGGCTACGCCATCCGCGATCCAGATTCGACCACCTACACGGGTGCTATTGAAACCGCCGCCGAGTTCGGCAGACGCATATATCTGGAAGCATGGAACCGCGGCTGGAGCCGGGCCGAGAAGAAAGTGGTGATTGGCGACGGGGCCGAGTGGATCTGGAACATCGCCGAGGAACACTTTCCCGGAGCCATTCAGATTGTCGATCTATTTCATGCGCGTCAGCACCTCTGGGATCTGACGAGACTCCTATACCCGGGCGACGAGGCGCGCCAGAAAGCCTGGATACTGCGTCACCAGAGCAAACTGGATGAAGGAAAGATCGAGAAGCTGGTGCGCTTTCTTCGCTCCCTCCAAGCGCCCTCTCCCGAACTGGCCGAAACCATCCGCAAAGAAGCCGATTATTTTGAGAAAAACGCCGCGCGGATGCGCTATCCCGACTTCCGCAAGCAGCACCTTTTCGTCGGCTCCGGTGTAATCGAAGCCGGATGCAAAACCGTCATCGGCAGCCGCCTCAAACAGTCGGGCATGTTTTGGACGGTCCGAGGCGCCAATGCCATCATCGCTCTGCGCTGCTGCCAGCTCAACGGCGAACTTGAACAGTATTGGGAAAATCGCCGTGCCGCGTAACTATGAATCCATCTTAATCACTTCTGTGTCGCACACCCGTTGTCCAAGAGGGCGCCCGCAGGGGATCCATGATGCGTCTCCGATGTCGATGGTTAGATGGCCCGTCTTGCGACAGACACGCGTTGCTGTATGGTGCCTGTCTGGAATTATGATGAAGCTCTGGATCTTCGCTCGCAGTGTCTTTGCGTCGAACGGTCTGCGCCTGACGCACAGTTTGGGCCACCGGCCAACAGAGAAACGACACAACCGGGAGACGTCGAGAACGTTTCACGGACCACGATGACGGTCTATTCGCCCAAAGAGGTCTGCGATTGGCTGACATCTAAAGAGATCGCATGCGTGCTCTTGAAAATACCGCGTGCCGCTCTCCGGGCCGCGATGGAATGGGCGATGCCGTAGTCAGATGAATCCGAAAGCACCGCTGGCGCTCGAACGATGCGCAGAGGACCATGGGGTTGCTCAGCTTGCACGCCGCGGAATATCACATCGATCCGCACAAGATCGGCGTGCTTGGATTCTCCGCGGGCGGGCACCAAGTTTAAGTTGAATCCGGATGTGCCTGCCAACAATTCGTTGGTTTACTAGATTGCGGTGAAGAACGCCGGGGTTCCGCAGAAATGCATTTATACGCGGAAGGCAAACATGCCTTTGGGCCGCTTCCCAAGAAGTTTCCGATAACGCGATGGCCGCAGTTAGTGGAGACTTGGCTGGGACGATCGGGATGATTTCGAAATAGCGCTCCGAGCGCGAGCTATGATGGCGACGGAGATTCTCGCCGTTGCATTGGCTCGCCAGCTTCTTACAACACCTGCGGTTCGCCTTCCGCCTGTTTCGTAAGAGCCCGGCATTTGCAGTCATCGCTATCGCAACAATCGCGCTAGGCACCGGCGCAAATACGGCCATCTTCAGTGTGGTGTATGCGGTTCTGATGAAGCCGCTCCCTTATCGCGATCCCGGCCGGCTCATCAGCCTCTCAGAAAAACATCTGTCGATGCCGGGAGTGGACCGCCTGGCTTACGCCACCGGCCGCGACCTGCTCCAGCGGAGTGGCGCCATCGAGGACATCGTGTACTATCGCGACGGCGCAGGCGGCCGCATGATTGAAGACGGCGAAGCGGAGGTCGTCCGGGGCCAGCGTGTCAGCGCCAACTTTTTCGATTGTCTCGGTGTTCGAGCCCAATTAGGCCGCACCTTCGTCCCGAACGACCGCCTGCCGGGCAGCAATGAGGTCGCGATGTTGTCTGATGCGCTCTGGCGGAACCGGTTTGGCGGCGACCGAGCCATCATCGGCCGTCCGCTCCACATATCCGGCCGTCTCATTCGCGTCATCGGCGTCTTGCCGGCAAGCTTTCATCCGTTTCACATGTCGAACCCGGGTGAGATACCGCAGATTTTTCGGGCCGTCGAAATCGCAGATATGGAGTCTGAGGATCGGCGTGAAGGCGCGACTGCCATCGCGCGTTTGAAGCAGAGCCCAACAGCCGGGCAGGCGCAGGCGGCCTTGGACACTACCATGCGGATCTTGATACGGGAGCATCCAACGGACTATCCGCGCGACGCGGCCGTTATCGTCCAGCCTCTTGACAAAAAGTTAACCGGGAACGTTCGAACCATCTTATGGGTGCTACAGGGAGCGGCCGTGTTTGTACTTCTGATTACCTGCGCGAACGTCGCCAATCTCCTGCTGACTCGGGCCAGCACGCGTGACACCGAGATGGCGGTGCGAGCGGCGTTGGGTTGCGGCCGCTGGAGGCTGGTTCGGCAAGTCCTGACGGAAAGCCTTGTGCTCTCCCTTCTGGGCGGCTTGGCTGGCCTGATGCTGGCATGGGCTGCGACGAAGGCCGTGACCGTCTTCGCCCCAACAGAGATCCCCCGTGCGGATGAGATCCGGATGGACAGCAGCATCTTAATCTATGCAGTTCCGATCAGCGTCATAAACGCGGCGCTGTTTGGCTCCGCTTCCGCCATCAAGGTGGCGCGGCTTAGGCTGCACGAGGTTCTACAAAGCAGCCGCGATCCTTCCGGCGGACGCCAGGCACGTCACATGCGCAATGGGTTGGTTATCGCTGAGATCGCTTCCGCTTTTGTGCTCATCATCGGCGCTGGCTTACTCGGACGCAGCCTGAATCAACTGTTCGGCGTCGACGCAGGCTACGACCCTCACCATCTTCTGACAATGACCGCGTTCATTGACGACGACACGCCGGAGAAACAGCTGCAGCATTATCGACGGATCGTCGACGGGGTTCGTGCGCTGCCCGGCGTTCGAGATGCGGCTATGGTCAGCACCCTCCCCCTCAGTTCGCCGCAACAGAGCAGCGTCTATGTCGAAGGCCGGTTGCTGCCGAACGATGCCGCGGCGCCGGCGATCGACTCCTACTTCGCCACTCCCGACTATTTCCGTGTCATGAGAATCCCGCTCCGGCGCGGGCGCTTTTTCAGCCACCAGGACGGGCCCAACTCGACTCCCGTTGCGATCGTAAGTGAATCGTGCGCACGCGCGCTATTCCCGAACGAGGATCCCATCGGCAAGAGACTTGGCTTCGGCGGCCGCGGCCAGTGGGTGACCATCGTGGGTATCGTCGGCGATGTGTGGCAACACGGCATGGACGAAGGGCCGAGCGCGGGCGTGTACTGCCCGCAGGCGCAGCATGCAGCTTACTACTATCGGCTGCTCGTCCGGACGGCAGGCAATCCATGGCACTTATACCCGGCGGTGCGCGCGGTGCTGCGTGAATTGGACCCGAACCAACCCATGTTCCATGTCCAACCGATGGACGACTACGTAACAAAATCGCTGGCCAACCGCGTTTTCGCACTTTCCTTAATCGGTTTCCTCGGCCTGCTTGCCCTCGTCCTCGCTGCAATCGGCATCTATGGCGTGGTCTCTTACACGGTCAGCCTGCGCACACGTGAGTTGGGCATTCGCATAGCGCTGGGGGCCGGCCGCGCGGCGGTAATGGGGCTTGTGATGGGAGATCTGTTAGCGCTACTCGGCACGGGTCTGGGCATCGGACTTATCGGCGCCTTGGTCCTGACCCGCTTCCTGGTCCATCTGCTTTACGGCGTTCATACGACCGACTTGGTTACGGTGCTCGCAGCTGCGCTGATCGTCGCTTGCGTCGCGCTCGCCGCCGCTATTGTGCCTTGCCGCCGCGCCATCGGCGTGAATCCCTCGACAGCCCTGCGGCATTCCTGAACTGTCAACAGAGGAACTAAATACGCGCGGAACATGCGTTTAGATAGCGCACGCCAGAAAGACCAGTTCCTGGCGCAGGGTGTCGAAGTGCTTTTCAGGCTCAGTTGACTCCGGCAGCCTTCGGCTGACCCCAATCATCACACCCTGGAGCATCGAAGCTATGAGTTGAGGATCGGTGGTGAGCTGCTACATGCCCGCCTGGAGCAATACCTGAATGGTCGCGTCGAGCTTGAGAACGCTGCCGTAAATGCAAAGTCCTGAATGGAAGGTTTCTTCATCTAACCACGGTAGGAGACACGAATGACGAAACAATTAGAGCTGGGCGGCAGCTTCACGCTTCCGGAGACTTCGATCACTTTGAAGCGCATGGGGTATGGCGCAATGCAACTTGCCGGTCCGGGGGTTTATGGACCGCCGCGCGATGTTGACGCTGCCATCGCGGTTCTGCGAGAGGCTGTCGCGGCCGGGGTGAACCACATCGATACGAGCGATTTCTACGGTCCGCATGTGACCAACCAGATCATCAAGCGGGCTCTGCACCCCTATCCGGATGGACTGGTGCTGGTCACCAAACTCGGCGCACGGCGGCCGCCTGACAAATCGTGGGTCCATGCCCTTTCGCGTCAAGAGCTGATCGATGGTGTCCACGACAATCTGAGCAATCTTGGACTCGACGCCTTGGACGTGGTGAATCTGCGGGTTGGCGGGATGATGGCTCCTTCGGACGGGTCGATCGAAGAACCGCTGACCGTGCTTGCGGAACTCAAGAGTCAGGGATTGATTCGGCATCTCGGCCTGAGCAACGTCAGTCCGAAGCAGTTGGAGGAAGCGCGGGCGATCACGGAGATTGTCTGCGTTCAGAACATGTACAACGTGGCGCAACGGAATGACGACGGCTTTATCGAAGACCTTGCAACCAGCGGCGTTGCCTATGTGCCGTTCTTTCCGCTGGGAGGCTTTACTCCGCTGCAATCGTCGAAGCTTGACGCAGCCGCGGCGGCACTGCATGTGACGCCGATGCAAGTGGCACTCGCCTGGCTGCTGCAGCGCTCACCGAACATCCTGCCGATCCCCGGTACATCTTCACTCGCGCACCTTCGCGAGAATCTGAGCGCTGCGGCGCTGGAGCTTCCATCGGAAACGATTGCCGATCTTGATTCGATCCGCGCATAGAACTTCGCGCTAGCGCGGGCTGAACGAGAAGCCTGAAATCGCGACCTCATCCTTGCCAGGGATGAAGAATCCGAACTTACCCTGGTTTGCATTCGCTTGCGGAAGCGTATCGATCACCACCCACTGATCGCCTTCGCGCATCTTGTGAACAATGCGATCCGCTGAAATTTCGATCTGCAGGGTGAATGGCTCCTGGCCTTCAATCTGGACCTTCGGCCGCTCAACGCTCTTGCCGTTCGATACGATTCTCGACTGCAGGGTTTTCTTGTCGAGCTGGAAGTGGACGTAATTCTTATCGTCCACATTGTTGACACGCCACTGGATGTGCTTGGTGAAAACGCCGCCCTTTAACAAGCGGGCGGAGAAGATGAAGACGCCCGTGCTGGGCTGCACATTGAACGGCACGAAGTTGCCGCCACTGTGGACGAGCCAGCCGTTGCCGGCCTGCCACTCCGCCGGGTGCTCCCAATCCGGTTTGGCAATCGCCGCCTTGACGGTCCCGCCTTCCTTGACGAGCTTCACTTCGGCCACGGCCAGGTCGCCCGGCTTCACTTGGACCGAGACGGTAGCGTCCGTGTAGCCGGGGGCCTTGCCGACCAGAACATAGTTGCCCGCCGGAAGCGAGTGCGATCCGGCGACGATCGGATTTCCACGCGACTCGTCGGAGCGGCGGATCAGTACCTGGGCCTCCTTGGGCGTCAGAGTCAACCGCAGCGTCCCAGTGGCGCGTTCCAGAACCACAGCATCACCCGACAGTTCGAGGGTCTCGCCGGGACGGAAGGTTTTGCTCAAAGTCTTGGGGATGTACTGCTCCCGCCGGATCTCGACAGTATGATCGCCGGGAGCGACATTGGGGTATGAGAGCGCGCCGCTGGCATCGATCTTACCGGCGCTCTGGTTGTCGATCAGAACATCCGCGCCAGGCGTGGCGCCCGTGATGTGCAGCACCGCAATTTGCGGGATGGCCTGCAGTTTGAATGCAACCCGCGCCTCTTCACCCTT
Organism: Bryobacteraceae bacterium; assembly: GCA_049514735.1. Lineage (GTDB taxonomy): Bacteria > Acidobacteriota > Terriglobia > Bryobacterales > Bryobacteraceae > JAICMB01. The sequence continues at coordinate 28,884 of JBEKUT010000001.1, forward strand.
CTTGACGGAGGCGGTCTGCTCCTGCGAATCCTGGAATCCCTGCTTTACAACTTTTATCTTGTAGTCCTTGGGCGCGAGATTGTAGATCCACAACTGGCCGCGCTTTGTTTTGTGGGGATACGCCTTGCCGTCGACCAGGACGGTCGCATTGTCCTCGCCAGCGTTGACCACCAGCACGCCGCTGGTGCTGGCGTTGATCCAGGCCGTGAGCACGGGAGCGGGACTGGCCGTTACCGTAAGTTTGCGGTCGTCTTTCCCGTCGTTGAGGGTCAGTTCATGATCCCCCGCTGCGATGTCGTTCAGGTCGATTCCATTGGCTCCCGCGTCTCCCGCCGGCTTGCCGTCGAGAGACACTTTCATCGGCATCACGCTGGTGCCGATGTGGATCTGGCTGCCAAGGCCGCTGGCCAGGACAGCCGCGAGATTTTTCGTGGCGATGGAACCCTGAAGCGTGGGCGCCGATCCGGGGGAGGCTAGAAAAGAGAACTTCGCCTCAGCGCCTTTATCGCTGGTGATTTTGACGTCGTGGGTACCGGCCGCCAAACGATCGAAAACGGCCTGCCCATCCTGGAGCGGTCCCATGGGCTTGCCGTCCAGAACCACTTGGCCGCCATTGCCGAGGTCGGTAAGGATTTTGAGCGTAGGAGCCTGCGGGATCAGCGTCAGGCTGAGCGTGACCGGATGGCCCGCCTCCACGGTGACGCTCTGGAGGGCTTGCTCGTATCCCGGGAGAACCGCCATCAGGTTGTATTGTCCAGGTTTAAGATCGATGCGGCAGTTTGACTTACAGGTCGATTGATCGTTGACGCGAATCTCGGCTCCGGCGGGGATGGTGCCGACCGACACCGCGACGGTAGAGGCCGGCGGCGCGATCGGCGGCGCGGCGGGCTTCCGCTTCACGTAGGCCATAACGCCTACGATGGCAGCGACTACGAACAGGCCGAGGAACCCGCCGATCAACGCGGGTTTCCTCCAGTTCGCAGGCGGTCCAGCGGGCGGAGGAGGGGGCGGCGGAGGCGGCGGCGTCCTGACAGGAGGCACGTAGACTTCGCGCATCGATTCAGTCCGACTGCCGATGGATTCCTCGGGGGCGGTCCGCCCAGGATTCGGGAGGGGCAGCGTGTCGTCTATCTGAGCCGGGTAGGAAGACGTCGGGATGCTCGGAACCGGCGGCGCGCCGGTGGCGGACATGGCAATTCCGAGCGACCCGGTGGCATGGGAGGCCAGCATGGGATTGCTCCCCGTGGTGACGCCACCCTCCGGTTTCAGTTCACGGCCGCGGCTCATAAGGTGCTGCTTGATGCCGGAGACCCGCTTCTGGACATCGAGATCGGCCGAGTTGTCCTTAGTAATCTCCTCAAGACGATAGAAAATCGGCTTCAAAGCGTTCAGGTCCGGAGCGGCGTCGATCTGGCCATCCAGACGGTTCAGCTCATCCACAACGGACGAAGTTTCGCGTTTATTATCCACAACGTTCCTGCATCCTGAATTATATAGCCCGAGCGCAGGGGACGGTGGAGCCCCTGATTCCGCGTGCTTTACGGGCACACGCGGGCTTGAACGTCACACCTGGCGCACGAGATGCCAACTGAGTATTGATCGGCAGGTAGGTCCATTATTTGCAGGGGTGGGGTTGTATGAACAGGCTTGGCGCCGTAGTTGTGCTGCTCGCCGCGCTTAGTACTACTGGTACTGCGCAGCCGCAGAGATTCGTGGGTGATTGGGAAGCGCGGTTTAAGGGCGACGTGTTTCTGACGCTCAAACTCCAGGAGGGAGAGCCCATATCGGGGACTATGAGCGGGGGTTCTATCCGCGTCGATGACGATGGCAACCTGACGGAAGCGTCCGGCGGAGGCGACGAGCTACCGATCTCGAAAGCCGTTATTGAAGGCGATACGCTTTCGTTCGACTGGAAGGGCTCCGACGATGAAACGCTACGCATCCGGATGCGCGTGACCGGTGATGGTGAGGCGCAGCTTCAGTTTATGGGTTTGCCCGAGGGATTGAAGATGAAGCCTTTCACGCTCAAGCGAAAGTAAGACGGTGAGATCATCGGCTCGCTCACGCACCGACCCTCGATTCCGAGCCGCGCCCAGCAGGAAGCGGTTGGTCAAGGTGTTCGCGAAGCCAGACTGTGAGTGAAGTACGAGCAGTGCCGCTCCGTCACATTCGCGCTTTTGCAACCGGAAAGCGCTTCGCTCCCTCTGAAGAATCTGTATGAATCGGGCAGCCGCTCCCTTCCGGTCACGGCTCGGAACGGAGGGTTCGCGGCGAGGCCGGCGATTTCCATTTCAGGGATTCGGACGAAAGGGCTGCCAACTCGGCGAGATCGAGGCGACCCGTGTAGATGGCCATTCCGAGCGCGGCGTTGATATTGAGCTGGTGCAGGGCGCGAATATCGTCGATCGTTGTGATTCCGCCGGCCGCGGTGATTTCGTGGTTGGTGCGGGCGCGGAGCCGGCGAAACCAGTCAAGGTCGGTCCCGGCCAGCATGCCTTCCTTGTCGACGTAGGTGCAGAGGAAGCCGGAACAGTATGGCTCGAACTGTTTTAGGACGTCCTCGGCTGTGACATTGGTCGCTTCGGTCCAGCCTTGCACCACCACTTTGCCGCCCTTCGAATCGAGCGCGATAATCAGCCGATCCGGCCCGATAGCCGCCACGATCTGCTCCAGCACGGGTTTGTTGAACGCCGCTGTTCCGACGATCACCTTGTGCGCGCCTTGATCGATGAGCTTGCGGGCGCGCTCGGCCGTGCGGACGCCCCCTCCGACCCGCGTGACGGCGCGCGACGCGAGCAGTTCTACAATCTCGTCGTTGGAGCCTTTAGACATGGCGGCGTCCAAGTCGATCACCTGAATCTGCGGAAACGCCGCGAATTTCTCAAGCATCACGAGCGGCGAATCCCCTTCGAGCGCCTTCTCGCGGCCTTGAACGAGTTGGACGACTTTGCCATCCATCAGGTCGATACAGGGGATGATCACTGGGCTGGTCTCACGGGAACGTTCCGCTCTTGCAAATAATGTTTCAAGTCAGCGACCGTGTAGGTTCCGTAATGGAAGATAGAGGCTGCCAGGGCGGCATCGGCAAGGCCTGTGGTTAGAACACGCTCGAAATCTTCGGGCTTGCCCGCGCCTCCGGAAGCGATGATGGGGATTTGCGTGGCGCGTGAGATCGCCGCGGTCAGGGTGCAATCGAAGCCTTCCTGAACGCCGTCCGTGTCCATCGACGTGAGCAGGATTTCGCCGGCTCCCAGTGCTTCGCCTTGCTGTGCCCACTCGATGGCATTGATGCCTTCGTCGTCGCGGCCGCCGCGCGTGTACACGTTCCACGATCCGTTATCGTTGCGTCGCGCGTCGATGGCGAGCACTACCGCTTGAGCGCCAAACTCCTGGCTCAATTCGTGGATCAGCTCCGAGCGACGGACCGCGGCGGTATTGATGCTGACCTTGTCGGCGCCGCTGAGCAGGATGCGGCGCGCATCGGCGATGGAGCGAATGCCGCCGCCGACCGTCAATGGAATAAAGACGCGGCGAGCCGTGCGCGCGACCACGTCGGCCATGATTTCGCGCGCGTCGCTCGAAGCCGTAATGTCGAGAAAAACCAGTTCGTCCGCGCCCTGGCTGTTGTAGCGTTCGGCGAGTTCCACGGGATCTCCCGCATCGCGCAGATTGACGAAATTCACGCCCTTGACGACGCGGCCGCCAGTGACATCCAAACAGGGAATGATGCGTTTGGCTAGCACAGGTCGACGAAATTTCTCACAATCGCGAGGCCTAGCGGCCCTGATTTTTCGGGGTGAAACTGCACGCCGTAAATATTGTTCGAATCGAGCAAAGCCGTGTAAGGGAGCGTGTACGTGCAGGTGGCGGCAGTGGAATCGACCACCGGCGCGTAATAGCTATGAGCGAAATAGACGTAGGGCGCGGCGCCGAGATTTGTGAGCAGTTTGGAATTGCGCAGCGGCTCGAGTTCGTTCCATCCCATGTGCGGAATGCGAACGTCGCCGCCGGCGAAGCGCCTGACCTTGCCCTGAAAAATGCCGAGGCCGGTGAGTTCGGGCGCTTCCTCGCTGGAACCGAACAGCGCCTGCAGGCCGAGGCAGATTCCGAGAAACGGGACGCCGGCGTGGATGCGTTCAAGCAGCGGTTGGCGCACTTCCATGTTGTCGAGAGCGCGCATCATTTGGCCGAAGTGTCCGACGCCGGGAAGGATGATCTTCGTCGCTTCGTGAAGTTCATCGCCCGTTTGAACCAGTTGGTAGTCGGCGCGGATCTCGTCGAGAGTGTTCTGGACGGAGCGGATGTTACCCGCGCCATAATCGAGAATGCCGATCATAAGAGTCCTTTGGTGGATGGCAATTGATCTTTTAAGCGCGCGTCTTTGGAACAGGCATATCGCAAGGCGCGCGCAAAACACTTGAAGATCGCTTCGATTTTGTGATGGCTGGACCGGCCGTAGAGAACTTTCGCGTGAAGATTTGCGCCGGCGTGATTTACGAATCCGCCGAAGAAATCTTCGACGAGCTCGGTTTGCAGATCGCCCACCGTTCGAACTTTGACCTTATCCTTATAGACGAGCGCTGGCCGGCCGCCGAGGTCGAGCGCCACAACGGCGAGCGTTTCATCCATCGTCATCACAAAATAACCGGCGCGATTGATGCCTTTGCGATCGCCGAGGGCTTGCGCGAACAACTGGCCCAGCACGATCCCGACATCTTCCACGGTGTGGTGCTGATCGACATCGAGGTCGCCGGTGGCTTTGAGTGTGAGGTCGAACCCGCCATGCTTGGCGAACAGCTCCAGCATGTGATCGAAGAAGCGGATGCCGGTTGAGATGTCGTACTTGCCGCGTCCCTCAATGCGGAGCGTCGCGGTGATCTGAGTTTCTTTCGTGTTGCGCGTGAGATCAGCAGATCTCATTGATGTCACCCAAAACCTGGATGGCGCCTTCCTGCTGGAGCAGCGCGACCACATCGTTTCTGCCTGGCGTCTCCGGACCTACGACGCCGATGAAGGGCACGTTTGCGGCGCGGGCGCTGCGGGCGTCATCGACAGTGTCGCCGACGTAGAGCAAGCGCTTGCCGGGATGCTGCGCGGCGATCTTCATGAGACCTTCGGGATGCGGTTTGCCGTTCTCGACATCGTCGGAAGACACGATCATGCAGAAATGCTCGCCGCAGCGCTCGCGTTGCAGCGTGACGCCGGCTTCCTTCCGATTGCGGCCGGTAAAGATTGCAAGATCGAAGCGCTCTAGAAGCGTCTCGAAGAAGCCGTTCTTCGGGAGCCAGCGCTCGCGATGGATGAGTCCCTGATCCAGGAACAGCTCATTGAAATACGCGACCACCGTTGCATAGTCGACTTCGACGCCGAGGTCGGCGCAAATCTTCCGCGATAAGGCCCAATCGTTATTCCAACCGCCCGAGTTCTTGTAATCCTGGATCCGCTCGCGCGCGATTTTCTTGCCGGTGAAATGCTCGACAGTCCGGACGATGGTTTCGCGATACGATTCGGACACGTCGACAAGCACGCCGTCCATGTCGAAAACGAGAAGCTGTTTCACCATATTTCGCGAAGCTCCTTCAGGAAGCGGCGGACCTGATCGCGCGTGCCGACGGTTACGCGAACACATCCAGGAATTTCGTAGCTGCGGTCGCGAACGAGTACGCCCTGGGCGCGCAGTTCGTCGCGGATGAAAACGGCACGCTCGCCGGCGTCGAAAAGGACGAAGTTCGCTTTGCTCTCGTAATATGGGATGCCCAGTTCTTCCAGGCCGACGTAGAGCAGTTCGCGCGCGGCCAGCACTTCCGTCACGTACTTTTCGACGAAGGCCGTGTCTTGCACCGCGGCACGGGCCGCGACCGTCGCAACCGTGTTTACGCTGTACGGCGATTGGGCTTTGTGCAGGAACTCGACATTTTCGGATTGCGAAAAGAGACACCCGATGCGCATCCCGGCCATGCCGTAAACTTTCGAGAACGTCCGGCTGACGAAGAGGTTCGGATAGTCGTTGATCAGGCCGAGCGTGGTGACGCCCGAGAATTCGTAATAGGCTTCGTCTATTAGCACCGCGGCGTTCGTCGCTTTTTCCAGGACTCGTTCGATACCCGCGCGCGATGTGCCGGTGCCGGTGGGATTGTTCGGATTGGAGATGAGCACGGCGCGAGTGACGGGGCTGATCGCGTCCAGTAACTCTTCCAACGGAAACGCGAGCTTCTCGCGGCGGTAAGGAATTTCGCGAACCTCCGCTCCCGCGACCTCGGCGTAAAAGCGATACATGGCGTAAGAAGGCTGCAGCGAGACGACCTCGTCGCCATCGTCCACATACGTGTTGATGAGCACCTGGATGGCTTCGTCGGTGCCGTTGGTGAGGATGAAATCCTCCGGTTCGACGCCGAAGAACGCGGCCAGTTCCTGCTTCGCGGCGCGGTATTCCGGGTAGACGGCGAGGCGCTCTTCCGTCAAATATTCGAGCAGCGCTTCGATGACTCGTGGCGATGCGCCGATAGTGTTCTCGTTGAAATCGAGACGCACTTTTCCAAGGCGGCCTGATGTCGGCGGCGAGTACGGCTGCATGCGAAGGACCGCTTCTCGCGGCTGCAGCACGCCGGGTGGCAGTTCGATTTCTCTAGACAAGTCTTACCTCCACGGAGCGCGCGTGCGCTTCTAGTCCTTCAGCCCGCGCAAGCGTTGTGACGGCCGGCGCGAGTTTCTTCAGAGCGTCGTGCGTCAATTCCTGTATCGAAATTACTTTTACGAAATCGGCTGAGGAAAGGCCGCCTCGGATGCGGGCGGCGCCGGATGTTGGCAGCACGTGATTCGGGCCCGACGCGTAATCGCCCGCGGCTTCGGGACTGTTCGGTCCGATGAAGACGCTGCCAGCGTTTTGAATTCCTGTTAGGAGCGATGCATCGGGAATCGCGAGATGCTCGGGGGCGATGCGGTTTGAAATCTCGACTGCTTCTTCGATAGAACGCACCAGCACGATGGCGCTGTTATTCTTGATCGCCTCGCACGCGACAGGCGCGGTGGGCAGCATGTCGAGTTGGCGGCTGACTTCCAAGGCCACGCGTTCGGCCAGTTGACGCGATGTGGTGAGCAGGATCGACGATGCTTCCGTATCATGCTCGGCCTGCGCCAGCATGTCGGCGGCGATGTGCCGTGGATCGCCTTCTTCGGCGATGATCACGATCTCAGTGGGACCGGCCACAAAATCGATACCAACCTCGCCCGCGAGCAGTTTCTTTGCGGCCGCGACATAGATGTTGCCGGGACCGACAATCCGATCAACCTTGGGAACGGTCTCCGTGCCGAAGGCAAACGCCGCGATCGCGTGCGCGCCTCCGAGGCGGAACATACGGCCTGTGCCGCAGAATTCGAAAGCCGCGAGAATCTCGGTGCTTGGATGCGGGCACGCGACGCAGATGTTCTTGACGCCAGCGACCTGAGCCGGGATGACGGTCATTAATAATGTCGAGGGCAGCGGATAACGTCCGGCGGGGATGTAAGCGCCCATGGAATCGAGCGGACGCACGATGTTCCCGAGCCTGCGCCCTCCGGGCAACTCGGTGGAACTCTCGCGCGGCAACTGCATCTGGGCGTATTCGCGAATGTTCGCGGATGCCACTTCCAGTGCGCGCGTAAACTCAGGGGTAACGTGGAGCGGTGATGGCGCTACCAGAAAACTGTCGCCCTCGAACGCGTCGAACTTGCGTGCATATTCCAGCAGCGCCGCGTCGCCGCGTCTACGCACGTTATCGAGGATCGGCGCGACCGTCGCTTCCGCTTCTGAGAGCCGAACGGATCTGCGCGCGATGAGCTGTTCGGATTGTGAACTGTCGATGATTCGCAGCATGGTCACATCACGATCTTGTTCAATGGATATTCGACGATGCCCTCGGCGCCGGCCTCCTTGAGACGCGGAATAATGATGCGGACAGTGCTCTCGTCGAGGATGGTATGGACTGCTACCCAATCGTCTTCGCTGAGGTTTGAAATGGTCGGTTTCCTCAGCGCCGGCAGGATTTTGAGGACCGCCGGGAGATGGTGCTTTTCGACGTTCAACATCAGGCCGACCTTGCCCAGCGCGTTAATGGCCCCTTCGAGCAACATCTTGATATCTTCCAGTTTGCGACGCTTGTCGGCATCGCGCCAGGAATCGACATTCGCGATGAGTTGCGTGTTCGATTCGAGAACAGTTTCGATGATGCGTAGATTATTCGCGCGCAGAGACGAGCCGGTCTCGGTGACCTCGACAATCGCGTCGGCGAGTACGGGCGGCTTCACTTCGGTGGCGCCCCAACTGAACTCGACCTTCGCCGTTACGCCGTTCGCTTCGAGATAACGCCGCGTGGCGGAAACTAATTCGGTCGCAATAATCTTTCCTTGCAGATCTTTGACGGAACGAAATGGAGACGCTTCCGGAACGGCGAGTACCCAACGCACTTTGCCGAAGCTCTGCTTGGCATAAATCAAATCGGCGACGGTCTGAACGTGCGCCTCGCCTTCTTGTACCCAGTCGCGGCCGGTGAGGCCCGCATCGAGAACGCCGTCCTCGACGTAGCGGGCCATTTCCTGCGCGCGGATCAGCATGCATTCGATTTCGGGATCGTCGATGGATGGGAAATACGATCGCGAGCTGGTGGTGATGTTGAAGCCCGCGCGGCGAAATAAATCGACGGTCGCGTTCTCGAGGCTGCCCTTAGGAATTCCGAGCTTCAGCATCATTTGCTGTAAACCTCGGCGGGATCGTAGGCGCGCTCTTCAGATTCCACCCACTCACCTTCGTCCAGCCTGCGGAAAAAACAACTCCGATAGCCTTCGTGGCACACGCCCGGCCCAAGCGCTTCGACGCGGATGAGCAGCGCGTCCTTGTCGCAATCGGTGGAGATTTCCTTCACAACAAGACGATGCCCCGATGTTTCGCCCTTCAGCCACAGCTTGTTGCGGGAACGGCTGTAAAACGTCGCAAAGCCGCTCTCCACGGTCTTTTCGAACGCTTCCTCATTCATAAATCCAACCATGAGGACGCGTCCCGTTTCGTGATCTTGAATGACGGCCGTTATAAGACCGCCGAGTTTACTGAAGTCCAAATCTGTCTTCATAGCAATAAAAAAGCCCGCCTTGAACTCGGCGGGCTGGCTTGTTTCAGTTCAAAATCGGTTTAGACGCCCGCCCGCCATCGCGCATGGTGATGATGATGGGCGTGCGTGAAAAACATGAAGTTTCATCTTAGCACGCGGGCCTGATAAAGTAGATACCTGCGTGCCAGCGATCCGATCCATGATCGACCGGGAATCTAACTTATACCAGTCCAACTACGCCGCTATGCAAGCCGCGCTGGAGCGGTTGCGCGCGGAACTGAAGCGCTCAACCGAAGGCGGCGGCGAGAAATACGTCAAGCGCCATATCGAACGGGGACGCCTGCTGCCGCGCGACCGCGTCGAGATGCTGCTCGACGAAGGTTCCTACTTTCTCGAAATCGCGCCGCTAGCAGGTATCGGGATCGAGGGCGAGTTTCCTGGCGCAGGCGTGATTGGCGGCATTGGACTCGTGTGCGGCCGCGAGTGCTTGATCATCGCCAATGAAGCAACAGCGAAGGGCGGCGCGACCGGAGAAGCGGGTCTTTGGAAGAACGCGCGGCTTGCCGATATCGCGCGGCAAAATCACTTGCCGACGATTATGCTTGTGGAATCCGCGGGCGCGGATCTGCCGCAGCAGAGCAAGATCTTCGTCGCGGGCGGACGCGGTTTCCGCGAGATCACGCGCCGATCGAAGCTTCGCATTCCGACCATTTCGGTTGTCTTTGGTAGCTCCACGGCCGGCGGCGCTTACCTGCCCGGCATGTCCGATTACGTGATCATGGTGAAGAAGCAGGCGCAGGTTTTTCTCGCCGGACCTCCGCTGGTGAAGATGGCTACCGGCGAAGTGTCGGATGAAGAATCGCTGGGCGGCGCCGAGATGCACTCGCGTGTTTCGGGATTGTCGGATTTTCTCGCGGAAGATGAACTCGATGCGATTCGCATTGCTCGTGAGGTGATCGGTCATCTGAATCGTCCGAAACCGGGAGTTCCGGCAGCTACGCCGCGCCCTCCTGCATATGATGTTGACGAGCTTCTCGGCATCGCGTCGGCCGATGTACGCTTGCCGTTCGAGATTCGCGACGTGATTGCGCGGATTGTCGATGCAAGCGAGTTTGTGGAGTTCAAATCTGAATATGGACCGACGCTGGTGACTGGATTCGCGCATGTTCACGGCTTTCCGGTCGGCATTCTCGGCAACAACGGCGTGTTGATGACGGAGTCGTCCGAGAAGGGCGCGCAGTTTATCGCGCTCTGCAATCAGCAGAATATCCCACTTCTGTTTCTCCAGAACATCACTGGATTTATGGTGGGGCGCGCGTATGAAGAGGACGGCATCATTCGGGCGGGCGCGAAGCTGATCAATGCGGTTTCAAACTCGACGGTTCCTGCGATCACGATTATGGTTGGCGGATCTTACGGCGCCGGAAATTACGCGATGTGCGGACGCGCCTACGAGCCTCGTTTTCTATTTACATGGCCGAACCATCGCATCGCGGTGATGGGTGCGCAACAGCTATCGGGCGTGATGGATATTATCCGCCGCGAGGCTGCCGGGAAAGCGGGACACGCTGTCGATGAAACGAAGTTGACGTTTGCGAAGAAGGCGCTGGAGGATCAGATCACACGCGAATCGGATTGTTATTTCGCGACAGCGCGTTTGTGGGACGACGGTATTATCGATCCTCGGGACACGCGCACAGTGGTCGCGATCGCGTTATCGGCGGCGTACAACGCGCCGGTGGAAGGAACCATGGAGTGGGGCGTGTTCCGGCACTAATATGGCTCTACTCCGCAGAATCCTGATTGCAAATCGCGGCGAGATCGCGGTGCGAATTATTCGGACGTGCCGCGCGATGGGGATTGAAACGGTCGCCGTCTATTCGGACTTCGACGCCAACGCGCTTCACGTTCGGCATGCGGATTTTGCGGTGCGTATCGCATCGTATTTGAATATCGAAGCTATGCTCGAAGCCGCGAAACAAACGGCGGCGGACGCTGTCCATCCCGGCTACGGTTTTCTCGCAGAGAACGCCGATTTCGCGGCCGCATGCGAAGGCGCGGGCGTTATTTTTATCGGTCCGCGTTCGGAAGTGATTCGCGCGTTGGGATCAAAAGTTAACTCGCGCGGGCTGGCGGAATCGGCTGGCGTGCCGGTAGTGCCTGCTCCGAAAGAGGGCGAATTTCCGGTCCTTATAAAAGCGTCGGCGGGCGGCGGCGGACGCGGGATGCGCATTGTTCACAGCGCCGCGGAGTTGAACGACGCGTTACAGGCCGCGCGTTCCGAAGCTGAGCGTGCTTTCGGCGATGGAACGCTGCTGATTGAGAAATACATTGAAGGCGCACGGCACATCGAGGTCCAGATCTTTGGCGATCATCACGGCAACGTCATGCACTTGTTCGAGCGCGACTGTTCCATTCAGCGCCGTTATCAGAAAGTCATTGAAGAGAGCCCCGCGCCCAATCTGCCAACGACGTTGAGGGATCGCATCGCAGACGCCGCAGTCGCTTTTGCGAAGAAGCTCGGATATACAAACGCGGGCACCGTTGAATTTCTCGTCGCGCCCAGCGGCGAGTTCTATTTCATTGAGGTGAACACGCGCATTCAGGTGGAACATCCGGTGACGGAAATGATCACGGGGCTCGATTTGATTCGTTTGCAAATCGAGATTGCGGAAGGCCGTCCACTTCCTCCACAACCCGAGCCCAAGGGTCACGCTATCGAAGCGCGATTGTATGCCGAAGTTCCGGAGAAGGGCTTTATGCCGTCGACCGGAGTTCTGCACGTTTGGGAGCCGCCGGATCATGTTCGTGTCGATACCGCGGTCGAGCGAGGAACCGAAATCGGCGTCCACTACGATCCATTGCTCGCGAAAATAATCGCGCATGCCGAGGATCGCGAAACGGCGGTTCGCAAGTTGGAATACGCGCTGCGAAAATTCGTGGCGCAAGGTGTGGAGACGAATCGGGAATATCTGATCGAGTTGCTCGGAGGCAAGCAGGAACCACCGGATGATGCGCTGTTCGCCTCGGTTGTCGCGGATTATATCGAACGCTCGGGGCAGGCGCGGCGAACGATCCTTCCGTCGATTCCGATCGGCTATCGCAACAATCCCTATCCACGCCCGGCCATGAAGTTCGAAATCGCGGGACGCGAATATTCAGCCCATGCTCGATGCGGCGGCCAGCGATACGAAATCCATCGGAACGGCGACGAGTATTATGTCCGCTCCGCGCTGGTGCAGCGCACGGTTCGCCGTCTGCCTCGCTATCCGAACGCCGCCGGTAAAGCGCTGCATGAAACGGCGAATTCGCCGATGCCCGGTTTGGTTCTGCGAGTTCTGGTCAGCGCGGGGCAGCAGGTTCAGCCCGGCGATCCGCTAGTGGTCCTGGAGGCGATGAAAATGGAGCAAACTATTAAAACCAGCATCCAGGGCGAGGTGCGCGCCGTATTGGTAAAGTGCGGTGACATCGTTGCGCCGGGACAAATGCTGGTCGAAATTGTGGCAGGGGGAAAAGATGAGCACGCACGCGGTACCGCAGCTAACGACTGAGTTTCCGTATTTCGACGAGGATCATGATCTCATCCGGCAAACGGTAAAGCGGTTCTGCCGGGAAGAGATTGCGCCCTACGCAGCCGATTGGGACGACGAAGGAATTTTCCCGCGCGAGCTGTTTCGCAAGGCCGCGGACCTGGGACTCTTCGGCATCCGCATCGATCCCAAGTGGGGCGGCAGCGGTCTCGATTGGTGGGCGACGGCCGCGTATCTCGAAGCCATGAGCGAGTCGGAAAGTGGAAGCGTCAACATGGCGTTTATGGTCCAGTCGGAGCTGACCATCCCCGTAATTCAGGAACTGGGGACAGCGGAGCAACAGGAGCAATTCATCCCGAAGGCCGTCAGCGGCGAGTGGATCGGATCGCTCGGAATCAGCGAGCCGAGCGGCGGATCGGATGTGGCGGCCATCAAGACGCGTGGTCGATTCGCTGGGGACGATCTGGTTATCTCTGGCCAGAAATTGTGGATCACGAATGGCACGCGCGCGGACTTCATCGTGCTTGCGGTGCGGACGGGCGCGGAGGGTCACAAAGGTATTTCGCTGGTGCTCTTCCGAACGGATACGCCGGGGTTTTCCGTCGGCAAGAAGCTCAAGAAGATCGGCAATCTGGCGTCCGATACTGCCGAGCTGTTTTTCGACGAATGCCGCGTGCCTGCAGGCAATATTCTGGGCGAAGTGAATCGCGGTTTCTACTACATCATGGAAAATTTCCAGGGCGAGCGTCTGGCGGCTGCAATCGGCGCGCTGGCCGCGATGGACAAAGGAATTCGCGATGCCATCGCGTATGGCCACGAACGTACCGCGTTCGGTTCGCAAGTTGGAAAATTCCAGGTCTGGCGTCACCGTTTCGCCGAACATCTAACAGCGATCGAGGCTGGTCGCTGGCTCGTTTATCGCGCGCTCGATTTGTTGAACCGCGGCAAACGTGCCGTCCGCGAGATCACGATGGCGAAATTGTACACTTCGGAGCTGTCGCAGAAAATCTCCTATGACTGCATGCAGATCTTCGGAGGGTTCGCATATACAACCGAATATCCGGTGGGACGCATGTGGCGCGATCTGCGTTTGAATACCATCGGCGCGGGAACGTCTGAAGTGATGAAAGAGATCATCGCCAAAGAAGAAAAACTTTAGTATGTCTGAGATTGGCCTCAACCTGATCCATCGCTTCAACGTAGCCGATGCGTTGAAACGCAGCGCCGCGCGCAACCCGAATGCGTCCGCGATCCATTTCATGGGCCGCGATCTCACCTACGCCGAATTCGACGCCCTGACAAACAAAGTCGCGCGGCTCCTCATACAAAACGGCATCGGGCGCGGCGATGCGGTCGCGATCTTTGCGATGAACTCTCCCGAATATGCCGCGGCGTTCTTTGCCTGCGCGCGCATTGGAGCGATGCTCGTCCCCATCAATCTGATGTTCACCGCGGAAGATGCGGACTACGTGCTCGAGAAGACCCGCGCGAAGGCGCTGCTGATTGAGCCGGTGTTCATAAACAAAGTGAATCGCCCTCCGGCGGTGCGATTCGTCATGGACGAGGCGTTCCGAACTGAGCTGAACACCTACAGCGGAAGCGCCGTCGAGAAGTTCGTCGCGAATGAAGATCCGAACATTATCATCTTCACCAGCGGGACCACGGCGCGGCCAAAAGGCGTGGTGCTGAATCATCTCAATTGGTACGCCTACCTGCTCGCGAGCTATTCCGATTACGGCCTGGATCGAACGTTGAAATACCTGCTCGCGCTCCCGATGTTTCATGTCGCCGGTCTGGTGATGACCTTCTCGTGTTTCGCGTCCGGCTGCGAAGGTGTCATCATTCCGCTACCTCGACCGGAACCGATTCTGGATGCCATCGCTCAACAAAAAGTAAACACGATCGCTCTGCCGGCTACTGTTTGGGTCGGCTTGATCCAGACGCCAGCCATCGATTCCGCGGACTTGTCGAGCTTGCAGCGGCTGTTCGTTTTTCAGTACCTGCCGACGCCGGTGTTTCAGCGTTGGAGGCAGCTTGTGCCGCATGCACAATGGGTAAATGCATGGGGGCAGACCGAAACGACGGCGCTCGGGTCGTCGACGCCATCGGCCGAACTGGGACACATGCTCGCGGCGCCAGATCCGATCGGCATTGAGCATCTGCCGCTGGAACTGCGCATCGTCGATGCACAGATGAATGACGTCCCTTCGTCAAGTCCAGGCGAGATTGTGCTGCGCGGCCCCTCCATTACGCCCGGCTACTTCGAAGATCCCGAAGCCAACGAGGCGCTCTTTGAAGGCGGCTGGCATCACACTGGCGATATCGCCTATCGTGACGCGAGCGGCTGTCTCTACTTTCTCGACCGCAAGAAGGACATGATCAAGAGCGGGGGCGAGAACGTGGCCAGCCAGGAAGTGGAAGAAGCCATCGCGCAGCATCCCGGAGTCGGCGAGGTCGCGGTGATCGGACTGCCCGATCCGTACTGGATCGAAAAAGTAGTAGCGTGCGTAGTGCCTTTCGCCGGCGCTCACATCGACGAAGAAGAACTGCTCGCTCATGCGCGCTCACGCCTCGCGAGTTTCAAAGTTCCAAAGCAGATTGTGATCCTGGAAGACTTCCCGAAGAATCCAAGCGGGAAGATCCTGAAGCGCGTCCTGCGCCAGCGCTTAGGCGACGCGGCAGCGGGAGCCGCGGGGTGATTCTCTACGACGTCGCGAACGGCATCGCGCGCATCACGCTGAACCGGCCGGACAAGCGCAACGCGCTCAACTCTGAACTGATTGACGCCGTTAAGAACGCGCTTGCTAAGAGCGCGGGCGCTCCCGAATGCCGCGTAGTTCTGCTCACGGGTGCCGGAAAAGATTTCTGCTCGGGCGCGGATCTTGCAGGGCTTGAAAAGACCGCGCAGGCCGGCGTGCTCGACAACATGGGCGATGCTCGCAACATGGCGGAATTGTTTATCGCGATGCGCAATCATCCTCATCCCATTGTGGCCGCAGTGCAGGGCCGGGCGCTCGGGGGAGGCTGCGGGCTCGCGACGGCATGCGACATTATTCTCGCCTCGGAATCCGCGCAATTCGGATATCCGGAAGTGAACATTGGATTCGTGCCGGCGATGGTGATGGCGATTCTGCGGCGATCTGTTTCCGAAAAGGCGGCGTTTGAATTGGTCGCAACGGGCGAGGTCATCTCCGCGATGCGGGCCCGCGAACTCGGACTGGTCCACCACGTTTATCCCGCTGACAGCTTCGCGGAGGAAGTGGATGCGTACACCTCGCGCCTAACCGAGAAATCCGCCTCGGCTGTGATGCTTTCGAAACGGCTCCTCTACCAAATGGATTCCATGTCGTTCGAGGCCGCGCTTGAAGCCGGCGTTCAAACCAACGCCATCGCGCGAATGACAGAAGACTGCCGCCGCGGGGTGGAACGTTTTTTGGGGCGTCAACGGAGTTAGACTGGACCCATGAAACGTCGGACCTTCATCGTCGCCGGCGGCGCACTTGCCATGCGCGCATTTGGCGCAAACGACCGTATTAATGTTGCCGTAATCGGAGTGGGGGGGCGCGGAACCGCGCACCTCGGGCTCATCGGCCATCAGGAAAATGCAACCGTAGCCGCTGTCTGCGATGTGAACCAGGCGCAGACCGAGCGTGCCGTCGCGCGAGTGGAAAAAGACAAGGGCTACAAACCCAAAGTCTATTCCGACATGCGTGAGCTTTTTGAAGACAAAGATATCGATGCGGTCACCGTGGCCACGCCGAATCATTGGCACGCGCTCACCACCATCTGGGCCGTCGAAGCCGGCAAAGATGTCTATTGCGAGAAGCCCGCCACATACAACATTTTCGAGGGCCAGCGTATGACCGCGCATGCCCGCGAGGCGAACCGCATCGTTCAAATCGGGATGCAGAGCCGCAGTACGCCGCACAAGCAGCGCGCGGTTCAGTTGCTCCACGACGGCGCGATCGGGAAGCTCTACATGGCGCGCGGGATTTGTTTCAAACGCCGCCCATCCATTGGACACACGCCGGTTATCCCGGTGCCCGTGGGCGTGAACTGGGATCTCTTTCTTGGTCCCGCGGCCATGGAGCCGTACACGAAGAACCATCACGTGTACAACTGGCACTGGTTCTGGAACACCGGCAATGGCGATATCGGCAACCAGGGGATTCACGAGATGGACATGTGCCGCTGGGGACTCGGCGCCGGTCTGCCGTCGGCGGCGTCGTCAACTGGCGGCAAGTACGCTTACGACGACGATCAGGAAACGCCCAATACGCAGATTGCGACGCTCAGTTATGGCAACGCCGAGATCGTGTTCGAAGTGCGCGGGCTGGCGACACCCAGCGAGGGCGCCATCACGTTTGAACCGCCGACCGGCCAGGCGCTAAGCGGCGGCAATTCCGTCGGCAATCAGTTCTTTGGCGACAAGGGTTACATGTCGGTGGATCATACCGGCTTCTCGATTTTCCTTGGCGACAAGCATGAGCCGGGAGAAAGCGCGAAGGCCGAAAAGGGACACGGGGACGATTCGATTGCCCACGTCGCGAATTTTCTCAGCGCCGTCCGCAGCCGCAAATATGAGGATCTGAATGCCGATGTGGCGGAAGGAGCGGCGTCGGCGAACCTAGTGCATATGGCGAATACCAGCTATCGTCTGGGCCGCCGGCTGACGTTCGATCCGGCATCGCAGAACTTTGAGAACGATTCCGAAGCGAACAAGATGAAGACGCGCAATCCGTATCGCGCGCCGTACGTGGTGTCGTAAATGGAAAAGGCAGGCCACGCAAAGCGATGACCTGCCCTACCGCCCGCCCGGTTAGAAAATGAACTTGAGCGCGAGTTGCAATGAGCGCGGGTTGCTCGAGAACGCCTGCGACGGTTGCGCGAAGATTCCCGACTGCGGCTCCAGGAAATTATGCGACGCCTGGCTGGTCTGCCCGATCGGCGCGACATCGCTCAAGAAGCCCCCAATGTACTGCGGGTGGTTAAACAGATTGATGAAGCGGGCCGAGAACTGCACCTTCTTGCTCTCCGTGATGTTGAAGCTCTTGGCGACGGTCATATCCACATCGTTGATAGGAGGAAGCTGCGAGGTGTTGCGGCCGCCGTTGGGCAGCGTGCCTGGGGCGGCTTCGATGTAGCGGGCGCTCGGGTTGGTGGCCAGGTAAGCCACAGTCTGGCCCGAGCTGTTCATCAGAGGCGTCACACCGGATCCCGTGTTGGCCGTCCCGCTCGGGTTAACGATCGTACGGTCGCCGGCGGAGTCCGCGTTCAGGTTGGAGTCCACGCCACTCTGGACGTCGTACCAGGTACCGCTTTGATAGGTGTAAATGGGAGCGAATTCCCAGTTGCCCACGACGTTCTTCATGAGCCAGTTGCCGTGCTTGAAGAACGGTAGATCGTAAAGGACCTCGTAGGTGAACCGTTGGCGATGATCGAGGGCGGAATTGGAGCGGTCCAGCGCCAGGTTGGTCGAATCTTCCGGACGGCGGGGCGTGATGTAGGTGCTGAACACGTCTGCCGTGGAATCGTCGATGGCGTGGCTCCAGGTGTAGGCTGCGTTCATCTGCAGGCCATTGGAGAAGCGGCGGGTCAAAGAGTTCGACCAGCCGTGGTAGATGGAATTGCCCCACGGCATGTAGGCGGTGATGAAGCTTTGGAAACCGGCGTTCAGGTAAGCCGGTTTGAGGTAGCCCCCGTTGTCATAAGCGGTTTCCAGGCTGGACAGGTTGCTGGTAAGCCCGTTTAGCGTTGCCTGGCTAGGCGCGGTCAGGTACGTCGGCAAGGCGTTAGAGGCATTCACCACAGGCTGCTCATCCAAGCGTTCCTGGACCGACAAATGCACGCTGTGGTCACCCACGTAGCGAGTTTCAAAAGTGTAGTTGCTGCCAAATTCGTGCTGGATGCCAATATTCCACGAGATTGTCTCCGGCCGGGTCTGGTTCGGGACGTAGCCACTGGTTTCGGCAATTGCCTGCGCCGGGGTCAGCGCCCCGGCGTTTGCGCTGGCCGGAATACCCCCGTTGGCCAGGAAGCCGCTCCCCGCATTCCCGCCCTCGTCTATCGTATGGTTGGCTTCCGGCGGAAGCGTTAGCAGACCTTGATTATCATAGAGCACGTCGTAGTACATGCCGAAGCCGGCGCGAATAGAGGTTTTGCCGCTGGTGCCGGGTGAGTACGCAATGCCGACGCGAGGCATGAAGGCATTCCCTTGAGGTTGCGGTTGGCCGAAGGTCAGGACGCCAGGGACGTTGGCAATCGCGTTTTCGGTCTGCAGCCGTTCGGTGTAGGGTACCGTCTGGTATTCGTAGCGCAGACCTAAGTTCAACGTGAAGTTCGGCTTGATTTTCCAACTATCGTTGGCGTAATAGCCTGTAAGAATCCGGTCGCCATAATACTTCGAGCCGCCCAGGGTGCGCTCCGCCAGGTAGTCCGGAATGTTGTCGTACAGGTAGTCCGACAGATAGCTCCATTCGTAGTCGCCGCGGGAACGTTGCGTGAAGGTTTGCGGCGAGATCTGCTTCCAGCCATCGAAGCCGAACTTGAGAGTGTGCGCGCCCTTAGTCCAGGAGATGTTATCGCTCAACTGGTATTGGTTCTGAATGCCGCTCTGCGGCGCATTCGGATCGGGACCGAAAGTATTATTCACGCCACCGAGCTCGAAGATATCGATGTTAGGGAATGCATCCAGCCCCGGGAAGCTGATGTTGGGGACTGGCGTGGCGCTGGAACTGCGGTTGTACCCTAGCCGGAACTCGTTGACTAGCGCGGAGGTGAAAGTGTGAAACTCCGACAACGTCACAAGATACTCATTGGTCGGTATGGTCTGGTAGAAAACCGATGGGAAACCGCTTGAATCGATGGTGCCCGTGCGATTTAGAATGAAGCGGCCCCGCAGGGAATCTTTTTCCGAAATGTTGTAGTCGATGGCGGCCACCCCGAACTCGTTGTTGGTATAGGCAGGCGACGTTACCGGGACCAATCCGATGGGGATGGATACACCAGTCGGGCTCGGCCCGTTGACGCTCTCGTTTCCAGGCCCTACAACGGGATATGCGCTGTCGCCGCAAGCCGACGGCGAAGATGCCGCCCCGGCCGTGCCCAGATACTTCTGCAATTGGGACAGATTGGTCTGGTTGATTCCCGATAGTCCACCCAGAGTGCTGTAGCCGGCGGATGTCGGAGCGCAAACCGTCCCGCTCGCACCAATGGTGCCGATCGGGTTGTACTCATAATCGACAAAAAAGAACAGCTTGTTCTTCTTGATCGGACCGCCGAAGGTGCCCCCGAAGCGGTTGTCGTCGAAGCGGGGGTGCAGCGGGATGCCCTCCACGGCATTTATGTTGTCCGCGGCATTCAGGTTCCTGTTCTCTAAATAGTCGAAAGCCGAGCCATGAAATGCATTGGTGCCGCTCTTCACAACTTGATTGAACTGGCCGCCCGACGAATGCCCGAAATCCGCGCTGAACTGATTCTGCAGGAACGTGAATTCGGCAACGGCATCGTTGGGAACGAAAACCAACGGGCCCGTGACGCTGCCGCTGTTGTTGTCGACGCCTTCGATGGTGAAGTTGTTATTGCGCGGGCGTTGTCCCCCGACGCTGGGACCGGTACCTACGCCGACTGCGCCGCTGGTTGCCACGCCAGGCGCCAGCAGCGACAGGTTAATAACGCCCGAACCGCTGGAAGCGGTGGGAAGTTCCATCAACTGTTGGGTCTCGAACGTGTTCTGAAGCTGCGCCGTTGTGGTATCGATCGCTACCGCACCGGAGCTGACTTCCACTACTTCCGCGCTTTTGCCGACCTGCAGAGTAACGTTGGCAGTCGCGGTGACGTTTAGGTCCACCCGTACGCTCTTGAGCTCTGCCTTCGAAAAGCCGGGCGCCGTCACCACGATGGTGTACGTCCCAGCGGGCAGGTTAGCGATGCGGTATTCGCCCGTCGAGGTTGAGATCGCTGTGTTATCGACTCCGGTGGCCTCGTTATGGGCAATCACCGTCGCGTTCGGTATAGTCGCTCCGCTGATGTCGTAAACCGTGCCTGTAAGGTTACCGCTGACCAATTGCCCAAAAGCAGTCACCGCTCCGATTCCTAATAGTATAGCGGCTATGCTAAGAAACAACATGCTCCTTGATTTAAGCATTTCTTCTCCTTGTCCTCGTTTTAGCAGTTTATTAACCAGACCTTACTTTGTTGTGGAGCAAAGAGATATTCTGTCGCGTGCGCTGAACCCTATTAAAAACGGTAGCTCGGGGGCTTGTCCTTTCCAAGAAAGAG
Organism: Bryobacteraceae bacterium; assembly: GCA_049514735.1. Classification (GTDB taxonomy): domain Bacteria; phylum Acidobacteriota; class Terriglobia; order Bryobacterales; family Bryobacteraceae; genus JAICMB01. Next base: position 49,774 of record JBEKUT010000001.1, read on the forward strand.
AAATAGATCTGGGGAAGGCCGTCCTGCTGCAAGCCGCTTCTCTCCGTTAAGTGAGAAGTTAAAGTAACCTTCTATCCTTCCATGAGGTCAAACGATCTAACGGTTATATTGTAACCGTTACATATGACAATCCCACCTTATTATTCGTTTGCCAGACGCATCAACTGCTCAGCCTGCTTAAGAGCTTCCGGCGTGACCTTTTCACCCGATAGCATGCGGCCTATCTCGCGCTTCCTTAACGCAGGACTTAATTCCTCGATTTCAGCGACGGTACGGCCCTTCACTTCATGTTTACCCACTACATAGTGGTGGTCGGCAAAACCGGCGACCTGCGCAAGATGCGTCACGCACAAAACCTGGTTCGACGCGGCAAGCTGCTTCAGACGCCTGCCGACGCTTTCGGCCACCGCTCCGCCGATACCGGTATCGATCTCGTCGAATACCAGAGTGCGGGGCGCTCCACTCGCCGGTGGCTGCCGCAAACACGTTTTGAGCGCCAGCGCGATTCTCGATAGCTCACCGCCTGAGGCAATGCGCCCCAAGGGGCGGGGCTCCTCGCCCGCATTCGGCGAAATTAGGAACTCAATTGCATCAGCCCCGCGCTCGGACCAATCCGTTTTCTGAAGCTTGATCTGAAACACAGTGTTTTGCATGGCGAGCGATCCGAGCTCGCCTTCCACGGCGCGAGCCAACTTGAGTGCGCCATCCGTGCGTAGCTTAGTCAGCCGCCCAGCGGCCGCGCTGTACAGATCCGCGATTTCTTTGATGCGTGCCGCCAGAGCGCTTTTCCGCTCTTCCGTACTTTCGACGGCGCCCAGCTTGGCGCTGACGTCGTCGAAAAAAGCCAGGATCTCCTCCACCGATCCTCCGTATTTGCGCTTCAGCCGGTCGATCAGTTCCAAGCGCGTTTCGATATCTTCCAGACGATTGGGATCGGCCTCCAGCTTGTCGAGATAATCGCGCAGTGTGCCAGAGGCTTCGTCCACGGCTATACCGGCCGGCTTCAAACCGTCGAGCGCGCTTTGCAAGCTTGCGTCGATACGGCACAAGTCCTCGATCTTCTTAATCGCGATGCGCAATTGCGTGGCGGCGCTCGCGGGCGCGTCGTAGAGCGCGGCATATGCTGCGTTCGCGTTCTCCTGCAATCGCACTACGTTCTTCAGAACGCGGCGCTCATTGTCGAGATCGGTATCTTCGCCGGGCTTCAGTTGCGCCGCTTCGATTTCTTTGCGCTGGAAAGTCCACAGATCGGCCATGCGGAGACGCTCCTGCTCCGACCGTTCCAACTTCTGAAGCTCGCGCGATGCCTCGCGCCATTCGCGGAACAGCTTCGAAGTTTCATTCAACGCAGACTCGGCTTCGACGAAATCGTCCAGCATGTCGAGCTGCGCCTCGGGCGAAAACAACTGCTGCTGATCGTGTTGTCCGTGGATGTCGCCCAGATAAGGCGCGAGGTCGCGCAACAACGCTGCGGCCACCGGCCTGCTACCCGCGAACGCTCTGGATTTTCCGCTCGCTAGGATCTCGCGTTCGATTAATAATTCGCCATCTTCCGACTCGATGCCAGCCTCGTCCAATATTTTCCTTAACGCAAACGAGCGCGGCGTTTCGAAAATCCCGGAGATTCTGGCGCGTTCCGTCTCCGAGCGAACCATGTCGGCCGAAGCGCGTCCGCCGAAGAGCAGGCCAAGCGCATCCACCACCATGGACTTACCGCTGCCGGTCTCGCCCGTCAGCAGATTCAGCCCCGCGTGGAAGCGCACGCGCACCCGTTCGACCACCGCGTAATTCTCGACTACCAGTTCCACCAACACTCGATGAAATTATACGAGGTTGGAGTTCGTCTAAAGTTAGCAGTTGAACGTCCTTGTGTTAGCAGGTCTCTTGAACTGCTTCCCGCGCGTCTCCGATCCATATGTAGCTATGATGGGTCTTGAATGTGAAAGGAGCCGGTTTGATACTGCCCCACACCGGTGGGATCTTCCTACAACTGAGTATCTGGGAGCTGATCGAGAGCGCGCACATCGTGCCGCAGGCGGTGATGGTGATCCTGGCTATCTTCTCCTTGCTTTCCTGGGCTGTCATTTTCTCGAAGTGGAACATCTTCCGCCAGGCGCAATCGGCAAACACCTCGTTCCTGCGGGCGTTTCGCAAGGCCAAGGGATTAGAGTCCGTCGCTGTAGCGAGTGAACAGTTTCGCGCGTCACCACTGATTTCCGTTTTCGATTTCGGATATAGCGAGGTAAACCGGCAAATCAAAACGCGCGGCGCGCTCACTAATAAGACGGCGCTGGAGCGCAACCTTCAGCTCGGTATCAGCGAAGAGGTTACTAAGCTCGAACGCAACATGAATCTGCTCGCGACCACCGCGGCTGTCTCGCCGTTCATCGGTCTGTTCGGGACCGTATGGGGCATCATCGATTCGTTCTCCGCGCTCGGAACTGCGGGCGCTGCGAGCCTGCGAGCGGTTGCTCCCGGCATCTCCGAGGCGCTTGTCACTACTGCTCTCGGGCTGGTTGCGGCGATTCCCGCGGCCATCTTCTATAACATTTTCGGCAGCAGGATTCGCGAGTTCGGAGCGCGCATGGAAGATTTCTCGCTCGAATTTCTGAACCTCACCGAAAGGACCTTCGAGGATTAGCGCGATGGCGTTCTCACTCGGCGGAACTTCCAACGGCGGCCGCAGCCGTTTTCGCGGCACCACCACGTTATCCGAAATCAACATCGTGCCGTTAGTCGATGTGGTGCTGGTGCTGCTCATCATTTTCATGTTGACGGCTCACGTGATGGAGTTCGGCCTTGAGATCGACGTTCCCAAGGTCAATAAGGTCAAGGACACCATCAAGGAACTCCCGGTGGTCTCCATGAACCGCGATGGCGAACTCTATCTCAACGGCAAAACGGTCAACATCAACCTGCTTGGCGATGAAGTGAAGCAGCATTTTCCGAACGCGGCCGCAGTCTACCTGCAAGCCGACAAGAGCACCACGTGGGAGCCGATCGCGGGAGTGATCGCCGCTCTTGGCGATGCCAAGCTGCACGTCAACATCGTGACGCAGCCGGAAGACGACACCGGCAAACGTAAGTAGATATGGTTCCGCATGCGGATATCCTCGACCAACAGGAGTCGCTGAAGAAGCCGTTTCTCGCTTCGGTCCTGTTTCACGCCGGGGTGATTGTCGTATTCGGCGGCTGGCATCTTTATTCGAACGCCAATAAAGTCACTCTCGGCACCGCCACTCCGGGCTTTGGAAACTCGGTCTCCGTGGATTCCGTGCGCGCGATCCCGATACCGTCTCGGCGCGGCCGTCTCAACCCCGTTGCAAATGACACGGAGAGCCAGCTTCAGCAACACGCCGAAGAAAAAACGCAACCACGCCAGAAGACGCCTCCGCCTGAAAAAGACGCGGTCAATCTCAGGAGCCGCATGCCGGAGAAGCCCGTCAATAAAAACTACGCGATTCAAAAATATCGCGCGCAGCCCTTGCAGCCGAACCAGATCACCAGCAGCCAGGCGCCGGCAGCCGTGTCTCCGATGTTTCAGAAGCCGGGTACAAATTTCGGCGTCGGCATCAACCCGAACAGCATCGTCGGCACCATGTTCGGCGGGTATGCGCAGGCGCTCATGGAAGCCGTGGCGCGCCATTGGAACACCGGTGGGCTGATTGGTGTGCAAGTTCCTATGGCGATTATCAATGTCGATATTATGCGCAACGGAAGCATAAGGAATCCTCAGATTGCGCAGCGCAGCGGCAATACGACACTCGACTATTCGGCGTTGCGGGCGGTCACGGAGGCCGCGCCGTTCCCACCGCTGCCGCCGGAGTACAACGGCAGCTACATGAACATAGACTTCAGATTTCAACTACAGCGATGAAAAGATCCCTCATTCTCACCCCCCTCTTTCTGGGCGCAGCCGTGGCGATTCTGTTCGCGCAATCGCGGGCATCCATCGACATCAGTGGTCATCCCGAAAAACCGGCCCTCGCCATCCCCGATTTCCGTGGCGCAGGCGAAGCCCAACAACACATGGACGCCTTCAACCGGACCCTCTGGAACGAACTCCAAAACTCCGGCCAGGTGAAGATGGTTCCCAAGACCTTCTACCCGATCCAGATCCCGCAGCAGCCCGCCGATTTCAAAACCACGCCGCAGACGCCGTCGCTCACGCAATGGTACGGGCCTCCCGTGAACGCGAACTGGCTGGCGTTCGGCTACACCGCCGCGCAGAACGGCCAACTCGCCCTTTACGGTTGGCTCTTCAACGTCTCGCAGCCGACCCCGCAGAGCGCGCAGGTCCTGGGCAAGGTTTACGTCGGCACACTCGACGACGCCGGGGCTATGAAAGTGGCGCGCGAGTTCGCCGCCGACATCCTCAAGCAGTTCGGCGCCAAGAGCCTGAGTGGCACCAAGATCTACTTCGTGTCGGAGAGAACCGGCCACAAAGAGATCTGGTCCTGGGATTATGACAGCGGCACTCAGACGCAGATTACGCACTATAACTCCATCACCACGTTCCCGGCCGTTTCGCCCGACAACACGAAAGTCGCGTTCATGACCTACGCCAAAGGCCAGCCGCAGATCTTTGTGCATTCGCTGGAATCGGGCCGTAAGCTACCCTTCTACAATCAGGCCGCTTCCATGAACGCGCCCTCGGACTTCACGCCCGATAGCCAACGCGTCCTCTTTTACTCCAGCGCGGGAGGCGGCGAAGTTCAGATTTTCATGTCGAATGTAGACGGCAGCAACCTGCAGCGCATCTCGCATTGCCGCTGCATCGACGTCGAGCCGAAGGTCAATCCCAAGACCGGCGGACAGCTTGTTTTTGTCTCGGATCGCGGAGGGCTCCCGCAAATATATAGAATGAATACAGACGGATCGGACATAGTTCGTCTGACCAACGGACAGGGCGAGGCGACGAACCCGTCCTGGAATCCCGATGGCCAGCACATTGCGTTTGCATGGACGAAAGGTTTTGAACCTGGAAACTACAACATCTTCACCATGGACGTCGCGACCGGCGATGTGATTCAGTTGACTCATGGCGAGGGAAGGAACGAAAATCCGAGTTGGGCGCCCGATGGGATACATCTCGTTTATGCATCCAAACGCGGCCGCGTCAGCCAGCTCTGGACCATGCTCGCCGATGGGTCGGGTAAACAGCAACTCACCACGGTTGGCAGCAATGAAAACCCTGTCTGGAGCCGTCAATAAAGTTCTGCAACCAGTTCGAACCAAGAGGAGAAGGAATCCCGAAATGACTCACAACTACAGATCGCAAGTAGGGAAGCAGACCGCCATGATGCTGGCGCTCGCGCTTCTCGTGTTTGCTTCCGGTTGTAAAAAGAAAGTACCTCCACCACCGCCGCCTCCGCCCGTGGTCCAGCCCCAACCGCCACCGCCAGCGGCTAAACCGTCTATCAACAGCTTTACGGCTGAGCCCAGCACGATTCAAAAGGGTCAGTCTTCAACGTTGCGTTGGTCCATTAGCAACGCGACGGATATGAACATCGATCAAGGTATCGGCGCCGTTCAGAGCAATGGCTCGCGCCAGGTGTTCCCCAGCGCGACCACCACGTATACACTTGTGGCCAACGGGCCGGGCGGATCGGATACGCGCTCCGTTACGGTAGAAGTCACCAACCCGCCGCCGCCTCCACCGCCGCAGCCGCCACCCCCGACGTTATCGTCGGCCGATATGCTCACCAAGGAAGGCCAGGATGCCTTCTTCGATTACGATAAGAGCGACATCCGTGCCGATGCGCGCGACGCCTTGACGCACGACGCGGATCTTCTCAAACGAATCTTCCAGAACGATCCCAACGTCGTAATCATGGTGGAAGGTCATTGCGACGAACGGGGCTCAGCCGAATACAACCTTGGCCTGGGCGATCGCCGCGCTACCTCCGCGAAGGAGTTTCTGGTGCAACTCGGCGTGCCCACCGACAAGCTGAAAACCATCAGCTACGGTAAGGAGCGTCCGCAGTGTACTGACGCGACCGAAGAGTGCTATCAGAAGAATAGACGGGCTCATCTTTCCGTGGCCCAATGAGTGAAGCGGGTCTCGGCGACCCGCGTTTTAGTTAGACGGGCAGGCCGGCTCTCTAACCGGCCTGCTCAAAAGGAGCATGCATGAAAGTCTTAGGCATCACTTGTGTCCTGCTGGTCTCGATGCCGCTTTCCTTCGCCGCGAGCAAGGAAATTATCGAGTTGCAGCGCGACGTTGCCCAATTACAAGACCAGGTCCGGAGTCTTCAGAAAACCTTGGATCAGCTCACCGTTCTGGCGCAGCAGACGGTGGATGCGCAGACACGAACGGCCACTTCGCTGGCGGTGATGCAAAGCGGCTTCAACGATACCGTCAGGCAGCAACAGGACAAGGTTGCAGGTCCCGTATTGAGCGTCGGAGCGAAGCTCGATACCATGTCGGAAGATTTCCGCAATTTGCGCGAGACCGTGAATGACGTCAGCGCGCGAATCGGCAAGCTCGACGCCAAGGTTACCGACCTGCAGAACACGGTCAATGTGATCCGGACTCCCGCTCCGCCTCCGCCGGCGGGAAACGTATTGCCAGGTTCCACGGCCCCCGGAGGTTCACAGCAGCTCGGCGCCACCATGCCGGCCACCACGGCCGCTCCATCCGGTCCACCCGCGGGACTTTCTGCAGAGACGCTCTATTCCAATGCCTACCGCGATTATCTAGGCGGCAACAACGATCTGGCGCTTCAGGAATTCAGCGATTACACCAAGTACTTTAACGAAACTCAGTTCGCGCCCAACTCCCAGTTCTACATTGGAAACATCTACTACAAGAAACAAGACTTTCCGAACGCGTTGGCTGCCTTCGACGCCGTTCTGGAACACTACACCGACAATCCCAAGACCGCCGGCGCTCATTTCTGGAAGGGCAAAACCCTCCTCGCGATGGGTAAGCGCGACGCCGCTGCCAAGGAATTTCGCGAGATAGTCAGTAAGTATCCCACCAGCGATGTTGCTCCGCAGGCCAAGACGGAACTCCGCAACTTGGGACTGTCAACGGGAGCGAAAAGCCGCTCCCGCCGGTCCCAGTAAACCTCCCTCGGCGCCTCCCTCTCAGCTTTCCTCCAGAAAAACAGGCCGTTCAGCTTACAATGTAACGAGCAGTATGACCAACCTTACGGCGTCCGAACCTCGTACTTACGAAGACCTCGCGACCATTTGTGAGTTGCCTCTCTTGGATCCTCAGCTCACCGAAGAGCAGGTGGCTCAAGGCTGCGCAGTGGCGAAACGTCTGTGCCTGGGCGCTGTTATTGTTCGACCTTCCGATCTCGACCTGGCCGAACGATGGACCGGACCCTCCATCGCATTGAGCACGGCGGTCGATTGGCCACACGGGTATTCGACCACGGCTACTAAGCAGTATGCCGTCCGCGATGCTTTGCGGCGCGGAGCGAAAGAGATCGTCGTCACGATGAACACTGGCAAGCTCGTCTCACGGCAATTCCAATACTTAGAGATGGAACTCGTCCAGATCGCGGACGCGTGTCACGAAACCCGCGCGCTGCTGACCGTAAACCTGGAATCGGAATATTTGACGGACGAACACAAGATCGTCGCTTGCCGCATTGGGAAACGTACCGGAGTGGATTTCCTGGCCACGCCGAATCTTGCCGACATCGCTATCCTTCGAAACCACTCACGCGATAAAATCCAACTGAAGTATCGCGCCGCGGACTCGCTCGAAGCGGCATTAGAAGCGTTTGCGGCCGGGTGTACGCGCATTGAATCGTCGAACGCCGAACAGGTTATGGAAGCATGGAAGGCCCGCCTTGTCCCTGCTCAGTCCGGCGAGCATGCGTAACGTTGTTGTCGGCGCGGCATTCCTTTTTTTTGGAACCGGGCTTTTTGCCCAGACTACTCAATTCACCATCCTGCCCTTTGCGGGCGCGGTTCGCGATATTGGCGACAACGGTCCGGCAACGTCCGCGCTACTGAACGCTCCGCATGGCGTTACGGTGGATTCCAGCGGCAACATTTATGTCGTCATGGTCACGGCGGATCGAAGTCTCGAATATCAACAGAATCTGAAAGGCCGCAAACTGGCTCTCGTCGTACTCAGTACGAACCACATTGGTGTGCTCGAAAAGCATCCTGAGAGACTGGTGGCGGCGGTCGATGCGGCACGGGAAGACGGTTACGAGTTCGTCAGGTTCGAATTGCCGCCAAAAAGCAAACCGGGCGGGAGTCCATCGGCCTAGCCAACGCAAGTTGCGGAATTCGCGTTGGGAGTGATTGCAGCAGCGACTCTCAGAAAACCGGGCGTCTCGATCACCGTCATCTGTACAGAGAGCACGAATACCAAGGTACGCTAATAGCGCATCCTGGGCAATCTGGTGCGAGGGGCCAAAAGCGTTATTCTATCAGAACAGGCTTACGTCCATGCCTGCTATGAAGTGAATACCGGGAATCGCCAGGGGCTGCAAGCGGTGGTCATTAGTAAGGAAGAGGTCGACGCCCGGAATTGACGCGCTGGCCAAGTGGATGGCGTCCGCGGGCGAAACCCGGTGGCTGGCGCGAATCCTGGCATAGGCGTCCGCTGTTTCCGGCGTCAAGGGAATCAATTCAATTTGAGGAGAGCGGAACGCTTCCCGTATCTGAGACGCTATTTGCAACGCATCCCGCTTATACAGGCCGGTGAGCACCTCGCCGATGGTGAAGACACTGGTGCAAAGTTTGTCTCCGCGCGCCTGCATGCGCTGGTGAATGCGATTCATGCGGTCCGCATGTTGCGGATGGTCTTCGAGCCAGTATATGAAGAGCATGCTGTCCCAATAGATACGGCTCAACTCGTCTCTCCAGGGCCATGGAATTGTTCACGCTCTTTACGAAGGAACTCCTCGCCGCCACCAAGGCTGCGAAAAACTTCCTTCGCGACGCCGCGCAGCTTTTGGAAGGGCCATTCTTCAGGCTGCGTGGAGGGCGGCTGAACGGCGTCCAAGATGCGATAAGTGAAGGCAACGGTGGTGCTCATACCCGACGGCGGGCCTTCCCATTTTTCCAGGACCAAGTGGTTTTCGGTCAGGAATTTATCCGATTTGAGCGCCTGGCAAACCAGCGGTACACGATTACTTAGGCCCACCGCCTTTTGCACCTCGCCCGCTACGATGCGGACCGTGGGCTGATGGCGTGCTCTGGCGGGCTCGATGTATTCCCGGCGTGCGTAGTCGCGAACTCGATCCGTGGGATTGGTTGTTATAAGAGCATTGTAAAGCAAGATTAGCAAGCATAGCAAGCTTTAAACTTGAAGGACCTGTGGGTTTGTGTATGATGCTGTTGTGCGAACGACCATCGACATTGCGGATGAGGCCTATTACATTGCCAAGGCTATCGCACGAGATCGGAACCGGAGCCTCGGACGAGTTGTTGGCGACTTGATTCTGCAATCGGTAAAGGTGTCGAAAGGCGCAGAGATTAGCATGAGCGATTATGATTTTCCGATTTTCCGTTGCGCCCGGCCTGTGACTACCGAAGATGTCAAGGCTCTGGATGACGAAGAGTAAGGCTTATCTGCTCGATTGCAACGTTCCGATCGCGCTTGCGACGCCGGAGCACAGTCTGAACGAGCGCGCGGCTGCGTGGTTCCGCAACGGACACCGGTTTGCGACGTGCCCCATCACACAAGGCGCGCTGGTCCGCTTCCACCTGCGCGCGGGCGTGGGCGCAACGGCGGAATCGGCAAAACTACTCTTGGAATCCATTTCGTCGCTGGCCCGCCACGAATTCTGGCCGGACGATGCTTCGTATCTCGATATGCCAACCACAGGAATTATCGGGTATCGGCAGGTAACTGACGCTAACCTGGCGCTGTTGGCGCGTAAGCACGGCTCTTCGCTCGCCACCATGGACCGGGCGTTGGCCGCGGTCCAGGCAGGGACCACGCTCGTCGAGTAGACGATTCGTGGCGCGGCACACCTGTGCGGAAGTCGCGCACGACGGACCGCGACCCGCTCTGCCTCACCGCGAGTTCCTGGTCTGTATGGCGCCGCGGGCTGCTCGACCTCTTCAATGCGCCGATCAGGTACAGCGCCTTGGTGGCACTCGTCTGAAGGGGCTCTTGTTACGACAAGCGATCCTCGTTGGCTCTGAACGGGCAGAATGCGCCACAATTGTACTGGAGCGTAATAGATGCCCGACTACTCATTCAGATGGAGCCACTTTAGGGACCTTCCGGAAAACTCTGCTGGACTGGCTGACACGGAGGTTGCGACATTGCGGAAGGTGTGGCTTGAACAGAGGGACGGCTTGGAAGGGCACGGTCTGGTTTCAGATTTCACTGAGCGACTGATCCGGGAGTACGCAATCGAAGGCGGAATCATCGAACGTGCCTACACGCTCGACCGGGGCATCACGCAGTTGCTGATTGAGAGGGGAATTGATGCCAGCCTGATTCCCCACAACAAGACGGATAAGGACCCACAACAGGTGGCCCGGATTATTCAAGCTCAT
>JBEKUT010000002.1:0-48238 GCA_049514735.1 Bryobacteraceae bacterium
TCGAAATTCTTCATCACCTTGGGTGGGCCGCAGGCCCATGGGCACTCCCTGCCGGTCACGGCTCGGTTACGGTCGAAATTCTTCATCACCTTGGGTGGGCCGCAGGCCCATGGGCGCTCCCTTTCGTTCGGGGCGGGTAACGGGCGGGCGTGCTATCGTGGCGTCAAATGTTGAAGAGGACCTGGGCGGTCATTGCGATGCTCTCTCCGATGCTGCTGGCAGGCGAGTATCCCGAGGCGTCGATTTATAACGGGATGGTGCGGGCGAGATTGTATTTGCCGGACACCGGGCGAGGGTCTTATCGCGGCACTCGATTCGACTGGTCCGGTATTATCTTCAGCCTCGAATACAAGGGCCATCAATTTACCGGACGCTGGTACGAGCGTCACGATCCGAAGATTCATGACGCCATCACGGGACCCGTGGAGGAGTTTCTGACGAACGGGGCGGGGCTTGGATATGAAGCGGCGAAGCCGGGAGAGAATTTCATCCGGATCGGCGTGGGATCGGTACGCAAGCCAATCGGCGAAACGGAATACCGGCGCTTTGAGACTTATGACATTGTCGATCCAGGTAAGCGAACGGTGAATACCAATCCCGATTCCATCGAATTCGTGCAGGACTTAAATGGCGGGAATGGGTACGCGTATCACTATCGTAAGGTGGTGAAACTGATCAAGGGCAAGCCGGAACTGGTGCTCGAACACACGCTGAAGAACACGGGCAAGTTGGCGATTGAAACGTCGGTGTACGACCACAACTTTTTCGTAATCGACGACGAGGTGGTGGGTCCCGATATCGATGTGCAGTTTCCGTTCGAGCCAAAGGCCGTGACGGATTTCAAAGGCTTGGCGGAGATCAAAGGGAAAGACCTCACTTACGGCCAGGAGCTACAGAAAGGCCAAACCGCGATGAGCGAGCTGACCGGCTTTGGCGACACGGCGAAGGACTACGATTTCAAAATCGAGAATCGCAAGTCCAACGCCAGTGTCCGCATTATGGGCGACCGGCCGTTGGCGAAGCTGATCTTCTGGTCGATCCGGGCGATTGCCTGCCCGGAGCCTTATATTCAAATGAACATCGCGCCGGGCAAAGAGTTCAAATGGCGAATTACGTACCTGTTGGCTTCTTCGCCGTCGCCGCGTCCAGTGCCTTAATATATTCGTCGACGTTGCTCTTATCGACCATCGTCGTGCCGGTGTCGACGAACGCGGGCAGGGTGTCGAAGGTGTTGTTCGCGCCGGTCTGCTGCGGAGTCTTGCTGTGATGTATGTCGTCCAATAACTGCAGGCCGAAGTACGCCATCGTGTAGGGTTTTTGCGCGATGGTGGCGTTGATGACGCCTTTCTGAATCCAATCGAGAGTGCCGTGATCGGTGTCCATGGCGACCACGACTTTGCCTGTCGCATGCTCACGATTGAGGACGTCGGCAACCACCTTGCAGGCGATGGCTTCGAGGCAAACGAAGGCGTCGGGCTTGATTTTGGCGTCGCCAAGGATCGCCTTGGTGGCGTCAAAGGTAGTCCCTTCCTCGCCCTTCATGTCGACTACCTGGACGATCTTCATGCCCGGGTTTTCGGCGAATGCGTCCTTGTAGCCATGCATGCGTTCTTCGAGGTTGGGCTGATTGGGAATGGTATAGACCACGACGTTGGCCTTGCCGCCGGTGAGCTTGGCGGCCAATCTGCCGCCGGTGAGGCCAGCCTGGTGATTGTTGGTGCCGATAAATAGAAGGCGTTTGCTGGCAGGGTCGTCGGAGTCGATGGAGATTACGGGGATGCCTTGCGCGACGGCGGCATCAATGTCGGGCTGCAGAACCTTCACGTCGGTGGCCTGCACCATGAAACCGGTCGGCTTCTTTCCGAGGGCATGTTGAAACGCCTCATGCTCCGCGGCGGGATCGTAAGTGTCGGGGCCAACCAGGTCGGCGGCCACCTTGATATCGTTGGCGGCCTGAACCAGGCCCGCTCCGGCAGTTTGCCAGTAGGGCACCTTTATATTGGCCGCGACAAGGTAGTAATGTTCAGTCGGATCGTGTCTGGAACTGCTGCAGGACACGAGTACGCAGCAAGTGGCTGTAAGTAAGAAACCGTGGCGCACTCTCATCGAAGTTCCTCCCGGTTGTTAGAGATCGTAATTCGTTCGGCTCCATCGTATCAAACGGCGTTGGCGGGCGGCGTTGTTAGTTGGGGGGCGTTGTTAGTTGTTGGTTCGGGCAGCGTTGTTAGTTGCTAGTTGCTAGTTCGCCGAAAACTACGAACCACGAACTACGAACTACGAACTAGCAACGCTTCCGGTTCCGCTTCCGCACGGTTTGAAGCGTGCGCTGAAGTGGCGCAGGAATTGGGGTTCGTATTCGATTTCGAAGCCGCGGATGCTTTCCTTGCGCTCATTTACTTCGAGAATGGCCTCGACTAAGTAATCGATGTGGCTTTGCGTGTAGACGCGGCGCGGGATGGCGAGGCGCAGAAGTTCGTGCTGTGCATTCTCGCCGAACATCACGGAGCCGATCTCGACGGAGCGGACGCCGGCATAGCGATACAATTCCGCCGCGAGCGCCTGGCCGGGGAATTGATGACGGGGAATATGCGGGAGCATGCGGCCGGCATCGATGTAGATGGCATGGCCGCCGGGCGGTTCGACAATCGGGACGCCGTGGTCCGCGATATGGCGGCCGAGATAAGCCGTGGATGCGATGCGGTATTCGAGATATTCGGGTTGGAGCACTTCGGAAAGGCCGACGGCAATGGCGTCGAGGTCGCGGCCGGCGAGGCCTCCATAGGTCGGGAATCCTTCGGTGAGGATGAGGAGATTGGTCTCCTGCTCGGCGAGGCGATCGTCGTTGGTGCAGAGCAAACCTCCGATGTTGGCGAAAGCGTCTTTCTTGGCGGAGAAGGTGCAGCCATCGGCGAGCGAGAACATCTTTTGCGCGATCTGTTTGGGGGACCAATCGGCATAGCCGGGCTCCTGCTGCTTGATGAACCAGGCGTTTTCAGCGAAGCGGCAGGCGTCGAGATAAAACGGGAGCTGGTAGCGGCGGGTGATCTCGCGAACCGCTTCGATGTTGGCGAGCGAAACCGGCTGGCCTCCGCCGGAGTTGTTAGTGACGGTGATCATCACCAGCGGGATGCGGGCGACGCCTTCGGTTTCGATCAGCCGCTCCAGCGCCGCGACATCCATGTTGCCCTTGAACGGAATCCGCGCCTGGGTGTCGTGCGCCGCGGGGAGCGGAAGGTCGATAGCCTGCGCGCCGCGAAATTCGATGTTGGCGCGGGTGGTGTCGAAGTGCGTGTTGTTGGGGACGATATCGCCGGGCTTGCAGAGTACGGTGAAGAGAATGCGTTCGGCGGCGCGGCCCTGATGAGTGGGGATGACATGGCGGAAGCCCATGAGATCGTCGACGGCCGATTTGAGACGGTAGAAACTCTCGCTGCCGGCGTAGGACTCGTCGCCGCGCATCATGGCGGCCCATTGTTCGGTGGACATGGCGCTGGTTCCGGAGTCGGTAAGAAGGTCGAGGAGAATATCCACGGCCCGGAGTTGAAAGAGATTGTACCCGGCTGCTTGGAGGAACTGCTCACGTTGTTCGGGTGTGGTGCGGCGTAAAGGCTCGACGCTTTTAATGCGGAACGGCTCGATGATGGTTCGCACGCCTTATGATACGGTGTGGCGCGGGGCGGGACAAAAAAATTCCCAGGCCGCCGTTGAGTGGCGCCTGGGAACATGCATGCGACGGGCTGTCTAGACTGCGCTTAGCTCTTTCCAACCTGGAGGTTGTTTTGTACAGAGAAGACATTAGAGACGCCGTTGGCGCGAATGCCCGCGATATTCTTGTCGCCCTGATTCATCACGGTTCCTACCAGCGTCACATGACCGTTGTCCACGATGATGTGGATGGCGGGATTAACGCCCACGGAGTAACGGGACATCGAACCATAGGAAAAAATTGCGCGGTACTCAGCGCGCCGGATGCCCCAATCCATGGGGGATAAGGGAAGTACCTTGATGTTATTGACGACTTGCGTTACGCCCTCGACGTGCTGCACGGTACGGCCGGCATCGGACTTTAACGTGGGGTTGGTAACTTCGCCGAGTAAGGTTACAGTGCTGCCATCGACTGTGAAACCAAGATCGTCGAAAATGTTGTAGTACGGCAGCATGGCAAGCTGATGCCGGACCTTCTCCGGAAGGGGTTTATCGGCTGCCTGCAGGAATGCGGGTACAAAGAGAACGGCACAAGCCAAAGTGATCGTGAGGTTTTGGAGAATTCGTTTCATCGCTTTTGCGACTCCTTTCCATCCACCTATTGAGATGTGCGGGGCCTGAATTTGGGTTCCACCGTTACAGTTATTTACGGGATGCCGATTGCGGTAGACTGGGCGTTCCATGCGGATCAGAAGGGTAGTCTGTTTTTTGCTAGGGGCCTGGATCGGCACGAGCATCGTGCTCGCGTTGAACGTCTATTGGACTTTCAACAGCATGGAGGAAATGTTGAAAAGCCCGCCGGGACAGTGGAGCTCGGGCTTTCTGAACGCGGAGCGGTTTCGGATCAGTCTCTGGTACGCGGCGGGACTGGAGACCGCCAATACATATGAGATGTGGGAAGAAATCCAGATCCCTCTCGGCCTGCTCGCGGCGGCGTTGTTATTCCTGGAGTCATCCACGCGAAAGCTGGCAGCCGTGCCCTTGTTAATGACGGGTCTGGTCATCGTGCTGCACGTGCGGATCAATCCGGAGGTGGCGTGGCTGCATCGCCTGTTTGCGGGAACGCCTTGGTGGAGACCTTCGATTCAGCGCGATCAGTTCTGGAGACTGCATGCGGTTTACGAACTGGTTGAGGCAGTCAAGTGCGTGATGGGAATCGGGCTGACGATCGTTCTGTTGTTAAGCCAGACTTCGAAGCACGTGCGGCGGAAACGGCATCACAGCGACGACGATATCTATTCCGAGACGCCTCGCAAGGCCGCCTCGAGTTAGCTCGTTATGACGGACGATTGCGCTAGACTGGGCGTTTCAAATGGGATTTCGCCGCATAGTTGCGTTCTTAATGGGGGCGTGGATCGGCGGGAGCGCATTACTCATTTGGGGTGTGTACCAGAATTTCAACGCCTTAGATGAAATCCTCAAGAATCCACCGGATCGGGTGCAAAAAGACGCCGCCATTTTGGGTTCCGAAAGGGTACGCGAGCTGCTGCGGTACACCGTTGGAATCGAGAACGCCGACGCTTTTTCCACTTGGGAAGAGATCCAGATCGGCATTGGGCTGCTGGCGGCGGTGCTCTTGTTTCTGGAATCTTCGACGCGCGTACTCTCGTCAATACCGCTGGCCATGACTCTGCTGGTCTTGTTCCTGCATTTTAAAATTTCCCCGGACCTCGCCTGGTTACACCGCCAGTTTGCGTTCACTCCCTGGATGGCCGAGTCGCGTCAGCGGGATCAATTCTGGAAGCTGCACGCTATCTACGAGGGAATCGAGTTCGTGAAATGCTTGTTTGGCATCGTGCTAACGCAGATTTTATTTCTGGGACCGAATACGCGCTACCGGCGTAAGAGGCGGCGCCGCGCGGCGGCCGAGACGGCTCCGGAAAAGGACCCAAAGGTCGAGTCGAGGCAGGCTTAAAACGTTGTTAGTTGTTAGTTGCTCGTTCAGGAGCGCGAACTAACAACCAGCAACTACGAACCAACAACGCTGTTAGTTGAGCGGGGCATGATAGCCAGGGCGGTAGCGGGCGCGGAGATCTGGAGGGTTCACGACGACTTTGATGCGGCGGTACTTTCCGTCGCGCTCCGCGTTACTCGGAACATAGCCGAGCAGGTACTGATAACGCAGCTCCTGGCCGATGCGCTCGGCGGCGGCTGGAAGATCCTGAATATTTTCGATGGGGAAATAGCGTCCGCCGGTCTCGCCGGCGAGATCGCCGAGCAGCCGCGGTCCATCGCGCTCTTCCCGCGTACTACTGGCCACGCCGTCGTTCGCGAAGACGCCCATGGCGTAGAGCTGAACGTCGGTTTCGACGATGGCTTCCCTAATTTCGGCCTCGCTAAAGCGGCTGTGATTGTCGCCACCATCGGAAAGCACTACGAGGGCCTTACGAGAATATCGCGCTTCCTTCATCTGCAACAAGCCCAGATGAATCGCGTCGAGAAGCGAGGTCTGGCCAAAGGGGTGGGCGCGCGCAAGCTCGCGACGGATATCGTCAACGTCACGCGTGAACGGCAGGACGAGTTTGGGGCGGCTGTTGAACTCGATGAGAAAGAACTCGTCTTCGGGATTGGCGGTTCTCAGGAGCGCGGCGGCCGATTCGCACGCTTTGCGCATCTTGTCGCGCATGCTTCCGCTCATGTCGAAAAGGAGCCCGATGGAGACCGGCGCGTCGTCGTTCGCGAAGCTGGCGATGCGCTGTTCGATATTGTCTTCGAAGACGTGGAAGCTGTCGCGGCCGAGATTCGGGACGGACGCTCCGAGCGGAGTGGTGACCTGAACGGGAATGAGGACCAAGGGAACGTCGATGCGTAGGTCGGCGCGCACTCCGCGGATGTCGTCGGCAGGGACGGGCGGACAAACGAACGCGAGAAGAAAGAGAATGCGCAGGGGCCTCATTCTGGAGGGGTCGAGTTTAACACCCGCGCAAGACGCCGAAAACAGTACTAGCGGGCTAAGAGGTCTAGCGTCTCTTGATTCGGTCCCGGGCGGTCCCGTTCCGACGACAGCCGTTGTGTGCAAATCTTCAGGCCAATGCAGGCCAGCAGGACCGATCCCCACAGAATCGGAAGGCGGTAGCGCTGCTCAACCTGGACAAAGTAGTAAGTGAGCGAGTAAGCAAAAAGTGCAGTGGAGGTGATCCAGAAGCCAATCGAACGGTACCAGAACAGGCCGAAGAGACTGAGGAGGGTCACGGCGGAGATAATGGCGCCTAAGAACCTGCCGCCGGGGTCCACAGGGAACCAGAAGAAAAAGAAGTGCTCGATGGTTAGTTCGGCGGCGCGAAACGGGTGATGGGTTACCCACAATCTGGCACGGGCCATTTCGGAAGCAGAGAGATTGTATTCACCTTCGGAGCGCACGCGCTGGAGCATGGCGATGCTGCCGCTGGGGTGCTCACGGGCAAAGCAGCCGGATGCGATGTTGGTGGCCACGAGCGCGGCGGCGCAATCGTCCCAGGAGGCCGCTACCGCCAAGCCCGCATCGCGGACGGGAATGAGACGCCCAAATACCGCGTAGTTGCGGACGGTCCAGAGGGCCGCCGGAAGGAGCGCAATTATCATGACGGCAGCGGCGATGCGTAGGGCCGGAAAGGGTTTCCGAAAAAAGCCGTAGACCAGGATCAGGACAGACCAGAGAGGCAGCAAGGCGATCAGCACGGGGGCGAACAGGATTCCGCAAGCGAGCGTCAGGCCGAGAGCAAAAACGATGCGCCAGCGGGTATCGCCAGTCAGGATCTTCGCGAGAAGCCAGGACGCGAGAGCGATTGTCAGGCCTGTGAAGACCGCCTCCCACTTAAACAAACGTCCCGGCAGCGGCAGCAGCGCTCCAAAGATCGCCCCATAGAATCCCACCGTACCGTGCCCGAAGACGCCGGCAAGGCGGTAGGCGAAATACCATTGCAGCCCCCAGGCCGCAGAGGTAATGATGACGATGGCAAACCATCCCGCGATGCCGATGCCGAAGACGGTGGAGATGGCGGCGTGGAGATAAGGATAGAGGGGCGGCATCTGCGCGGTCGGTCCGCTGGGGCCGGTCAGATAGGGATCGCTGAAGCCGCGGCCATCCTGGATCGCTTGGGAAACGCGGGTGGCTTCGGAGGTAAAGTCGAGGCGGTGCGGTGAGCGCCAATGGATCGCCAGATTGAGCGCTATCGAGAGGAGAATCAGAGGCGCAA
The DNA here is from genome assembly GCA_049514735.1 of Bryobacteraceae bacterium. Lineage (GTDB taxonomy): Bacteria > Acidobacteriota > Terriglobia > Bryobacterales > Bryobacteraceae > JAICMB01. The sequence goes on from JBEKUT010000002.1 coordinate 7,881, forward strand.
GTTTCACAGATCAATATAGACTGCGGCGGGGTCGGTTTGTAGCAAACTTTAATGACGGAAAAAGTACCAGCCGTCCTAAACCAACGGTCGCCGGACGCGCGGGCGTGTGCGGCTAACGTAGCGTCATAATAATTTGCGGATGTCCGCTTGCTGCGGCGCGCGGTACATGGAATCGAGGCCCGTGAAGGTGAGCCGGTTATCGGTGAGCCTGATTTGAAGGGATGACCGATATGGGAGTGTTATCCGTGTTGATCCGCAACCAGACGACTCTTCCGCGCTGCGGTCTTAAAGTGGACGATATGGGTCTGCTGCCCGATTCGCGCGGGCTTTATCCGCGGTTGACACCGATGGAGCACATCGAATATTTCGGCCGTTTGCATGGCATCGACGGACCCGCTCTGACGGCGCGCGCGAAGGCGCTGCTGACGCGGCTGGGTCTGAATGAGTTTGCGAATCGGCGCGTTGCGGGCTTCTCGCAAGGCGAGCGGACCAAGGTGGCGCTGGCGCGGGCGCTGGTGCATCAACCGCGCAACGTGATTCTGGACGAGCCCACCAACGGGCTGGACGTGATGAGCACTCGCGCGATGCGGGAAATTGATCCGGGGATTACGGGGGATGGTTGGTGGCCGATGGCCCCAGACCGTGACTCGGCAAGAAGGATCGCTACGTATGGCGCAACTGCTGTTTTCTTTATGGCAGGTCTAACCACGATCCTTGCCCTAATATCGCTCTTCAAGCCTCTGAGCCAACCTTTGGATTATATAAGGCCGGAGGCCGTCGTGAATGCGTTCATGTTTGCGTTTCTTGGGCTTATGATCCAGTGGAAAGTCTCTAGGATTGCGGCAGTGGGCGCGGCGGTGCTGTACGTTTTCGAGCAAGTCTACGCTGGCATCCACGGCTGGATGGGCTTTGTAACGGCTCTGTGGGCGGTGATTTTCCTTTGGGCTTTCGTTTCCGCCGTCCGGGGGACGTTTGCGTTTCACGCTCACCGCAGGGGCTTGAGTACGGCAAGCTCAGAACTGAGATCTCTTTAATTAACCGTACCGAGGGCGAACAGCCCGCTAACAGATCAAGGGTCACGGACGGTCACGGACAATGGAGGCGGGTTCATCTCGGGCCGTGCCGCAAAAATGGCAGAGAGATTTGGCGCCCGGAATTGAATCAGTCGCACGGCCCGACTCGCCGCCTCGCTAGATCTGGCAGAGCAGAATGACATTACGTCCCGGAATGCAAAAGGTTTCGGAGTTGCGCGCGCCGCGTGCTCGAGGATTGTCGGTGGGCGCTAGCTCAACACGCATCCGAGCTCTCCGGCGCGACGCTGCGTGTTTCCTGGGTTGGCATCGTGACGCTCCTGCGCGCCGTTGGACATGTCCTCCACAAAATTGACTCGCACCACAGTCTGGATGTCGACCAAATCGTTAAGCAACTGTGGAGCGAGTGGACTTCGACGAAACCGGAACCGGCAAGATAAGAATGACGCCGCCCCCGATCCGTATAGAGACGTTGGCATCGGGCTGCTTGGCGTGGCTTTTGCTTTCGGACTTACGGTGCTCACGATGGCGTATGCTATCGGCCACATCTCGGGAGGTTATCTGAATCACGCGGTTTCTGTTGGTCTGTGGGCAGGCGGCCGTTTCCCCGCGCGGGAGCTTGTACCATACATCGCGGCTCAGCTCATTAGAGCGGCGCCCGGCGCGGCGATTCTCTATTTCATTGCGAGCGGCGCTCCGGGTTTTAGCCTCGACGGCGGTTTCGCGTCGAATGGTTTCGCGGAGCACTGGGCAGGACATTACTCGCTTGCCGCATGCTTCATTTCTGAAGTTGCGACGACGTTCGGCTTCCTTTTTTGCGATTCTCGGATTGACGCACGGGCGCGCGCCGGAAGGGTTTGCGCCAATCGCGATTGGACTCTGCCTCACGCCGATTTACCTGGTGAGCCGAGTACCAGCGTGAACCCAGCGCGCAGCACGGGTCCGGCTTTGTTCGCCGGGCGTGGGCACTGGGCCAGTTGTTGCTTTCTGGCTGGCGCCCATACTCGGAGCGTTCGCGGCGGGCGGCGTCTAGCGGTGGCTGGGTAAGGAAGGAACCGCGCGCCCTGGCACGTGCGCGGCTCAGTAACACTCTGAAAAGGTTGGACGGAGTTGCAGAGCCGCGACGGTTGCGGAGCGCCGGGGCCGATTATTTCACGGACCTGCCGGTCTCGGCTCGGAAAACAGAGCGCTAGGGTGACGCGGGCAGAAGACGCCGTGTTACACGAGGCCCTAGGAGGGCTAAAGCATCTGTGGGTTTCAATCGATTGTAAAGACAGCATGCTTTTGTTGAACACGCGCACGCCGGACCGCGGCCGGCTCGCGCCCTTTGCGCTAAAGTGGACCATAGCTGCCGCAGCGCGGCTCTAGCAGCTCTCCATGAGCCGATTCAAGCCATCTTCCTCCTCATCAACCTCGCCTTCCCGATGGGCAGCGCCTCCGCCCGGATATGAGCCCGCGGTGGCGGTGGCGTCCGCGTCCCCCGTTTCAACGGAGCAGGCGGCTCGCGAGCCGGAACGCCTCGACACGGCTGGGGAAGGAGGGGGCTCGATCGCGGACTTCGGATTCCTGGTGTTGTGCGCGTATTTCGTATCCGGTTACATAAGCGAGTGGTTGTTGCGGTTGACGGGGAGTTCGGGATACATCGCCAGAGCGCTGACGATTTTGCTCCCGGTGATGTGGATCCTATCGCCGGCGCGCTTCCGCGGTTTTCGACACTTCATAGGAATCTGCTGGTTGGGTTTTGCAGCATGGCTCATCATCGACGTGCCCTTCAGCGCCTGGAGAGGCGGGTCGTTCGATCTCCTCGAGAACTATTTGCCGCGCAGCTACATGATCTTCTTTTTCGTGGCGGCGTTAGCGGTCAACGTCCGGAGGTGCCGGCAACTCACCTATTTGGGCGTTGCCGGGGCGGCTATCACGCTGTTTAGCGTCATCAAATTCGGAGTCTCCGATGGTGAACGCCTGCGCGTGCCCGGCAGTCTGTTTTACGGCAACTCCAACGATCTGGCATTGGGACTGCTGCTCGGCATTACGCAATTCACTTTTCTGTTCTATCGGGAGGGTGTGATAAAAAAAGCATTTGCGACGGTTTGCATCGGCGTATCCGTAATATATATGCTGCGCACCGGATCGCGCGGTTGCATGCTGGCGTCAGCGGCTTATGTCGTTCTTATTTTTATACTGTCGCGCAAGAAGTTACTGGTGTTAGGAGTCGCCGTGGTGGCGGCGGCAATCGGCTTCGCGGCGCTGCCGTCGAACACGCTGCAACGGTTAATGCTATTGGGCGTAGATCAGAATATGGAGGAAACGACGACCGACATCGGCGCACGCGACTCCCGCCTGGAAAGGACGGCTCTCATTTATCGCAGCCTGAAGGAAACGGCCAAGCATCCGTTATTCGGACTCGGTCCGGGCCAATTTGCGGTAGCAGTTGCGGGAGAAGCGAAGAAAAACGGCGAGTGGTCGGCATGGGTTGGTACACACAACTCATATACGCAGGTGTCGAGCGAATGCGGTCTGCCCGCGTTCTTTTGTTACTGCGCGGTGATCGTCCTGTGTTTTAAGCTGAGCTACCAGGTTTTTCGCGCCACCAGGGACAACCCCGCTTATTCGGACATTAACGGTATGAGCTTTGTGCTGCTGTCGGGGATCTTTGTCTACGCCATCGCCACATTCTTCTTCCATATGGCTTACTCCGGGAATTTGCCAACTCTGTCGGGATTGGCGTTGGCGTTATATCTGGCCGTCAAGCCTTTGCTCCCGGCCTCTCAGCGACGCTCGATATAAACGGCGGTAGTACAGCCGGGCGGTGTCAATTGGGCGCCGGTGGAGGCTAAATGGAGAACTTCACGGTGCCGCTGTGCCTGGAAGAAGAGGCCTTGCTGCCGCGGGATTTCACCGCGTGCATCGAGAGGCGCCGCCCTGCGAATGCGGAGGAGAAAGGCGCGTGGGGATGGAAGGAGCCGCAGCATCTATTTCCATGCATAACTCAACTTCCATGCATAACTCAACCAGCACTGGCCGGAGCTTGAGTTCGTTCACTCTTGGAGGCGAGCAACATGGGTAAAGCCAGCCAATTAAAGATACACCAGCATCAGGCCGCCGGGCAGTATGCGCGCGATGGTGGCCATTTCGGATTGCTGCGACATCAGGAAGACCACGCCAACAGCGGTCGCGGCAAGTACATGATTTTCTTCTTTGTGGCGGCATTGTCGGCCAGTGCGAAAATGCTGGCCGCTCAGCGAAGTTCGATATCGGCCTTAGTAGAGCCAGGCGGCTCCGTCCGGCCGGGGATCAAATTGAGCGTTTTTCAGCCGTTAGAGAGGGCCTCATCCGAACCCGAGCCGCTCGAGCGACTGTGGAGGGCAAAAATGGGACCTTCACGGCGCCGCTGGCGATCGGCGCCACGGGTGATCGGGCGCTTCCCCCTTTCTTGTGAGACGCATTTCTTTAAGGACAATCGAGTGCTTACATCCAGAAACTTGTGAACGGGCTCGTGTGAAGGTTGGAAGAACAAGCCTCCCGAGTGAGGATCAATGGCAGCCTGGGAAAGCGCGAGTTCCGGCCGAATGAGTTACCATTTGCACCACATCGGCTCAAATCTGTCCCGTGTCGTACCCTTTTCTCGTTGGCCCTTCCGCCGTACAATTGAGACATGCATAGCGCCAGGATCGGGGATGGCACATTCGACTTCAACGACACCGGAGATAATCATTTTGAAGGTCTCGCCAAAACCAATGGGACCCGCTATTGGCATGCCCGCGACCTCATGCGGGCATTGGGATATGAACACTGGACGTCGTTCAAGAACGTGATCAACCGAGCAATTGGCGCCTGCATGACTCTTGGAATTAGCATTTCAGAGAATTTCATTCAGGAGACCGCCGTCGCCGAATCCAGAACGCTCGAAGACTTTGAGCTTTCTCGATTTGCCTGCTGCCTCGTAGCTTTAAACGGAGATCCGAAGAAGCCGAATGTCGCGGCAGCCCAGGTCTACTTCGTCTCGCTGGCGCAGGTGATCAACGACGTCTCGATTCCGCCGGACGGCGCCGACCGGGTTGTCATGCGGGAAGAAATCTCGGACCGCGAAATCACCCTCTCGAAGGCGGCGACTGCGGCCGGGGTTGAGTTCTACGATCGCTTTCAAAACGCAGGCTACCGTGGCATGTACAATATGGACTGCCGCAGTTTCAAGCATTTGAAGGGTATCCCGGACATGCGCCGGTCACTCCTCGATTTTATGGGCAAGGAAGAACTCGCTGGCACCCTTTTTCGGCTAACCTGACGGAGGGCAGAATCAAGAAGGACCTGGTCAGAGGACAAAGGGCGCTAGAAGACATCGCCGAACAGGTGGGGCGGCGCGTCAGGCAAACGATGATCGAGGAGACAGGCGTCCGCCCCGAAGCCCTTCCCACGGCTCCTGACATCAAAACCGTGAGGAGCGGCTTGAAGAAGACAGGAAAGGCATTCAAGCAGCTTGATAATGTCGCGCAAGAGCGAATCAACGAGTCTGAAGCCATCGCCGAGCTTCAAGCCTCCAGCCGTGAGCTGGCGCCTGGCTGTCAGGATTGCGCCTCCGGGAATCGATATTCCCACTGGGGATCCGCAGATTTGCGAGTCAGGCTCCATTGCGAGTGGAGGAACAGTTAGCCATTGTCCGTGTGGGCGATGTTCTTACCTGGGGTGACCAGCATGCCGAACACCCCTGCTGTGATGCTCCGTCGGCGGACAACTATTCGACCGGCCCCTGGCCCTGGCTGAGGGCCGAGAGAATAGATTCCTTTTTCGTTTCCGCCATTTCCACGGCGGAGTCCATGGCAACTTTGTAGGCGATAGCCGCGAAGATGGCGGCAATAGCGAGGACACCGAAAAACGCGGCCTCGCTATCGAAGGCGTAGCGCGCGGCGTAGGCAAGAAACAGCGGCAGCGCAACCACCGGATAGACCACCAGCATCAGACCTTGAATCCGGCCGCTGCGGGCCGAGCGGAGCGCTCTCGCGGGATCTACGGCGCGGGGACTGTAAAACGAAGTCAGGTTTCCGATGCCCAGCAGCAATAGCGAGGCCACGAAGGTGGCGGCGTAGGCCTCGCCAATGTGCAGTGGAGTGACGGGGAGGCGCAGCAACGCGCAAACAAGTATCGCTATGGTGGTCTCGAGCAGCACGAAGAAACCAGCGGCGATGTTCTTCGCAAGCAGGACGGTTCGCAACCGCACGGGCGCCGCGAAATAGAACTGGGCGGCCTGGCGGTCGAACCCGAAAGCATTCCAGAAGAGCACGTCGCTCAAAAGGAGGACGGCATAAAGGCTCACGATGGTAATGAAGTTCGCGTCCATCCAGGAATGCTGCTGGTGTCCGAATGCCATGGGCCACCAAATGATTAATCCGAAGGAAAAGCCCATCACGAAAACCATGCGGAAGCGGGAGGCGCGACTCAGGAATCGCAATTCCTTTTCAACGAGGGCGGCGATGGGATCGCGGAACAGCATGTTCGGCCAGCGATAGAACCATTCCATGCCGCGGGCGGTCTTTATCCGGCGAGTGGAGCGTGCCGCGGAGGCGTCGAAGGTCAAGGTCCGTTCGAACTGGCGGCGTCCGAACACATAGGCCGCGGCCAACCAGGCAAGCAGCACCGCAAAATTCACTGGGCGGCCCTGTCCTTCGGCGAGCAGAGCCGCGGCGGTCCAGGGCCATCCGGACCACGACGTAATCTGACCGGCGCGGATCAGATGAGAGGGATTGCCCCGCGTCAGTACCAATTGCGGAAGCGCGACCACCAAGACGAACAGCAGGCCGACAATTTCGCGAACGCCCTTGCGCATCATGAGCCGTCCGATGACGTCGTGCAAGGCCGTAACGGAAAAAACTGTGAACAACAAGAAAATAATCAGCGAAGCCGGCGCCCACGCCGGGACAGCCCGGTTCAGGCACAAGCCGATGAAGGCTCCCATGACGAGGATCAATGGTTCAATTCCGGAGGACAGGCGCAGAAGCATTTCGAGGAGAAAGAATTCGGCGGGCGGAATCGGGTAGACCAGCAACTTGGAAAGTTCGAGCGAACTGCCCTTGGAGGCGAGCAGCATGGGTAAAGCCAGCCAGTAGAGATACACCAGCATCAGGCCGCCGGGCAGTATGCGCGCGATGGTGGCCATTTCGGATTGTCGTGACATCAAGGCGGCGGCGCCCAAGGCGACGATGGTAAAAATGCCGTACCAGATAACGCCGACGATTATGGTGAACGCGAGCCCTAATTTATTGGAGCGCGGCAGGGAGTTGCGCATGCCGCGAAACTGGGCCCAGAGGATGGCGCGCGCGTGGGGAGAAGCGAGGTTGAACATACGCGATCCTAAAGCCAGGGGAGCGATTCCGGCGCGGCTGTGGCGCCGACAACGCGAACGAAAGTGTCTTCGAGCGTTTCGGAGCCGCTGCGCAGCTCACCCATCGATCCGCTCAGGACGAGCTTGCCGTCATGGATAATCGCGACGCGGTCGCAGAGCCGTTCCACTACTTCGAGAACGTGGGACGTCAGGAAGATGGTGGCTCCGTGACGGACCTGTTCCTGAAGCAGCTCTTTCATTAAACGGGCTCCCACGGCGTCGACTCCTTCGAACGGCTCGTCCATGAGGAACAATTCCGGGCGGTGGATAAGGGCGGCTGCCATGGCGACGCGCTTGCGCATACCCTTCGAATATTCGCCAATGAGTTTGGAGCCGGCGGTCTCGAGTTGGAAGAGCTCCAACAACTCGCGGGCGCGCTCGCGGGCGACGGGGCGGGCGAGCGTGTACATGCGGCCGGCGAATTCCAGGTATTCGGCGCCGGTGAGATTGTCGAAAAGGAGAGACTCGTCCGGCATGAGGCCAATGCGCTGTTTGATCTCGATGGCTTTAGCGGGCATCGGCAAGCCGAGCAATTCAATTTCTCCGGAGGTGGGCGGCGCCAGGCCCATGAGCATGCGAATGGTGGTTGTTTTGCCGGCTCCGTTGGGACCTAAGAAGCCGAAGAAAGATCCACGGGGGACGTCGAGATCGAGGCCGTCGACGGCAGCCTTATTCCCATAAAGCTTACGAAGATTGCGGACGCAAATGGCGGAGCTATCGTCCATGCATCACCCATGCTACCGTGCGGAGCAAGTACCACGGCTCAAATAGTCCTCATAACGACATGGCAGGGGACGATAAGCGAGTTGTGATTGCGATTGTTGAGGGAAGGAAGCTAAGGGGACGGGCGCTGGACAGTCTGGGAAAGCTGCCACCTTTCTCGCCCATTCTGAATCGCCTGCTCGCGAGTCTGGCGCGGGAAGACATATCCTTTATCCGGCTTGCCGACATCATAGAGAAGGACACCGTGCTGGCGGGCAACGTGCTTCGGCTGGTGAATTCGGCGCTTTACGGCCGGCGTGCGACGGTCAATTCAGTGCGGCACGCGGTCTCTCTTCTGGGCATCAACAAGCTGCGCAATGCCACTCTGAGCATGTCGGTGACGCGGTTATGGAACCAGGTTCGCATGCCGCGTGGCTGGTCGATGGCGAAATTCAACCTGCATTCGGTTGCGAACGCGATGCTTTCGGATGCCATCTCGCAGGCCGCTCCAGTGGAGTATGCCGAGGGGGCCTTTGCAGCCGGTCTGTTCGCCGACCTTGGGCGGCTGTTGATTGCACTGGCATTGCCGGATGAGCACGAACAAATCCGAGGATTGTGCACAAGCAAGCGTTTCTCGCGGTGTGAATGCGAGATGGAGGTGTTCGGATTCACTCATGCCGAACTCTCCGCCGATGCACTGGAGATTTGGAATTTACCGGAAGAAATCCGGGAAGCGGTGCTGCATCACCATACCGTGTACGACGAACCGTCGGGAGAGGATGGCGTCCGGCTGGGTACAGTTGTGCGCACGACGGATCTTTATGTTAATGCGATCGGCTACCCGACTGACAAGTTAGATGAAGGTCCGGTGGATGCGGCGATGGCGCAGTTGGAGATGTTCGGGTTGGGCGAGCGCTTGGGTACGGTGATCGAGGAATTCCTGGTGGAGTTTAACGGGATTCGGGCGATGTTTTAAGGCCGCTTCCTCACGGGCGCGGTTCTGTCAAATGGATTTGCGGAAGAAGACGATATGCTGACGTGGCAGCGTGTCGATTACTTTATCGAGCTTGTAGCCTTCGGCTTCTACCTCGATCTTGATATCGGGGAGACTCATCTTGTGATCCGGACGGATAGGAATTGACGGGTCTTCCTTCTTGTACTCCACCAGCACCAGACGGCCGTCCGGCTTCAACGATCTACGGATAGCCTGCAGCATTTCCTGCGGGCGCGACAGTTCGTGGTAAACATCCACCATCAACACCAAATCCATTCTGCCGGCGGGGAGTTTGGGATCGGCTTCGGAACCGAGCACGGTCTCAATGTTGTCGAGATTTTCACGCCTGGCGTTGCTTTCCAGCTTGTCGAGCATTTCAGGTTGGATGTCGTTAGCGTAGACTCTGCCGGAAGGCCCCACCCGTTTCGCGATGCGCAAACTCATATATCCGGTGCCGGCGCCGACATCGGCGACCGTCATGCCGGGGTGAATCTCCATGAGATCGAGAGCTTTGGCGGGTTCTTCTTCGCGCTCCCTCTCCGACCTATCGAGCCAGCTTGCGCCGGCCGCGCCCATTACGGGTGCGATATGACGGCCAGTGAGCGGATGTTCGGATTGCGCGCAGAGGAAGCGGAGGAGGAAAAAGACTGAGAGAACGATGCGGAGAGCCACCCTGAAGTTCCTTGATCCATGGTGCCTTGAACGCCCTAGTAAGTCAATCCTTAACAATACCTAGTGGGCGGTTCTCGAGTAGCAGGCGGTGGGGATCTTCCCTACCGATGCGGTATGGGTCTGGTTAGGGGACGGGGAACGGTAAACTTGAATGCAGGCCTCTTAGTGCATTGCCGGTCCCTAATTGTCTGCGCAGTTCTGGCGACTCACGCCGCGGCTGCACTCATGGCGCAGCTCCCGAACGGCCGTCAAATCACACCACAGGGCGCCTGGATCACTCTGGCGCCTTTCCCCTTCGCTCTCGCCGTGCGGCCGGATGGGCAACAGATTGTAGTTCCCAGTATTGGCTGGCCATTTTCTCTAAATATAATCGACCTTCCGAAATCGGGCGAGCCGCGAGTGACCCGCATTCCGGGAGGCGATAAGAACGATCCCGCCGTGCAGGTACACGCGGGTGTCGCCTACTCGCCGGATGGCCGATTCATTTACGACGCCACCGGTGACTCGGGAGCGGTGGATGTCAATTCCGCGGAGTCCTGGAATCGCATCGCCCGGATCGATTTGAACGGTCCAACAGCCGGCGTGAGTTATGCGGAAAGCTTCGCGGCGAATCTCGTCCTTTCGACTGACGGCCGCTTCCTTTATGTTATCGATCAGGGTAACTGGCGCATCGTAGTTATAGATACGGCGTCTCGCGTGCGCATCGCTTCGATTGCAACCGGGGCAAATCCACTGGCGATGTCAATCTCCGAAGATGGAAAGCGACTATATTTCACAAATTCAGGATTGTTTGAGTACAAACTTATAGAGGGTGTCAGGAAGGATGACACGCTGCATACTGGACTGCACTTTCCGCCCTTTGCGTATCCTTCCGCTAATGCGCGGCGCGGCGTTCGCGCGGAAGGACATCGCGTCCCTGGCCTCGGCGACGAGAACGATATACGGGGCAGTTCGCTCTGGACCTGTGACATTAGCAATCCCGCGAAACCGGCGGTCACCGCAAGACTGCGGTTAGGAAGTCCGATCCACGCGGATGCGAAAGGAGTCATCGGAGGTGCTTCGCCGTCCGGAGTAATTGCCGATTCGCAACACGTGTACGTGACCCTGTCGCATGAAGATTCGCTGGCAGTGATTACTCCCGACGGCCGCGAAATTCAGAGACTAATCGCGCTCACACCGTTCTCCGGGCGGTCATTCGAAGACGGTAAGGGCCGTCCTCTGCGGGGCGTGATGCCGCTCGGCCTGGCGCAAGATGCGAAGCGTCTCTACGTGACGGAAGCGGGCATAAATGCTGTCGCAGTGATCGACAAAGAATCGGGCCGAATTATTGGTCACCTCAACACGGGCTGGTACCCGGCCGCCGTGGCACTAGCTCCCGGGCATGATTGGCTCTACGTAGTGAACAACAAGGGCAAGGGAACGGGCCCCAATGGAGCATCCCGGAAATATATCGGTGAGCTGGAGTTGGGCAGTCTTTCCATCCTGCCGTTGCCCATCGACGATTCTGTCTTGGCGGAATCCACGACGTCCGTTGTGCGCAATAATCAAGCCGCGCTTCTACCCGGCGCGAAGCTGCCGCGCCTCAAGCACGTCTTTTTCACATTCGCGAGAACCGCACCTTCGATGAAGTCCTCGGAGACATTGCGGGTCTGGATGGCGATGCGTCGCTGGCGCGTTTCGGACTGCATGGCTGGACCGAAGAGGAGCCGAAACTGAAGGATGTGAGCGTCACGCCGAATGCTCACGCGTTGGCCGCCAGGTTTGCGATCGGCGACCGATTCTTTGTCGATAGCGATGTCTCGGCCGATGGGCACCGTTGGGCTGTTGGCGCCGCTCCTACTCCGTGGTTCAATATGGCGTGGACATCGGGATATGGCGGACGGCGCGAAGTGAATCCCTTCAGTTCGGCCCCTGGACGGCGCGCTTTGGGTGGCGGCGCCGATTGTCCGATGCCCGAAGACGAACCCGAATTCGGATCGCTGTGGGAACATATCGCGGGCGCGGGGTTGGCCATTCGAAATTATGGCGAAGGCCTGGAGTTGGAGGGCTCCGACGAGGCCGCGGGAACCGAACCGGAAGGGCAACGCCTGCTCTTGAATGCTCCCGTCCCCAAGCCCGTATTCGAATCGAGCGATCGAAGTTTTCCCACTTTCAATCTTGGAATTCCCGATCAATTCCGATACGCCGAGTTTGCGAAGGACCTGGATCGGCGCCTGGCCAAGAGGAAAGTGGCGGCGCTCAGCGTCATCCGTCTGCCCAACGATCACACCTCCGGCCCGCGTCCGGCGGATGGCTATCCGTATCGAGCATCCTTTGTTGCGGACAACGATTTGGCGTTGGGAAAAATCGTCGAGAAGATTTCGCATAGTGCGATCTGGAAGGACAGCGCAATTTTCGTAATCGAAGACGACGCACAGAGCGGCGTGGATCACGTGGACGCGCACCGCAGCCCGGTGCTTGTGATCGGTCCATACGTGAAGCGCGGATTTGTTTCGCACCGCCACTGCAGTATTCCTAGCGTCCAGAAGACCATTTACGAACTGCTCGGCCTCGGCCCACTGAATCTGGAAGACGCCCTCGCGGCGGATATGAGCGACATGTTCAGCGATACTCCGGACCTCACGCCTTTTGCGGCGCAGGCTTCGGATACGCGCATCTTCGATCCCGCACGCGCCCTCTTCGCACGACCCAAAACGAAAGAAGAAGCGCGCCGCCTGCGGGATGTCGATAATGCGCAGGTCATTCAGGAGGAGTTTCGCAAGAGGGTGGAAGAGGAGAGCGAGCCGGCGCGGCGACAATGATTTTGTACCGGCAATAAACTATTACACTCCCGGAACGTCCGCGATACTCGCGTAGATCTTCAATCCCAGGCTCCCTCCAACACGCACCATCTCATCGGCGCCACTCGACGGTCCCCCGACTCGCAGCACTGCATCGCATTTCTCCAGAAGCCGAGTGGCGATCGGATGGAAGATCTCGTCGAAAGCTTCGTCTCCAATCTGCTTGGAACCGGCCAATTGAACCAGCGGGAGGGCCAGCCATTCTCCAAGAATGGGAATGTGACCAGCGCGGAAGACGGGCAGTGCATACGACTCCATTTCCTGAACGTTTTTCCGGATCAGTGCCGAATCGTCATTCGTGCCGGAGCGGTATGGTCCCGCAATGAGAATCATCATCTCTTAAGCCAGCTTGCGTGCGAATGCAACTTCCGTTCGCATATCGTCCTCGACCGGACCTTCTTTCTCGTATTCGATAGCTACCAGTCCGCCGAACCGAAGCTTGTGCAACTCGGCCATCACTTCCGGAATCCGCGCGATGCCAGTTCCGATGAGCACGTTATCTTCGCCGTGCGCCGCAGCCACGTCCTTGAGATGCACCAGCTTCAGATACGGCCCTAGTTTGCGCACGGCGTCCACGGTGTCGTATCCGCACGAAGCGATGTGTCCCACGTCGAGCGTGGCGCCCATGGTTTTCGAGAGACCGCTCAATGCGTTGAGAACGTCCTCGGGACTCTCGTAAGCGAACTTCGTCTTGAAGTAATGATTGTGGATGCCAAAACTCAGCCCGGCTTGCGTGCAGCGTTCGTCGATGCGCTTCAATAGCGGGCCGCCCGTGGCGTCGGCGGTAATGTTGCCCGCGCCCAACAGGCCGGCGAAACGGATCGCCGAATCGAGCTCGCGCTCGTCGTGGATGGTCGCGGCATAGTAAGACACGCAGTGGATTCCAGCATTGTCGAACAGCGTCCGGGCGGCGCGGAAACGCTCGTCGGCAGGATGCGACATCAGCATGAATTCGGCGCGCGACATTTCGATTTCGACGATATGCAGCGCGTTCAACTGCGCAGTCATGGCTTCCATGGAAAGGCCGTGATAACTAAAAGTCCCGATGCCAATTCGCAACCGCTCCATTGCATATGAGAACGGCCCGGCAGCCGCGGCCATGGCTGCCATGCGCCCAAAATCCCGCCTGGTCAATTCGCCGCCGCTTTCTGAGCGAAAACATTTCGAACATCCATACCGGCGGGAAACTCGAGATTGAAAAAACCTACCATCATCTCGTCCCAACTTTGATCGCCCCACGTCACTTCTTTCTTGGGATCGGCATTGTCGGGATTGTTCGGCGAGTTATCGAAGTGAGCGGTACACTCGATCCGCGCGCCCTTTGGCAACACGATCGGCGTTGCGAGGTTATACCAGAGCTGCCAGTGCCAGTTATATCGCGGCACGCTCAGAATGGTCTGTGTCTCACCATCCGGATACACAATGCGATATTCGAAATCTTTGCCGCGTCCATGCATGTGTGGATGCAGGCTGGCGAGTTTGACCGAAGTTCCCATCGCGAACTCGGCGTCCACGCGATAATTCGGATCCCCTGGCGGAATCTTGAACTTGCCATTTGTGGCGGATAAAGTGAGTACCCGTTCCTTGGGTGGCTGCTTCGAAAACACCAGACCGAATTTGCTGCGATCCGAGCTCGGCGTGCCGTTCGTGGTGTAGTGGATTTCAAGCACCAGATCCGAACCGGCCTTGATCAGCTTGCCCTGACCCGGCTCCAGCATCTCGGGCGGCTGCCCGGGCGCGTAGCCCACCAGGAAATCGCTCGGCAGCGCGCTGGTATCGGTGTTGTCGTCCGCGGCCTTCGGCGCGACGAAGAATACGCCCGCCGGCTCGTTGCGCAGCCAATGAGAATCGGGCTCTCGGATAAACGCGATCATATGATGTACGTGGGCGCGGTCGGAGGGCCGCGCTTCGGCGAACTGCACCCACTTATCTTCGGTGAATCCAGTGGGCACGATCACTTTCTGATATTCGATCGTGCCGCTTGCCGGAATCTCAAACGATCGTGGAAACTCGATCACCACGTCGGGCTTCGGGATGGACCATCCCTCGACATAGTCAGTCTTTGGCGGCAGATCTTTGGGGTCGCCTTCGGGAGCGCCGTTATCGGCCCAAGCCGCTATGGTGGCCACTTCCCGCGGCGACAGTGAGCGGTCGTTCGTGAACTTCCCGTAGCGCGCGTCGGCGTACCATGGCGGCATCTTCTTGAGCACCACGGCTTCTTTCATCGCTTTCGCCCACGGCCGAGCCTGCTGAAATGTGAGCAGAGGAAACGGTGCAGCCTCTCCGGGGCGATGGCAGGTCTGGCAATGTTTCTGCAGGAGTGGAGCTACGTCGTTAGAGAAAGTCACTATCGGCGCGTCAGGTGGCTTCTCGGCGAACAAGGTGGTTGAACAGGAAAGCGCGGTCAATAACAGCAATTGGCAAGCGCTTCTGGAATTCTGCATGTGTTTACTCTGAAGGCCATTCTGGCACATCGCCAGCGCTTGGCGTGCGCGGGAAGACGTGAAATCGGCTCACCTGTTATAATTCGTAAAGAATCGTGGCGCTATCGTCTAACGGTTAGGACGGAGCCCTCTCAAGGCTTAAATACGGGTTCGATTCCCGTTAGCGCTACCAATTCCTCAGAGACTTACGGGCAATGCGCTGTGACGCGCAACACGCCAGCAGAATTCCTCCCATAAACACCCAACTCCGCGCCGCGCCACGCCCCAAGTCGGGCGCGCCCGAAGCGCCGTCCGCCCAGAGAGTGGTAGGACAGGCCGTCCCGCCGCGCCACGACGCAACGTGGGCCTAGTGTGCGCCAACGGTGGCGCAACGAACGCGAAACACGGGAATGGTGCAGGTCAATTCAGCCGATATGAGTGAGTGTGGCACCTGCGCGCGGACTCGCCCGTTCTCCAGACTTTATGCCCCATGATATGATCTCAGCACTGGTTTCCGCACAAGAGCGGTGTTTGTTCATCGCTGGCAGCTCCTCGTTCGTCTATATGCTAGGAAGACGATGGAACAGACGGTCGTAGACAACCTGATCCCGGCAATCGTCACCTGGATCGCGGATCACGACAGCTACGTTACCAAGACCAAGCTATTGAAATTGCTGTATTTATTTGACGTGGGGTACTACCGCCAGCACCGCTGCACTTTCACCGGATTCGGGTGGAAGTTTTTGCACCTTGGACCATGGGCTGCGGAATACGATCCTGCGTTGAGCGGACTGTTGGCTAACGGGGTTCTTGCCGAACAACGCTCCAACTCGTCGGAGTACGACACGGCTTTCTACAAGCTTCAGGAGCGCGTCGAGACGCGCCAAGCATTGGTGAACGTGAAGGATGAGTCCATCTTGCTTGAGGTTTTAAAGCAGTGGGGCGCGCGCACAACCGGCGAAATCCTGAATTACGTTTACTTCCAAACCGAACCGATGGAGGCAGCAATCCGAAACCAGCCCCTTGATTTCTCCTTGATCTCAACAGAGCGCCCCGCCGTGTATTCGCGCTCGTCCTCCGGCAAATCGCCCGCAGACATCGGCAAGCTCCGCGCGAAGTTCGAGCGCCAGCAGGCGGAGAAGAAGGCGAAAGAGCAGCGCCCCTTCACGTTCACGCCTCCGCAGTACGATGAGGAGTACTTCGAGGCTATGGGCAAGCTCCACACCACCTAATCGGAATGTTCATCGACGAGTGGTTCGCCGACAACTTCTACAAGAAGCTCCCGCTCGGCTATCACAATCCCGCTAATTTCTGCTTCGGCCAAGTGTTCTGGACCCACGCCTACTACCCACACGAGAACTTGGAACTCTGGCGCGCGGTGCCGGACCCCGCTGAACCCACCAAGACCATCGCAACGCAGTTCCGAATCGCAGCGGCCGGGAAGGATGCTTTTAGTCGGAGTTTGCCGCTGCACGTCCCGCGACTCGAAACGAACGAGGAATTCATCGTCGTGCGGGCAAAAGTGCGCCCGGTGATCCTGATTCAGACTGAACTCCCGCTCGCGGGCGTGGACAACAAAGGCTACCGTGGCAGGATTCAAAGGCACCGTACGCTGATCGCGCAGGTATTCGGGCTTGCCGATTCTGCGACAAAGGAACCACAGTTCAACCCGACATTCATTGATCGCGTGCGAAAATGGAGTTCCCTCAACTCATGTTCCTGCCCGAGAAGGTAGGTGTATTTGCAGTGGACAGCATCCTCCGGCTTGACGAGACGCAGTCCGTTTTCGTGCCGCACCTGGATGCAAAGCAGTTCTGCCTCGGCGACGAAGCGACCACCGTCCTCCGGCATCAACTCGCATTCCTTCAGACCGGAATCGGGCCGAACGAATACACGGATCTGCGCGAGTTCCTACTGAACGAATAGGCGCGTCGGGAGTGCTGTGCTCCGCAAGAATCTCGTCGCCTCTAAGAGAGGGTTACCACAACGCATTTAAATGCGATCCTGGACGGTGAACTTGTTCGTCGTTTCGGTTTTCGAGCGTCTCAGATGCTGCACTCGAGTCTGCTCTGTTCTGTTGTTGGAGCTATTGCGGTTTTCCTGTTCAGCGCTTCGATCGCGTAGGACGCTGGTTGTTGAAAACCTGTTCCTTGAAAAACAGACTGGCGTTGTTTCAAGAGGGAAGGCCAAGCCTCGCCGGGCCGGCAACTCGACTCGTTGGAAGCTGGCAACTCTGAGCAGGTTGTTTAACTGGCGCAGCTCGCTCGTGGTGGTTAAGCCCGCCACTCTGATTCTGGTCACAATATTTCAAGCCAACTACGGGCCAGCGGCATTAGTCGGGGCGCAGCTCGACAGCAGTGGATTGGTTTCTTCGAACCTCTCTGGCAAGCAAGTCTTCTTCGACGGAAAAGCCGCGCCGTTGATCTACGCGCTAGCCGGACAAGTCAGCGCCGTTGTTCCGTACGAAGTGTCCGGCAAGCGGCAGACCGCGATCCAGTACGAATACAACGGCGTCATGTCAAATACTGTGACGCTTTCGGTCGCGCCGTCGGCTCCAGCCATTTTCGCCAAGAACGAGCCTGGCGCCGGACCGGGGTTGGTCTTAAATAGCGATTATTCCCTAAATGCAGCCGCAAATCCCGCGCCGGACGGAAGATCCATCATCGTGTACGCCGCGGGTGGAGGAACCATTCAAGGCGGAGCGGCGGAGGGAGCGCTCGCTCCTGGGGCGGGAGATCAGACCCTGCCACTTTCGGCGGCCATCGGGAATGTTCCGGCGAACGTCGCCTATTCCGGCGCCCCCGGAGAAGTGAACGGCGTCATGCAAGTGAACCTAACCGTTCCCACCGGCCTCACTGGCGCGGCAGCCCTTGGTTATCGCAGTCGGCGGCGTACCGAGTCAAAGCGGAATCACTGTCGCGGTGAAATAGCAGCTCAGGCGCTCTCTCGTAGTCGGTAGGCTCTTCAGGTTGGCATCACTCGGTTAGTCGTAACGCAATTCAAACGAGGCGACCTCCAGCGAACACAGATATCGGATTGACCATGGTCACATGAATAACCAATAAGACATCGCCGATCTTCTCGTTTGGTCCCAGGGGAGTTATCAACCGGTCTGTTGTCACGGAAACCTTCGTTATGTGTCGGTCGTCTTCGAGAAGAGTAAAAAATGGGTCCTCGTCGGCGTCGATAGGTAACCCTCCAAGCTCTTCAACTCTCGTTGGCATGCGAAGCCCGTCGAACAGAACTTTCATGCGGTTATCGATATCCCCCTGGTTACCCACCAGGCTACCTGGATCGTCTCTCCGGAGAAAAAGAATATCGAGAGAGCACGTAAATCCTCCTTTTTTGCTGACAAGCGGCACGAACCTATGGTTATTGAAGGCTACGTTTGCATCGGCAAGAAGATCTATATACTTCTTCGCTCCCGGCGCGCCTGGCATAGCGGGCCGGAACTGCACGACTCCAGGCCCAGGATAGTCCGCATAATTTTGAGGCGTAACGCTCCTGTGAAAGTACGTCGTCGCCTGCTCACGCAAACCCGGATCTTGCTGCCACAGCTCTCGCAATTGCAGATGAAAATATTTGCGTAGCCCGTGCTTAGCCTCGGCTTTGCCCACTGCTCCGCTGCCTGATGTACCCTTATCTTTATATTTCTCGGCTGGGAGCGGTCCCTTATAGATCGGACGGAATTCCATCTTCGGCCTCCACGCTCGACTGGATCTTCAGGAGCCCAATAATCGAAGACCGGGGTCGCTTGAAGATCCCGCCCCTAGAGACCGACACCACCATTAGGGGTCTGTCAAATGTATTCTTACCACATTTCGGCAGTACAAAGAATTTAACAATTTTAATCTAAGCCATATCCCTTTACGAGTGAGTAATTTAGCCGAACCGCTCCCCGCCCGCCCCACCGCCTTAGACGCAACAGCCGAGTATATTCAAATCGGGAAAGGCCCTCGTACCAGCCCCTCATACCAAATCATTTGGCACTGCGGAGGCAGGACCATGATTTCTGCTTCCGCAACGACCCTCCCGGAAGCATAAACATTTACGGCTCAGATGTTTAACTCGGTGTACCCACGCTTCTCACGCCCTACGCAACCACACAGCCTTGGTCGACGGCCCCCAGCGGCCACACGAAAGCCCCAACCTTGTCTTATCCACCAAAAAGTTGTATACCTTACTTGCCGGCTCATGATTTCACCCCGCACACACAAAGCGGCCCTGGCCCTCGCGCTTTTGCCGCTGCTCCCGGCACAATCCCAAGCCCCCGCACAAAGCGCCCCCGAAATGGCGACTCACGATGCCACTCCCACTTTCAGCAGCGCCACCAATCTCGTGCAGGTTCCCGTCATCGTGCGCGACAAGCGAGGACAAGCCATCGGAACTCTCAAGAAAGAGGACTTCCACCTCTTCGACAAGGGCAAGCCGCAGGTAATCTCCAAGTTCTCTATCGAAAAGCGTGGAGTTCCACAACACGCGCTAACCGCGGCCCAGGACGCGGCCATCTCCGACAAGACCGCTTCAGCCGAAAAAATCGCCAGCGTCATGCCGGACCGCTTCATCGCCTACCTTTTTGACGACGTTCACCTGAACAACTCCGATCTCCCCCAGGTCCGCAACGCCGCCAGTCGCCAGATGACCTCGTCCCTCCAGCCAACTGATCGCGCCGCCATCTTCAGCACATCGGGACAGACCACACTCGATTACACCGACGATCGCGCTCAACTGCTCGCAACACTTCTGCGATTGCAGCCCCGTTCCAAGCTCGACTCCACGCGCGACTGTCCGCCGATGAGCTATTTCATGGCCGACGCTATCCAAAATCGGAACGACCCACAGGCCCTTGCGGCCGCCGAGGCGGACATCGGCTCTTGCGCGAGCTTGCCGCCAACAACTCCATCGCAAATTGAACAAATGGTGCGAGGTGTCGCAGCACGGGCGCTTTCTCAAGGCGACTATGAAACGCAACTCGCTCTCAACGTCATCCGAGCCGTGATCCGCCGGGCGGCCGCCATGCCGGGTGAACGCAGCATCGTTCTGATCTCGCCTGGATTCTTTCTAACTAACGATTTCCGGCACGACGAATCCACCATCATGGATCTCGCCATTCGTTCCAATGTGCGAATCGCCGCTCTCGATGCGCGTGGCCTTTATACCGATGCCAGCTTCGATGCAAGCCGCGCCAGTTACGACATAAATGCCACGCGAATTAAAGCGCAATTCGAGCGCGAAGCCGCCACCCTCGATGGCGACACCTTGGCCGAATTCGCGGACGCCACCGGCGGGAACTTCGTCCACAACACGAACGACCTGGAAGGCGGACTGAACCGCGTCGCCGCCGCGCCGGAATTTGTCTATATGCTCGGTTTTGTTCCGCAAAACCTGAAATACGATGGCAGTTATCATGGATTGAAAGTCTCTCTCGCCGATCCCAGCGGCCTCAATACCCAGGCCCGCCGCGGCTACTACGCCCCCAGAAAAATGTCCGATCCCAAGGAACAGGCCAAGCAGGACATTGAGGAGGCCGTATTCTCGCGCGAAGAAATGCACGACATTCCCATCGAACTCCATACCCAATTCTTCAAAGTCGACGACGATAACGCCAAGCTCGCGGTTATCTCCCGCATAGATCTGAGGCATCTTCACTACCGCAAGGAGGAAGGCCGCAATCGCGACGACCTCACCGTTGTCTCCGTCCTCTTCGATCGCAACGGCAACTACATGAGCGGGTTCACGAAGACGTTGGAAATGCGTCTCAAGGACGATACGCTCGAAACGAAACTGCAAACTCCCATTACACTGAAGACTAGCTTTGATGTTAAACCCGGTAGTTACCTGCTCCGGCTCGTTGTGAGAGATTCGGAAGGACAGGCCATGGCGGCGCAGAATGCCGTCGTCGAAATACCATGACAGGAGGTACGCTCGTGAAGATTCGCTTTCGAAGCCTTGCGGCTCTCATCCTCTCTTCCGCATTCGCGCCGGTCCAGGCCCAGGACGCCGCGCTGCCCAAGATCCCCACGATTCAATCCGAGACCCGTTTGGTTCTCGTCGACACCGTCGTGACGGACAAGAAGGGCGCCTATATCGGCGATCTGTCGCAAAAGGATTTCAAGGTTTGGGAGGATAACAAGGAGCAGCAGATCAAGAGCTTCTCGTTCGAAGCGGACCCCTCGTCTCCTTCGAATTCGCAGACGCGATACCTCGTCTTGTTTTTCGACAACTCCACCATGGATTTTGGCGATCAAATACGCGCCCGCGACGCAGCTTCGAAATTTATCGAGTCCAACACCGGCCCCAACCGTTTAATTGCGATCGCTAATTTCGGCGGCAGCTTGCAAATCGCCCAGAACTTTACCGGCGATGCGGAGCGTCTCAAACAGGTTGTCAGTGGCGTGAAATTCTCCTCCGTCTCTCCCAACCAACCCGTCGAAATCGCTTCCACCACCATGCCTCGCCTTGGTGGCGGCGCGGCTGCTTTTGGCGCGCGCGATGTGCTGCTCGCCTTGCGAACCATGGCCAAGAATCTGACAGCCGTGCCAGGCCGCAAAATACTCGTGCTGCTCAGTGCCGGATTCCCACTCAACTCAGAACTCCTTTCCGAAGTTACGGCCGTCGTCGATACGTGTAACAAAGCGAACGTTGCCATTTACCCCATCGACGTGCGCGGGCTGGTTTCGGGAGCTCCTTCAGCCGTGCCGCCCGGCGCCTTTCTGACGCCGCCTGACACTCCCATCGTCCGCCTCGCTTCTTACATTCCCTCGCCCGATGGCTTCGCCTTCTTTCAAAGAGGAGGCGGCGGTGGTGGTGGTACGGGTGGCGGCGGGGGCACTGGCGGCGGTGGACGTGGCGGCAGCGGTGGCGGCGCTCCCGTTGGAACGGGAAGTGGGGGTGCCGGCGCGGGGCACGGAGGCTCCGGAACGGCCGGCAAGTCCGGAGGAACCACCACCTCTCCAGGCGGCGGCTCCGGTGGAAACAATAATCTCAACAACACGGTCTATAATCCGCGTTCCATTGTTCCTAATTTTCCCCAAAGCGCTTCCACCAATCAGGAAGTCCTGTACGCTCTCGCCTCCGGCACTGGCGGATTCATCATCGCCAACACCAACGACCTGTTAAGTGGTCTCGGGAAAATTGGAAAAGAGCAGAACCAATATTATGTGCTTGGCTATGAGCCAACCGAGTCCGAAATCGGGAGCTGTCACACCATCAAGGTCAAGACGGAGCGCTCTGGCGCCGTCATCCGCGCCCGCAGCGGCTATTGCAACGTGAAATCCCTGGATCTGCTCGCCGGGAATCCCATCGAAAAGGATCTCGAGAATCGTGCCGAAGCCGCGGCGCGCGGCAATGTCGCGGCGTCCATGCAACTGCCTTTCTTCTTCACCTCGCCGAATACCGCTCGCGTCAATGTCGCCATCGAAATCCCCGGCGATGCCGTGAAATATGAAAAAGCCAAAGGAAAATTCCACTCCGAAGTCAATATCCTCGGGATCGCTTATAAACCTGACGGCGCCGTGGCCGCTCGTTTCAGCGACGCTGTGAAGCTGCAAAGCGGCTCCAAGAAAGAGGTGGAATCCGCGGCCGAGCAGCCCGTGCATTATGAGAGCCAGTTCGATGTCGCCAGCGGAACTTACAATCTCAAAGTCGTTTTTGTATCGGGTGGCGAGAACTTCGGCAAACTCGAAATGCCCCTCGTCGTCGAACCCTTCGACAGCAAGCATTTCAAACTCAGCGCCCTCGCCCTTAGCAAGAACTTTTTCAAGGTGTCCGAATCGGGCCAATCGCTCGATTCTGTTCTGCTTCAGGACCGCACCCCGCTCATCACACAGGGCCTCCAGATTGTTCCGGCCGGTTCAACGACCTTCAAGAAAACGGACTCCGTTGTCGTATACGCCGAAGCGTATGAGCCCCTTCTTGCAAATAACGACCCGGCCGCAAAAGTTCCGGTCGTCGCGATAAAGATCCGCGTACTCGACCGAAAAACCGCCGCGGAGAAGTTCGATTCCGGCATGTCTAGAATTGACAACATGATCCAGAAAGGAAATCCCGTGATCCCGCTCGGGATGAAAGTCCCGCTCGACGCCCTGGCCCCGGGAAGCTATCAGCTCGAAATGACTGCCGTCGATTCCGGCGGAAGTACAGCCAAGCGCCTCGCGGACTTCGACATCCAGTAATCTTGCGCCCGCAGCGGCCGCCGCACGCGGTACACCGCACGCAGTACGCAGTACGCTGTTCTACCTTGGCGTAATCAATCCGCCGAGCTTATCCTGCTCGCCCGCGGCCGATCTCGGGAAGCGCGTCGAATACGCTTCCAGGTATTTCAACCCCGACCCTGTGTTGTACAAAACAACCCGCTCTGAATCTTTAAGGAAACCATGCTCCAACAGCTTCTTCAAAGCCGCGACGCAAGCCGCGCCCTCCGGCGCCGCGAAAATTCCCTCCGCCGACGCCAGCTCGATTCCGGCATCCAGCATCTCGGAGTCGCTCACCGCGATCGCCGTGCCGCCGCTCTCCCGCACGGCATTGAGCACCAGAAAATCGCCAATCGCCTTCGGCACTCGCAGCCCGCTTGCCACCGTGCTCGCGTCATTCCAGAAATCGCTGCTCGCCTTTCCTTCCTCGAACGCCTTCACCATCGGCGCGCATCCCGCGGCCTGCACCGCGATCATCTTGGGACGCTTCGAGCCGATCCAGCCCAGCCCCTCCATCTCGTCGAACGCCTTCCACATCCCGATCATTCCGACCCCGCCGCCGGCCGGGTAGAACAGCGCGTCCGGCAACTCCCAGCCGAACTGTTCCGCCACTTCATACCCCATCGTCTTCTTGCCTTCGATGCGGTATGGTTCTTTGAGTGTGGTGATATCGAACCAGCCTTCGGCATCCTTGCGCACC
Organism: Bryobacteraceae bacterium; assembly: GCA_049514735.1. Classification (GTDB taxonomy): domain Bacteria; phylum Acidobacteriota; class Terriglobia; order Bryobacterales; family Bryobacteraceae; genus JAICMB01. The sequence goes on from JBEKUT010000002.1 coordinate 31,811, forward strand.
GCGACAATCCTGCCGCAATCGCTGATGAGTCCATCCACCAAAGTGACGTGAGCGCCGAACGCCTTGCACTCGATGTAATTGGATTGCGGCACATCGCGCGGCATGAAGATGTGAGCTTCCAGCCCGGCCGCCGACGCGTAGGCCGCCAGGGCGCTTGCCGCATTTCCCGCCGATGGAATCGCGAATTTCTTCACTCCCAATTCCACGCCCATCGAAACGGCGCACGACAATCCGCGGGCCTTGAACGAACCGGTCGGATTGATGCCTTCGTCTTTCACCCAAACATCGTCCGCTCCGAGCTGTTTCCCCAACCGCTTGGCATGAATGAGCGGCGTCATTCCTTCGCCGAGCGAAACGATGTGCGACGGGTCTTCCACCGGAAGAATCGGAGCGTAGCGCCACATCGTGTCGGGACCGTCGGCGACAGCGTCCCGCGGCCAGCCCGCCCGTATTGCATCGATCTCGTAGCGGACCAGCAACGGTCCGCCGCATTCGCAAAGACCCTGCAGTTTGCGCGCCTCGTACCGTCTTGCGCAAGCAGCGCACTCGAGATACATAACGTTTGACATGGAAACCAAATGTTAACCACCAACGAGCAACTAACAACTAGCAACTACGAACTAACAACGCCTTACAACCGATTAATCAGGCTCGCCACGTACCCTGCGCCAAATCCGTTGTCGATGTTCACAACGGTCACATTGCTCGCGCAACTGTTCAGCATTCCGAGCAGCGCCGCCAGACCATGAAAGCTCGCGCCGTAGCCCACGCTGGTCGGGACCGCGATCACAGGCACCGACACCAGTCCGCCAACTACGCTCGGCAGCGCGCCTTCCATACCCGCGCAGACGATCAATACCCGAGCCTCCATCAGGCGCTCGCTATTCGCCAGCAGGCGATGAATGCCGGCCACACCGACGTCGTAAATCGCCTCGACTTCGTTGCCCATAACCTCCGCGGTCAACCGCGCTTCCTCGGCCACGGGAATATCGCTGGTGCCCGCCGACACTACCGCAATCTTGCCTTTGCCGGACTGTTTGCGGTCGCGCCAGACGCGAATCGCGCCCGAGAGCGGGAAATATTCGGCGTCGATAACGATCTCTTTCATCGCGTCGGCAATCTCGCGGCTGGCCCGTGTCACCAGCAGGTTCGGCGATTTTTCCAGCAGCCGGTGCGCGATGCCCAGCACCTGATCGGGAGTCTTACCCTTCCCGAAGATGACCTCCGTAATGCCGTGCCGCAGCGCCCGATGATGGTCCAGTTTGGCGTAGCCGAGATCTTCGAAGGGAAGGTGCTTGATGCGATCGAGCGCCGCATCCACCGGTGTCGCGCCGGAGCGCACTTCTTCGAGCATCCCGCGCAGTTGTTCTTGTGTCATGTTTTAAAATTCCAGCCGCTGTCCGATCTGCAGCCCGTATTTACGCGCCATCCCGCCAGCCAACTCCAGTTCGTACTGGGCTATTTTCGTCCCGCCGTAACTCGGGCACTGGCTCGCCTTAGTGCGGCAAGGTGGCACCTTCTCCACGATCTCGACAATCTGATGCGACTTGTCCATCCAGATCATATCCAACGGAATTTCGACTTGATAAGTCCAGGCAGTGTACAGACCCGGCTCCTTCTGCACAAACAGCATCCCATGATCGGTAGCAAGGGAGGTCCGGAACATCATCCCCCGCATTAGGTCCACCCGGGAAATCATGGTTTCGACATGGATGGTCTGCCCGCCCGGCAACGTCACGTCCTGCGAATGCAAATCGGTATGGGACGAGGACGTTAAACCGCATGAGATCGAAAATGTTGTAAGCAAAACGGCGCTAGCCGCGAGCGACGGAACGCGCATGAACTAAAATGGTAACGGATTGGCATTCTGGAAACGAGTTCGTCTGACGCTCGACATGATCAAGTTCGAGCATTCCATCTTCGCCCTTCCGTTTGCGCTGACCGGCGCGTTCCTTGCCGTTCGCGAGTTCCATCTGCCGGCGAGCGAGGTGTGGCACAAGCTTCTGTGGATCGTCCTCGCGATGGTCGGAGCGCGATCCGCGGCCATGGCGTTCAATCGCATCCTGGACGCCAACTTCGACGCCCGCAACCCGCGCACCAGCATGCGGCACATACCCGCCGGCATCCTCAGCAGCCGCTTCGCGTGGGGTTTTGTTTTCGTTTCGGCCATGGTGCTTTTCGCCGCGGCGGCTATGCTCAATCCGCTCTGTCTGGCTCTCGCGCCGCTGGCTTTAGGAATCGTCTTCTTCTATTCATTCACCAAGCGATTCACTTCGCTCTCGCACCTGGTTCTCGGATTTTGCCTCGGCATCGCACCGGCGGCGGCGTGGATCGCGATGGCCGGATCGCTCGATCCTCGCATTCTTTGGCTCACTGCCGCGGTCACCTTCTGGACCGCCGGCTTCGACATCATTTACTCGTGCCAGGATTACGAGTTCGATGTCTCTTCGGGGCTCTTCAGTATTCCGAGCCGCGTCGGAATCTCCAACGGTCTCTGGATCGCCCGCGCGCTGCACGTTGCCATGGTCGGGTGCCTTCTGGCGTTGGCCGCTTCCTTCCATCTCGGATGGCTCAGCCTCTTGGGGATCGCGGCTATCGTGGCGCTACTGGTCTACGAGCACAGTCTCGTAAAAGCTAACGATCTGTCACGCGTGAATGCAGCGTTTTTCACCGTGAATGGCTACGTCAGCGTGTTATTCTTCTTGTTTTGGGCGGCGGATATTTATGCGCATTGAGATTGAAGACGGGCGTCTGAAACCCATTCTGGAGAAGGTGGAGGCCGGCGTCAGGCTCGATTTCAAGGATGGCGTCACGTTGTTCCGTTCCTCCGATATTCTCGCTACCGGCTACATGGCCAACCTGGTCCGCGAGCGCAAGCACGGCAACGTCACTTACTTCAACGTCAATCGCCATATCAATCCCACCGACGTTTGCGTGGCGAGTTGCAAGTTGTGCGCCTTCGGCAAGAAGGCCAAAGATCCGAAAGCATACACCTGGTCGCTCGAAGAAATCTGGTATCGCGCGGGCGAAGGCTGGTCGGAAGCGATCACGGAATTTCACATTGTCGGCGGTCTGCATCCCGAGTTGACGCTCGACTGGTACTGTCAGATGCTGCGCGGACTCAAAGAACGCTTTCCGCAGGTGCATCTGAAGGCGCTCACGATGGTTGAGATCGCCTATCTTTCAAAGCGCGCCAAACTGTCGTATCGCGAAACGCTCCTCAAGCTGAAGAACGCCGGCATGGATTCACTTCCCGGCGGCGGCGCCGAGATTTTCAAGGACCGCGTTCGCCGCATTATCTGCGATCACAAAATCGATGGCGGCGAGTGGATCGATGTAGCGCGCACTGCGCATCAGGTCGGTTTGAAATCGAACTGCACCATGCTTTACGGGCACATCGAGAATGAAGAGGATCGCGTCGATCACCTCCTGAAGTTGCGGGGTCTGCAGGATGAGACTCACGGCTTCCAGACTTTCATTCCGTTGGCGTTTCATCCCGACAATACGCCGCTGCATCACATTCCGAAAACCACCGGCTTCGACGATCTGAAGAACATCGCCGTGGCGCGCCTTCTGCTCGACAACATCGAACATATCAAGGCGTATTGGATCATGATGACGCCACGCATCGCCCAAATCGCGCAGCGCTTTGGCGCCGACGATCTGGATGGAACCGTAGTGGAAGAAAAGATTTATCACGATGCCGGCGCGACCACCAGCCAATCCTTGCGCCGCGGCGAACTGCTGCGCCTGATCCGGGAAGCCGGCCGCGAGCCGCTGGAACGCGACACCCTGTATCGGCCGGTGGTGCGCACAGAATCTGCGCTAACAGTTTTGGTCTGAACCGCTCTGGGGCGAAAGCATGGGAGCCGAGACGGAACGACTGCTGGAATCCCAGCGGCATGAAAAATATTGGGAGCGCTGGGGGCCGTATCTCGCCGTCCGCGCGTGGGCCAATCCGCGCGAGGATTACAGCGCCAACGGCGATGCCTGGAATTACTTTCCACACGAGCATGCCCGTTCCCGCGCGTATCGCTGGACCGAAGATGGCATCCTGGGCCTCTGCGATAACCACCAGCGCCTGTGTTTCGCGTTCGCCTTCTGGAACGGCCGCGATCCCATCCTGAAGGAGCGCATCTTCGGACTATCCGGCCCGCAAGGCAATCACGGCGAAGACGTCAAGGAATATTATTACTACCTGGACGCGACGCCGACTTACTCCTACATGAAAGGGCTTTATAAGTATCCGCAAGGCGAATTTCCGTACGCCGCGCTCGTGGAGGAAAACGCCCGGCGGGACCGGACTCAGCGCGAATATGAACTGATCGACACAGGCATCTTCGCCGAAGATCGCTATTTCGATATCTTCGTTGAATATGCCAAGTCGGATTTCAACGACATACTTATCAAGGTTACAGCGGTCAACCGCGGACCGGAAAGCGCACCGCTCTATCTTCTCCCGACGCTGTGGTTCCGCAATACGTGGTCGTGGAATGAGAGTAAGTCCGCGCGGCCCGAGTTATACCGGGCCGACCAGTGTAAGATCCAAGTGAATGAGGCGACCCTGGGAAGTCACATCTTCGAACTCGACGGATCGCCCGAAGTCCTCTTCACGGACAACGAAACCAATACTCCGCTGCTCTTTAACGATCCTTCCAAGAGTTCATATTTCAAAGACGCATTCCACGACTACATCATTCAAGGCAAGAAAGATGCGGTGCGGCCCGACGGCAAAGGGACCAAAGCCTGCGCCGTATATAAGTTCGATCTCGCGGCGGGTGAGGCGACGACGCTGCGGTTCCGGCTGCACGAACGTCCCGGCGAAGCTCCGGCATCCGATTTCGTCTTTCAACAGCGCATCCAGGAAGCGGCCGAGTTCTACTGCTTCGCCCCGGACCGCTTGTCGTCCGATGGAAAAATGGTGCAGCGCCAGGCCTTCGCGAGCCTGTTATGGAGCAAGCAGTTTTATCACTACGTGATCCAGCAGTGGCTGGCCGGCGATCCCGCCTTTCCGCCTCCGCCGCCGCAGCGGCTAAGCGGCCGTAACAGCACCTGGAAACATATCTATAACGACGATATTTTATCGATGCCCGATAAGTGGGAGTATCCCTGGTACGCCGCCTGGGATCTCGCCTTTCACATGATTCCGATGTCGCTGATCGATCCCGATTTCGCGAAGCGCCAGCTCTCGCGCTTTCTGCGGGAATGGTACATGTCTCCGAACGGGCAGTTACCGGCCTACGAATGGGAATTCAGCGACGCTAACCCGCCCGTTCACGCGTGGTCCTGCTGGCGCGTCTTCAAGATCGATTGGAAGTTACAAGGCAAGCCAGACTATGAGTTTCTAGAAGCGGCCTATCATAAACTGCTGATGAACTTCACTTGGTGGGTAAATCGCAAAGACTCCGAAGGCAATAACATATTCGAAGGCGGCTTTCTGGGACTCGATAACATCGGAGTGTTCGACCGCAGTAAACCGCTTCCCGGCGGCGGACAAATGGAGCAGGCGGATGCTACGGCATGGATGGCCATGTATAGCCTGGTGATGTTACAGATCGCGATCGATCTGTGCCCGCACGACCGTGCTTATGAAGATATTGCGAGTAAGTTCTTCGAACACTTCTTATTTATCGCGACTGCCATGAACGACGTGGGCGGGGATGGTCTGTGGGATGAGGAAGACGGTTTCTATTACGACCAACTGCGCACACCCGATGGAAAGACCCAACCGCTGCGCGTGCGCTCATTTGTCGGGTTGATTCCTATTTTTGCCGTGGCAACGTTGGATCAGGACTGTCTCGATTCGCTGCCGGGCTTCAAGCGGCGCATGAACTGGTTCGCGGCGCATCGTCCGGATCTCTGCTGCAACATCGCTTCCATGACGCGTCAGGGCCAGGCGCAACGGCGGCTGCTCTCTGTGATGCAGCGGCCTAAATTAGAGCGGGCGCTGGCGTACATGCTGGATGAGAACGAATTCCTATCGCCGGGCGGACTGAGGTCGCTGTCGCGGTTCCACAAGGATCATCCCTATGTTTTCCGCTCCGGCGGAGAAGCGTACACCGTCAATTACGAGCCGGCCGAATCGCAAAGTGGCATGTTCGGCGGAAACTCGAACTGGCGCGGCCCGGTTTGGTTTCCGGTGAACTTTCTCATGATCGAATCTTTGCAGAAGTTCCATCACTATTTTGGCGACGATTTGATGGTTGATTTTCCCACCGGATCGGGCAAGAAGATGAACCTGGGCGATATTGCAGCCGAGCTGTCGCGGCGCCTCTCGCGCATGTTTCTGCGGAACGAAGAAGGCCGCCGTCCGGTTTTCGGGGCCAATGAGAAGTTTCAAACCGATCCGAATTTTCGCGACTACATTTTGTTCAATGAGTACTTCAACGGCGATACGTCGGAAGGGCTGGGAGCGAGTCATCAGACAGGTTGGACGGCGCTGGTAGCGAAGCTCCTGCAGCAGAGCGGCGATTGAAGAGCTATTCTTCCAGCGCGGCATCCGGTAGATTACGGATCTTCTCGGGCGCGTGCCGTGCACGAGTGCTCAGACGGGTCGTGGGTGAGAGCGCGGTTCTAATTGCAATCGATCGCACTGGGATTCCCAGGAGCCGTCTGGGCGTCGCGCTGCGTTAGTGGATCCGGTGGCCGCCCTGAGGTACGAATAAGGCGCCGTTGCGATCGCGGATTCAAAATGCCATGCATATCGAGCGATGTTGGAGCTGTCGGCGTTTGCACGAGCATGGCAGGCCCTTATTGGCCGCACGGTTATAGCCGACAAGTTGACGGTATCAGTGCAAGAGACTCATCGGATTCAAGGTAGCGCCAAGTTACCCAGGGGCTGCGGGGTTTCACCCTCGAAACGCTTCGAGCGCCTTCAAATGAAACAGGCCTCGACTTGGCCCCTCAACTGCCTGACAAACGGAATCGAGTCTTGAATGCAACGCACTGCCGACCACTTCGTTACCGGACTCACGAAATCCCAACTGCAAGTGTTGGATTCACTCGGGCATGAGGCCGAGTTCGAAGAGAACGAGTTGATTGTGGTCGTGGGCGAAGAATCGCGCATGTTTTCTCTGCTTCTTAAGGGCTGCGGTTGAGGTAGCGAGCGGGTTCTGCACGGTCTTCGTGCAGGCGCTGGAGCCCGGCGACGCCATCGGTTGGTCGTCGCTGCTGCCACGCCACGAAACGCTGTTTCAAGTCCGCGCGCGCGAGCGCTGCACCGCGCTGTGCATGGAAGGCGCCGCGCTCGCCAGACTCTGTCATGTCGATCCGCAACTCGGCGTAACGCTGCTCGAACACGCGCTGCGGACTGTCGCCGGGCGCGTTCGCGGGCTGGAGGCCCGGCTCGGGGACTTTTGCGGCTTCAAACGATCCTGAACGGCTTCGCGCCTGGGCTAATGCTATAATATTAGTCACAGACTTACTTAATTAAATAAATTAATTTGAATCCTATAACCCCCTGATGTAAATGGGCTATCCGAGACCCGTTTTTTTGGATATACTCTGTTTTGGCACTAATAAGAGAAACGAAGGCGCCCGCGATTCCGACCATTGATGCCATCGCGGGGCCACTCAAGGGCGCCAGCTTCACCCTGTCGCCGGACGAGACCAGCATCGGACGCGATCCTTCCAACACCGTGTCGATCCTGGACAGTTCCGTATCGCGTTATCACTGCGTCATCCTGTTCGACGGCGTGCGTTTCAAGATTAAGGATCTCGACAGCCGCAACAGCACGTTCGTCAATCGTGTGCCGGTGAAGGAGAGCCCGCTGGGACCAGGCGATGAAATACGCGTCGGCAACTCGCTGTTCGTATTTCTTCCTGGCAATGACGAATCGACAGCGGGTTCCGGTTCGCTGCGACTGAACGACGAGTCGCCCGGCGGCTCGACGATCGTTCTGCGCCGGGAGCAGGCGCGCTACTTATCCGGAGCGGAAGGGCAAAAGACGCTTCCAGTGACGGCCCGCCAGGTGCGCGACCTGAACGCGCTGCTCAAAATAAGCCGTTCGCTGAACAGCCTGCGGCGGGTCGACGAGATCGAGCGTCAAGTACTGGCATCGGTGCTCGAAGTGGCTCCGGCGAATCATGCCGCGATTCTTCTGGTGGAAGAAGGTTCCACGGACTTCACCTCGGTTCTGGTGTTCGACCGGGCGTCGGGCAAAGAGTCCACCGCGCCCGTGAATCTCAGCCGCACGGTGTTGTCGCAGGTTTTGGAAGAGGGAGTCGCCATCATCACCAACGATGTCGCCGGCGACGCCACGTACGACACCGCGCAGAGCCTGGTTCTTCCGCACGTGAGCTCGTTGTTGGTTGTTCCTCTGGAATTCCTGGGGCGCATTCGCGGAGTGTTGTACCTGGATGCGAGCAACCCGGCGTCGCCCTTCGACGAGGATCTGCTGCAACTGGTCACCGCCATCGGCAGCATCGCTGCGGTGACGCTCGAAAATGCGCGGCAGGTGGAACTACTCGAAAATGAAAACCGCCGGCTGCAGGATGAGATCAATCTCGAACACGACATGGTGGGCGAGAGCACGCGTATGCGGGAAGTTTTCCAGTTCGTCGGCAAGGTGGCGCCGAGTGAGGCGACGGTGCTGATTCGCGGCGAGAGCGGAACGGGTAAGGAGCTGGTTGCGCGGGCAATTCACACAAATAGTCTGCGCTCCGCGAAGCCTTTTGTCGCGATTAATTGCGCGGCGATCACCGATACATTACTCGAAAGCGAGCTGTTTGGCCACGAAAAGGGTGCCTTTACGGGAGCATTCGGGCAAAAGAAAGGAAAACTCGAGAGCGCTGAAAGCGGAACGGTTTTTCTGGATGAGATCGGCGAGCTCGCGCCCGCGCTGCAAGCGAAGCTGTTGCGCGTCTTACAGGAGCGGGAATTCGAGCGGGTGGGCGGGACGCGATCGATTAAGCTTGACGTACGCATTATCGCGGCGACCAACAAGAACCTGGAAGAGGCGGTGAAAGATAACAGCTTCCGGCGGGATTTGTTCTACCGGCTGAACGTCGTAGCGGTGAAAATGCCAGCATTACGTGAACGGCGGGAAGATATCGCGCTGCTGGCCAGTTATTTCGCGGCCAAGCACGGGGGAAAATCTAAACGGAACATCGTAGGAATATCGCCGGCGGCGCGGGCGATTCTTACGAACTACGATTGGCCGGGAAACGTGCGCGAATTGGAGAACGCCATCGAGCGGGCCGTAGTGCTTGGCTCGACGAATGTGATCCTGCCGGAGGATCTGCCCGAGGAGCTGCTTGAGAAACCCGCCTCGTCCGGAGCCTCGGCGACGCGCTACCACGAGGGCGTTCTGGAGGCCAAGAGAAACCTGATTCACCGCGCCATCGAGCAGGCGGTAGGGAACTACACGGAGGCCGCCAAGTTGCTCGGCGTGCACCCGAACTACCTGCACCGGCTGTTGACGAACCTGAACCTGCGAGAGACCGACTGATGGTAGGGCAGGCCATCGGGTTTTGTGGCCTGTCGAAGGAAGCAACGGTAAAGAGTTTCGCGCCGTCAGCCGATCTATAAGTTGTGGTCAGGCGAAACCAAAGGCGACACGTCCGCAAGGCTTTTGAAGCGACCATTCGAATCGGTTGGCAGGATGCCAAAGGAACCGATAAATCCGCCCTGACGCGTTCCTTCGACATATCGGAATCCGGCTTAAGTTTCGAACTGTGGGATCCGCTGCCGATTCGCGCCGATGTCTCCGTCCGCGGCGAAAAACTCGGGCTGCAGGCGCGAGGTACGGTGCGAAGCTGCGCCCACAAAGGCGCCAAGTATTCGATTGGAATCGAGTTTGTCGGCGGCTATCGCTGGCGGCCGCCGAACGAAGAAATCCGACGCTCACTGGAAGAAGCCGAAATGCTGACCGTCTAGCCGTCGAGCGTTAAAAAACGCGGCGGATAGAAATAACCTATACCCCCCATAGAACTTTCCATTGCACTTTCGCCGTACTCCTGGACGATCATGGTTCATGCCATGTCGCCATCAGCCCGGTAGATCTGTATTCACTCCTGTCGATGAATACCCCGTTATCCTGAGGTCTGCGAGTGTCGTGTATAATTTCGACGCGTAGCCAACAGGAGAAATCATGAAGAAAATAGAAGCAATCATCCAACCGCACAAGCTGGAGCAGGTCAGGGAAGCATTGAAGGCCATCGGCGTGGATGGCATGACGGTTTTGGAAGTTCGCGGCCATGGACGCCAGAAGGGTCACAAAGAGGTTTATCGCGGAATGGAATACCAGGTGGACCTGCTTCCGAAAATGAAGCTGGAGCTGGTAGTGCCCAGCGATCGCGCCGAGGAGATTATCAAAACGCTGGTGGAGGCCGCGCGCAGCGGCAAGATCGGCGACGGCAAGGTATTTGTGTTCGATGTCGCGGACGCCATTCGCATCCGCAATGACGACCGTGGTGAAGGAGCGCTTTGAACGCCGCAGCAAAAAGCTTTGATCCGGCAACCGCCGATACCATGCTGGCCAACCGCGCGGCGAACGTCGACCGCGCCGTCGCGGCGGCCTTCGAACGCACGCGTCCCGCTGTCACAGTGGCCGCCGTGGGTGGGTACGGGCGGCGGGAGTTGTTTCCTTATTCCGACGTCGATCTGTTATTGCTGGTGGATCGCGTGCCGGACAACGACGACGTGAAGAGCGCGATCTCGGAATTTCTGCGGATCCTTTGGGATGGCGGCCTGCGCGTGAGCCAGACGGTTCGCACGGTAGCCGATTGCTGCGAACTGCACGACGGCAATCTGGAGTTGACCATCAGCCTGCTCGATCAGCGCTATGTGTGCGGGGAACCTTCGCGATTTGCCGATCTGCAGAAGCGCTTCCCGAAATTTCTGGCGGCGGAGAAATCTACCATCGCGCACGATCTTTGCAAAGCCGCCCGCGAGCGCCATATCAAATACCAGGACACGATTTATCATCTCGAACCCAACGTAAAAGAACATCCCGGCGCCCTGCGCGACGTGCATGTGATCCATTGGCTGCAGAAGATTGGGGCGGCGGGCGCGCAGGATATCGTCGACGCCACCGCGCAGGCTCGCGCATTTATTTGCACGGTAAGATTTTTTCTGCATGACTGGTCGCGGCGCGACAACAATGTTTTGAGTTTCGAGGCGCAGGAGATGTTGTCTGAGACGCCAGAGGAGTGGATGCGCGTTTATTACCGCAACGCCCGCGAGATATTCCATACTGTGACACGCGCCATGGATGCCGTGGAAAGCGCCAACGCCGGCCTGCTGGCGCAATTTCGCGATTGGCGCTCCCGCGTTTCCACCACCGAATTCACGGTGTTGCGCGAGCGCGTGTACCTGCGCGATCCGCATCGCCTGGAAGCCGATCCCGGCATGGTGATGCGCCTGATGGTATTTATTTCGCGGCACCAGATTCCGTTAGCGCAGGATACGGAGCGGCGTCTGGCGGAATGCGAGCCCGTGACGCCGCCGTGGGGCTACATGCGGGAGCTTCTCAACCTGCCCCATTGCAGCTTCGGCCTGCGCGCCATGCATGAAACGGGCGTGCTCGACAAGATTATTCCCGAATGGAAGAATATCGACTGCCTGGTGGTGCGTGACTTCTATCATCGCTACACCGTGGACGAGCACACGCTGCTCACGTTGCGGTCGCTGGAGGACGTCGCTGAAGCCAAGGAGGGCTTGCGCGTCCGCTTTGCGGAACTCGTATCGGAAGTCGACCGTCCGGACCTGCTGCGCCTGGCGCTGCTGCTGCACGATATCGGCAAGGGCGCGGGCGATCACGTGGTCCGGTCGTTTGAAATCGCCAAGACGGTGTTCGACCGCTTCGGTGTGCCGGTGGCCGACCGCGCCACGGTGGAGTTTCTGATTCGCCATCACCTGGATCTTTCGTCCGTCATGACGTCGCGCGATCTGGGCGATCCCATGACGGCGCGCCACATCGCCGATCAGGTTGGCACCGTCGAGCGGCTGAAATTGCTAACGCTGCTGACTTATGCCGATATCAGCTCCGTCAATCCCGACGCCATGACTCCGTGGCGTCTCGCGCAGCTCTGGCGCGCTTATGCGGTGGGCAGCGCGGAACTAACGCGCGAGCTCGAAACGGAACGAATCCAGCCCAAACTGCATACGCCCCGCGCAGAGTTTTTGGAAGGTTTTCCGACGCGCTATCTCCGCACGCATACCGACGCCGAAATCGACCGGCATATGCAACAGGCGCGATGCGGAACCATTCTCGATATTTTCAAATCGAATGGGACTTATCAGATGACGGTGATCGCGCCGGATCGGCCGGCTCTGCTGGCATCCATATCGGGCGCGCTCGCGAGTTTCGGCGTCAATATTCTAAAAGCCGAGGCGTTCGCGAATCGCAAGGGCGTCATCCTCGATAGTTTTGTTTTTGCCGATCCGCTGCGGACGCTGGAACTCAATCCGAGCGAAGGGGACAAGTTGCGCGACACGGTGACGCGTTGCGTGCTCGGGAAAATCGATGTCAAGCAGCTTCTGAAGAAGCGTCCGCGGCAGACCGTGAAGAATCGTGTGAAGCCTTCAGTGGTTTTTAACAACGATCTTTCCGCCACGGCCACCCTGGTTGAGATTATCGCGGAGGACCGTCCTGGCCTGCTTTACGATCTGACTTCCACCATCGCGGCCGCGGGTTGCAACATCGAAGTAATTCTGATCGACACGGAGGCGCAGAAAGCTCTTGACGTGTTCTACGTCACCTGCGCGGGCAAGAAGCTTTCGCCGGATGTCGAGGCGATTTTGAGGTCGACGTTGCAGGCTGCCTGTTCTCCGGAATGACGGCGAAATACGCAGGCCGCGTAAGACGATGGCCTGCGCTACGCGTTTTGTCGTAACCTGTAAGCTTCGTGGTTACTCCATAACCTGAATCGTCTGCCATGACTCAACAAACATCCGCCACGCCTTCGCGGAGGCACTTCTACCATCTTTCCTTTATCTACGGTCTGGGCGCTGCGATGGGCGCAATGATTTCCATACCGGCATTCGTCTACCTTTTCCTGCCGCCGCGCGCCAAGAAAAAAGCGCAATGGGTGGACGCCGCGGATCTGACCCAGATACCGGCCGGCACGCCGCAGGAAGTCTCGTTTCGCATCAACAAAGTGGACGGTTGGAAAGTGAGCAGCGAGAAAACGACGGCGTGGGTTGTCAAAACCGGTGACAACCAGGCCATCGCGTTCGCGCCGCAATGCACGCATCTTGGATGCGCCTACCACTGGGATCAGAATTCGAAGAACTTCTTGTGTCCGTGCCATACCTCGGTGTTTTCCATCGACGGCAAGGTGTTGAGCGGACCGGCGCCGCGCCCGCTCGATCGTTATCAGATCAAGATCGCAGGCAACCAGCTTCAAATCGGTCCATTGGCGCCCCATGCGTAAAATTCTCGTCTGGCTGGAGCAACGCACCGGCATCGAATCCGCGATTCGGGATTTCCTCTATGAAGACATTCCCGCGTCGAGCGGCTGGCACCAGATTATCGGCAGCATGGCCGTGTTTTTCTTTCTGTTGCAGGCCATCACCGGAATCCTGCTCGCCGTAAATTACGCGCCCACTCCCGGCGACGCGTATAACAGCGTGAAATATATCGTTACCGAACTCACCGCTGGGCGCATGATCCGCGGTCTGCATCATTGGGGCGCGAGCTTCATGATCGTGATCGTGGTGGCGCACATGATTCAGGTGTTTGTGTATGGGGCGTACAAGAAGCCTCGCGAAGCTACATGGATGCTGGGCGTGGTTTTGCTTCTTGTGACGATGACGTTCGGCCTGACCGGCTACCTGCTTCCCTGGGACAACCGCGCTTATTGGGGCACGGTGGTTGCGACTCAGATCGCCGGGCAGGCTCCGGTGGTTGGCCAGTATATGACGCGATTGCTCGGCGGCGAAGGCAGTATCGGGGTTGTGACGTTTGCGCGGTTTTATGCGCTGCATGTTGTGCTGCTCCCGCCGCTGACCATGATTCTGATCGCGGTCCATGTCTACCTGGTGCGGAAGCATGGCGTTGTGCCCGCGGCAGACGATACCGCTCCGCGCAAGAAGTTTTTTCCCGAGCAGGTTTTCAAAGACACTGTCGGCGTGTTCATCGCTTTCATGGCGCTGTTCATCATGGCGCTGGTGGCGAAGGTCCCGCTGGAACGGCTCGCCGATCCGACGGACACGGCCTACATCCCGCGTCCCGAGTGGTATTTTCTATTCCTGTTCCAGACGCTCAAGTTTTTCAAAGGACCGCTGGAAGTGGTCGGCAGTACGGTGCTGCCGGGTCTTGCGGTGCTGCTTCTTTTCCTTATTCCATTTATTGACCGCGGTCCGATGCTGCGTCTCGCGAAGCGGACTTTCGCGATTGGTTTCGTGTGCCTGGGCGTGCTGGCGTGGGCCGGGCTGACCACTGCCGCGATCGTGACCACACCGCCGTCGGAAGCCGTGGACGTGACGTCGCCCGAGAATCAGGTCGCGGCTTGGCAGCAGCTCTCGCCCGACGCTATCGCCGGTATCGGATATTTTCGCGAAGAGAATTGTTCTTCGTGCCATGCGGCCGGCGGGCAGAAATCGATCGGACCGGATCTGACTCACATCTCCGCTCCGCATCGCAACGCGGCCTGGATGATCCAGCATTTCAAACAGCCCTCGGAGACAATTCCTGGCAGCTCGATGCCGCCGCTGCAACTGACGAACTCGCAATTGAACTCGCTTGCGGAATTTATGCTGCAACTGAATCCGGATGACGAGAAGGTTTTCTTGAACGCTCCGGCGGGTCCGGTGCAAGGGGCCATGCTTTATAAGGCGCAGCATTGCGACGCGTGTCACATGGCGAACGGGGTGGGGAAGAAACTGGGGCCGGCGCTGAATGGTGTCGGAACGCGTCGCGACAAGACGTGGCTCGTGGCGCATTTCAACGATCCGCAGAAGATGTCGCCGGGGACAATGATGCCGCCGTATAAATTTGGTTCACAGGAGATGGATCGTATGATTCAGTTTTTGTTGGCGCTGCCGCCGGAGCAGTGAGCTGGTCCGCAACCGAGCCGTGACCGGCAGGGAGCGGCCTTCGACGGTGCAGGGACAACCGCTCCCTTCCGGTAACGGCTCGGTTACGGGCGAACGGGAAACGGGCGAATCGGAGCATGAGCGGGCGCGGATCGGCGCGATGCGTATGCGGGCGCTAGAAGTGAGAGCCTCCGCTGCAGATCAGCACTTCGCCGCTGACATAATCAGACAGCGGTGAGCAGAAGAACACCACGGCGCCGGCGGCTTCCTCGGGAGTGCCAAGCCGTCCCAATGGGTTCGCGGCGCGCGCGGTTTCGAGCAATCGCGACTGCACGCCGACAGGGATCTGGCGGCCCTTCATTTCGATCGCGGCGCCTTCGCCCGACAGCGGCTGGATGAGCCGTGTCTCGATGAGGCCGAATCCAACGCAGTTCACGTTCACGTTGTAACGGCCCCATTCCTTGGCCATGGTTTTCGTCAAGCCGATTACCGCGGCTTTCCCGGACGAATATCCCGCCTGGCCAGCGTTGCCATCCGTTCCCGAGATCGACGTGATGTTCACCACCTTGCGCATGACGCGCTGGCCTTCGGCCGCTTCGCGCTTCGCCGCATCTCTGATCCAACCGGACGCGGCGCGCAGGATACGGAAAGGCGCCACGATATGAATGTCGAGCATGGCTTGAAACTGCTCGTCCGTCATTTTTTGGATCACATTGTCCCAGGTGTAGCCGGCGTTGTTGACGATGATATCGATGGAGCCGAAACCGGCGATCGCCGCTTCCACTAACCTCCCCGGAAAATCCGGCGCGGTCATGTCTCCGGCCAGCGATTTCGAACGCAGCCCCACATCCCCTTCCGCTTCCTTCAGCACATCCGCGTCAATGTCGTTCAGCATTACGGAAGCACCAGCCGCCGCGAGATGTTTTGCGATTGCGCGGCCAATTCCCCGCCCCGATCCAGTAACCAGGGCTGTCTTGCCTTCAAGTGTGAACATAGTCTTTTCCACTCAACGGAACATCTTCGGCGCGATCTTGATCTCGAAAAGCTTCGGCCACAGCTTGCCGGTCACGAATAAACGATCATGCGCGGAATCGTACGCGATGCCGTTCAGCACGTCGACAGTCTCGGTCATGTCGGAGGGCTTTAAGAGACCGGTCAGATCGATCCATGCGATCACGTGGCCGTCGCCGGGCGAGATGCGCGCGATTAGATTGGTTGTCCAAACGTTAGCGTAAATCTCGCCGCGGACACATTCGAGCTCGTTGAGGTTTTCGATGGCGCGGTTGCCGTCGTGAACGGAAATGCGGCGCAGTTCCTTCAGAGTTTGCGGGTCCCAGAAGCGTATCTGCGATGAACCATCGCTCATGTAAATTGTTTTACCGTCGTTCGCGAGGCCCCAGCCTTCGCCCGCATACGTGAAATTGCGAAGAACATGAAAACTGTTGCGG
>JBEKUT010000003.1:0-51522 GCA_049514735.1 Bryobacteraceae bacterium
GCCGCATCCGTTCGTGACCGACGTCATGAACGCCACCGGACTCGCGCTCGACAACGACGGCGTGCTCTATATTTCGAGCCGTTATGACGGCATCGTGTATCAGGTGGCGACGAACGGCAACGCTTCGGTGTATGTCGAGGGCATGGGCGTGGCGACCGGCCTCGCTTTCGATCAGGACGAAAATCTCTACGTTGGCGATCGCAGCGGAACGATTTTCAAGATCAGCCGCTCGCGCCAGATCTACGTCTTCGCCACGCTGGAACCGTCCGTGGCTGCCTACCATCTGGCGTTCGGGCTCGACGGTTACCTCTACGTCTCCGGTCCTACCACGTCGAGCTACGACGCCATCAACCGCATTTCGTCCGCCGGCGAAGTGGAGACCTATTATCGCGGCCTGGGGCGTCCGCAGGGAATCGCGTTCGATGCGGAAGGTCGCTTGTATGCGGCCGCTTCACTCGGCGGACGGCGCGGCATTATCCGCTTCGACGAGAACCGCAATCCCGAGCTGTTCCTTTCAGGCCCGGGCGTGGTCGGTCTGGCGTTCACGCCATCGCGCGCGTTAATGGTCTGCACCAACAATGCGTTGTTCCGTGTGGACGTTGGGATTGCCGGTAAGCCTCTTCCGTAGATGTCGACAGCCGAAATCATTGCGGTTGGGTCGGAACTTCTGACTCCAGCCAAAATCGACACCAACTCGCTCTGGCTGACCGGCCAGTTGAACGATCTCGGCGTCGAGGTAGTCCGCAAGAGCGTGGTAGGCGACGATCGAGAACGTCTGTCGGCCTCGATCTGCACGGCGCTCGGCGCTTCCAATCTGGTCGTGCTTTGCGGGGGTCTCGGTCCCACAGAGGACGATCTTACACGCGATGCCGCAGCCGCTGCGTTGGGCCGCGATCTGGTTTTCAGCCAGGAAATTTGCGACGGGATTGAAGAACGCTTCCGGCGATTCAATCGCAAAATGGTCGAGATCAACAAGCGTCAGGCATATTTGGTTCAGGGCGCCGAGGCGCTGGAGAACGATCGCGGCACCGCGCCCGGCCAATGGATCGACGAGCGCGGAAAGATCCTCATTTTGCTCCCGGGTCCGCCCAACGAATTGAGGGCCATGTTCCAGAAGCAGTGCGCCGCGCGTCTCAAGAGGATTCTTCCGCAGCGGGCGATTCGCACGCTGCAGTTTCGTGTCGCGGGTATTCCGGAGTCGAATGTCGATCAGTTGATTGCGCCTATTTATACGCGCTACAAGAACCCTACGACGACCATCCTGTCGAGTGTTGGCGGTATTGATGTCCATTTCCGCGCCCAGTGCGACACCGCGGAAGAGGCGGATGCGCTGCTCAACGAGGTGGTCGGGCAGATTGAGCCGTTGCTGGCGCCGCGCATTATTTCACGCAATGGCGATCCGATCGAGAAGGTGGTTGGAGATCTGCTGCGCCGTAAAGAGGCGAGCCTCAGCGTTGCGGAGAGCGCCACGGGCGGCATGTTAGGCGATTGGATCACGTCGGTGAAAAACAGCTCCGATTATTTCCTCGGCGGTTTCTTGACATATTCCGATGAAATGAAGATGAGACTGCTGGGCGTGCCTGAAGAGTTGTTGCGGGAGCATACGGCGGTGAGCGAACCAGTGGCCCGCGCGATGGCCGAGGGCGCTCGGGAGCGGACAGGTTCCGATTATGCGCTGTCTGTGACTGGCTACGCGGGGCCAGATGGCGCGGATGTTGGAACCATGTTTATCGGCCTGGCCGCGCCGGACCGGACCGGAGCGAGGCATATCAAACTTCCCGGAGATCGCAACCGCATCCGCGCGCTCACCGTCCAAAATGCCCTGGACTTTCTTCGTCAAAAGCTTTTGGAATAGCGATGCAAGATGTAAAATACGCGCGTTCCGTTCCGAGCCGTGACCGGCAGGGAGTGCCCATGGGCCTGCGGCCCTCCCAAGTTGACGAAGAATCTCGACCGTACCGTAGCCGAGCCGTGACCGGCAGGGAGCGGTCGCCCCAATCATACATGATCTTCAGGGGAGCGGTCTTGCTTGCTTTGGCCAACCGCTTCCTACCGGGCGCGGCTCCGAATGGAGCGCTCGCTGCGTGAGCGAGCTGCTGTTGCGCGGATTCTTACTCTCTCTCGTCCTGCTGGCGTTCGATGCGCAAGCTGCCGATATTCTCATTCGCAACGCCAACATCGTCGACGTGAAGACGGGCGAGGTTCTCGCGCGGCGCTCCATCCTGATCCATGGCGACCGCATTCAGTCCATCGCGCCTTCGATCCAGCCTACGCATAATGCTCAGATTGTCGACGCGCGCGGGAAATATGTCATCCCCGGTTTGTGGGACATGCACGTCCACCTTTGGTACAAACAAAATCAGTTCCCGATGTTTCTGGCATGGGGCGTCACGGGCGTGCGCGACATGGGCAGCAATCTCGATCAGGTGAAGCGCTGGCGCGCCGAGATCAAGTCGGGCGACCTGCTCGGGCCGCATATCGAGACATGCGGACCGCCTGTCGACGGCACGCCTTCCGACGATCCTAAGCTGCCAATTACGCTGGTGCGCACACCGGCCGAAGCGCGCACCGCTTACGATCACCTCGAACAGGACCTCAACGTCGATTTCATCAAGATCCTTTCGCATCTGCCGCGCGACGCCTATTTCGCGCTGATCGAGCGCGCCCGGAAATGGGGATTGCCGGTGGCCGGGCATGTTCCCGACAGCGTCACCGTCGACGAGGCCATCACGGCGCGGCAGAACAGCATGGAACACTTGATGGGCGTCCTGTTGTCGTGCTCCAGCGAAGAGCAGAAAATACGGCCGCTGCGCGCTCTCGCCATGGAGCAAAAGGACGGTAAGGCGCTGGCCGGTTATGCCGAGCGCGTCTTAGTCACGTTCGATCCAACGAAGGCCAGCACTCTGTTTGAACGCATGGCCCGCTACTCGTCGTATCAGGTGCCGACACTGGTCATGTGGCGGCGGAACACGTATGCGGATGCGGACGATGTCGTGCACGATCCGCGCCTTCGCTTTATCCCAGCGGCGATTCGAAAGGACTGGGACGACCCGCGCGAGATCAAGAAGAATATTCCGGAATCGACGATGGGGTTGGTCTCGCATCAATACGAGCGGCTCGCGTGGGTGGTGGCGCAGATGCAGCGGCAGGGCGTCCCGATCATGGCCGGAACCGACACCGGCGACCCTTATACTTTCCCCGGCTACGATCTGCACCGCGAATTGCAGTTGCTGGTCAAGGCCGGGTTGACGCCCGCGCAGGCGCTTCGTTCGGCCACGCTCACGCCCGCCGAGTACCTGGATTCCGACGAATCGCTCGGTTCGGTCGGGCAAGGCAAGATGGCCGACCTGGTTTTTCTGGACGCCGATCCGTTGAAAGACATCCGCAACACGCAGAGAATTTCGGCGCTGATGCTGGG
Organism: Bryobacteraceae bacterium; assembly: GCA_049514735.1. Taxonomy (GTDB): domain Bacteria; phylum Acidobacteriota; class Terriglobia; order Bryobacterales; family Bryobacteraceae; genus JAICMB01. Next base: position 3,419 of record JBEKUT010000003.1, read on the forward strand.
CGGGAAGTATCTGTCGAGGGCCAAGCTGGATTCCATGCTCCAGGGTGGCCGACAAGCAGCATCCTCAGCAAGACGTCGGGCTTCATCGCGCAGGCGGGATTCACGCACTCGCTGACGCCGGCCCGCAATTGCACGTACGCATGCACGTATTGCTATGTGCCGACTATGGGCGTTTACGGCGGGCTCAAACCGGACGATTGGCGGCGTTGGGGTCAGTTCACCACTCTGAAAACCAATGCGCCGCTGTTGTTGAGGCGTGAGCTGCGTTCCGAGCAGGTGATCTACTGCTCGCCGCTGGTCGATCCTTATCAGCCGGCGGAAGCCGAGATGTGCATGATGCCGCGGATCTGCGATGAACTGCTGGCGCGGCCGCCCCGGATCTTCGCGATTCAGACGCGCGGGCCGCTGATCGTGCGCGATGTTGCGAAGTTGGTGGAGTTGTCGAGGCGTACGGACCTGCGCGTCAGTTTTTCGCTCACCACCGATCGGGATGACGTGCGGCGACTCTATGAACCGCACTGCGCTCCATTGGAAGAACGCGTGGCCGCGATCCGCACTCTGCGGGAGAACGGGATTCGCACGTTTGCGACGTTGGCGCCATTGCTGCCGTGCAGTCCGGAGGGCCTGGCGCAGGCTGCTCTGGAGAACACGACGGAGAACATCATTGGCGATCCGTTCCATGTTCGCGAGACGAAGCGTCACGGCGCGACGACACGCGAGGCCGCTTACCGCATCAGCGAGAAGCACGGCTTCCTGCCGTGGCTGGACCCGCTGTTTCAGGCTGAGATTGTCGATAAAATGCATCGTGTAATAGAAAGAGCCGGACGCCGATTCGGCGCCGGACCGGAGGGTTTTCGATGGCTGGCACAATGACCGCACTTCATCTGCTGGAGCGTTTGGGGATCGAGCCGCTTAATTCGGGCGCTTACGCGGGCGATTGGATCTCGTCGCCGCAAGGGCCGCTGCTCGCTTCGCTCAATCCCGCGAATGGCGATGTGATCGCGCACGTTCGCATGGGCGCGGAAGAGGATTACGACGAGGTGGTTTACAACTCGCTCGAGGTGTTCAAGAAGTGGCGCATGGTTCCCGCGCCGAAACGCGGGCAGATCGTTCGTGAGATCGGCGATGAACTGCGCCTGTTCAAGGACGATCTCGGCGCGCTGGTCACGCTGGAAATGGGCAAAATTCTGGCGGAGGGCCGCGGCGAAGTGCAGGAGATGATCGACATCGCCGATTTTGCCGTGGGTCTCTCGCGGCAACTCTACGGGCTCACCATGCACAGCGAACGCCCGGAGCATCGCATGTATGAGCAGTGGCATCCGCTGGGTGTCGTCGGAGTTATCAGCGCGTTCAACTTTCCGGTGGCTGTATGGTCCTGGAACGCTTTGATTGCGGCCGTGTGTGGCGATTGCGTGGTGTGGAAACCGTCGCTCAAGACTCCGCTGACCGCGATCGCGGTGCAGCAGATCTGCAATCGCGTGCTGGACCGGCATGGGTGGCGCGGCGTCTTCAACCTGATTATCGGCAATGATGACGTGGTGGGAAAAAGATTGCTGGGCGACAGGCGCATTCCGTTGATCAGCGCGACCGGTTCGTGCCGCATGGGCCGCATCGTGTCGGAGACGGTTGGCAGGCGGTTGGGACGCACGTTGCTCGAATTGGGCGGCAATAACGGCGCAATCGTGATGGACGATGCCAACCTGGATATGGCTTTGCGGGCGGCATTGTTCGGGGCTGTTGGCACGGCGGGTCAGCGCTGCACAACTTTGCGCCGGCTGTTTGTGCAGAAGAATATCGCCGCGGAGATGACCGCGAAACTGATCGCCGCCTATGGGCAAGTTCGGGTCGGCAACCCGCTCGACGAGGGCACGCTGATGGGACCGCTGATTGACGCGGACGCGGTCGTCACGTTCAAGGATGCTCTTGAACGGATGCGCGAGCAGGGCGGGGAAGTGCTGTGCGGTGGTCACGCGCTGGGCGGTTGCTTCGTCGAGCCGACCATTGTGAGATCGCGGCCCGATATGCCGATCCTGAAGGAAGAGATCTTCGGACCGATTCTTCATGTTGTGGAGTTCGAAACGCTCGATGAAGTGATCGAGTGGCATAACAATGTGCCGCAGGGGCTTTCGTCGGCGATTTTCACGACCAGCGTGATCTCGGCTGAGCGGTTCCTCAGCCACGCCGGTAGCGACTGCGGCATAGCCAACGTGAACATCGGGACCAGCGGCGCGGAGATCGGCGGGGCATTCGGCGGCGAGAAGGATACCGGCGGCGGACGCGAATCGGGCAGCGATTCCTGGAAGGCCTACATGCGGCGTCAGACTGTCACCATCAACTGGTCGAACGACGTTCCGCTGGCGCAGGGTATCAAGTTCCTCCTGTGACGTGAGGAAATAAACCCGGACAGGTTGCGCGGCCACGCGCAAGGGCTTAAATGCAACCTTGCAGGGCATTGATAATAAAGCACATCTAACTGGCTGTGCGCTTGCATTCTTCCAAGCCGAGGGAGGTACCTTAGTATGTTGAATATTTGGGTGGTTCTTTGGCTCGCGCTCGCATTGTGCGTGCTGGCTGTGGCCATGTATCGTAAGATGCTCGCGACTCAGGAAGACGATATTGTCCATGTGACGTCGGGCGAGAACAAGGTCATCACGAAGCAGTTCCAAGTGGCGCAAAAGCTCGAGAAGATCGACCGTTTCGGCAAGACCCTGACCATCGTGTTGGTCGCGTACGGGCTTGCTCTGGGAGGCTGGTTCTTCTATCAGGGCTGGATGCAGAGCACAAGAATCGGTAACTAAACGGGCTCTATACTGAGGGTTGTCCTTCAGAACCTGGATGGTCTCGGCGATCTCAGCGGCCGCCCTGTTCTTCCTATATTTTTTCGGCCTCGGGCGCAGCGGAATGCTTGGACCGGACGAACCGCGATATGCCGCGATCGGCCGCGAGATGGCCCGCTCGGGAGACTGGATTACCCCGCGTTTAAACGATAAACCCTGGTTTGAGAAACCGGCCCTGTTGTACTGGATGACGGCGGCCGGTTTCGAGACCGGACTTGACGACGATCTCGCGCCGCGGTTGCCGGTCGCGATCGTCGGCGTTTCCTTTCTCATCTTCTATTTCTTCCTCCTGCGGCGCGAACTGGGATTGAAGCCTGCCGCGTTCTCCACTTGCATCCTAGGGACGTCGGCGGGTTGGCTCGCTTACAGCCATATCGCCGTCACCGATCTGCCGATGTCGGCGGCGTTTGGCGCGGCGATGCTTCTCGTTCAAGCCGGATTTGTGATTCCGGCGGGGATCTGCCTGGGTTTGGCGATTCTCGGAAAAGGGCTAGTACCCCTGGTGCTATTCCTGCCCGCGATATGGTTTTTTCGACAAAAGGCTTTCATCGCCCTCGGGATCGGGATTTTGGTCGCTCTGCCGTGGTACGCGCTGGTCACGGTTCGCAACGGCAGCGATTTTCTCTATCAGTTCTTCTGGGTGCAGCACTTCTCGCGATTCACAACAGGGGCGTTGATGCATGTCCGGCCATTTTGGTTTTTCGTACCTGTCTTGCTGGCTGGCCTGTTTCCTTGGACACCGCTTCTGGCGCTTTTATTCCGCCGGGAACTGTATCGCGGCCGCCGCGTGCAGTTCTGGATAACTGGGTTCGTTTTGGGATTTTTGTTTTTCTCACTATCCCAAAACAAGTTGCCGGGATACCTCCTGCCGTTGTTGCCGTTGCTCACCGCGGTTTGCGGGTTGGCGTTGGCCGAGGCGCGGCGGGCCGATTGGGTTCTGGCTTCAGCGGCAATTCTGTTGTGTTTGGTCCCGATCATCGAAGGGGTCCTGCCGCAGGCCTTGATTTCGGGCGTGTCGCATGCCCATTTCGACCCGCCTTATCGCGTGCTTATCCCTGTTTTATGCCTGGCGGCCGCCTGCTTTTTGTTACCGAGAACGTTCGCTGTCGGATTCATAGCAATTTGCGTCACCCTCTCCGTAATCAGCGTTATTTGGGTTACTTATCCAATGTTGGACCGGACGGTTTCGGCCAGAGCGTACTATCGGGCTAGGCCGGAAGGCGAATTATGCAGTCCTAATCCAAACCGGTCGTGGCGGTACGGCTTGGATTACTACGCGCATCGTGAGATTCCCGATTGTAAGTAGGATATTTTATTGATACTATTGTCGATAGGGTATCTCCATGATTGATGAAGCGGTGCAGCAGGAACAAACAGCGGAGGAGTATGACCGGATCGCGCATAGCGATATCGAGCTCTTTCGCGAGGCGGCTGAACAATACACGCGCGGCGAACTGAACGACGATCAGTTCCGCCCGTATCGGCTGCGCCGTGGCGTTTATAGCCAGCGCCAGCCGGGCGTTCACATGATCCGCACCAAGGTGCCCGGCGGATTGCTGACCGCGCCTCAAATGCGTCAGATGGCCGCGGTCGCCGACGAGTTTGCCGGCAGCAAAGGCCACCTCACGACGCGTCAAAACATTCAGTATCATTTTGTTCCTTTGAAAGATGTGCCGCCGCTGTTGCATCGTCTGGCCGATGTCCGGCTCACGAGCCGCGAAGCCTGCTACAACACGGTTCGCAATATTACGGCTTGCCCGTTGAGCGGACTCCTCCCTGACGAGCCTTTCGATGTTCATCCCTACGCGCAGCGGACAGCCTACGCGTTCCTGCATAAAGAGCTGACCGACAGCATGCCGCGCAAATTCAAGATTGCGTTTTCGGGCTGCCCGGAAGATTGCATGGAAACGCATATGCACGATGTCGGCATGCGGGCAGTGCTGCGCGACGGCGAACACGGATTCCGCGTCCTGGTTGGCGGCGGCTTGGGACCATTGCCCAGCGAAGCGCAATTGCTCGACGAATTTCTGCCGGCGGAGCGCGTGGTGAATCGCATCGAGGCGGTGCTGCGAGTCTTCAATCAATACGGCAATCGCGGCAACAAGAACAAGGCTCGTTTTAAGTTCATTATTCGCGAGCGCGGTTGGGAGTGGGTCAAAGAGCAGATCGACAAAGAGTACGATGCCATTCTGCGCGGCGGCGGCATTCCGACGCCCGACGGCGTGCCGGAAGGATTTGGTGGTTTTCAATCGGTTCCACCACCACTCGGGACCGGCGAACTGCTTCCGGTTTTGGATTCGGCAGCCTTCGACCCGGAGTATGAACACTGGCTCGAGACGAACGTCCGCGAACAAAAGCAAACAGGGTACGCCGTGGTCACGGTTCGCGTACCGAACGGGAATCTGACAGGCGACCAGATGCGCGGCGTAGCGGATATCGCGGAGCGCACGGGCGACCATTTACTGCGGTTCACGATTGCCCAGAACATAATGCTGGGATTTGTTCCCCTCCGTAATCTGAAACGTGTTTATGCGGCGCTGAAGCAGTTGGGACTCGAATACTCCGGCGCCGGCGAGATCAGCGATGTGGTGACGTGTCCGGGCGCGTATAGCTGCAACCTGGCATTGACGAAGACCATGAATCTTGGCGTGGTGCTGTCGGAGACGGTGGCGGCATATACCGACAGTCGCGTCAAAAATCTCAGCATCCGGGCCAGCGGCTGCCCCAATGCTTGCGGCCAGCACTGGATTGGCGACATCGGATTTTACGGGAACGCCCGCAAGATCGATGGCAAAGAGGTTCCGTATTACCTGATGCTGCTCGGCGGCGGTTACGACGAAACGGGGATCATGCGTTTCGGCCTGGCGGTGCAGAGCCTTCCGGCGAGGCTCACGCCGGTTGCGATCCGGCGCGTGCTGGATCACTATATTGCGAACCGCACGGACAGCGAGACCTTCCGCGAATACGTGATGCGCCACAAGATCGAGACATTTCGCGCGATGACGGCCGACTTAGTCAAGCCGGCCGCGATGGCGCCCGAGATGTATCGGGATTGGGGCGACGATATCGAATATTCGTTGAAGCTGGGGCGCGGGGAGTGCGCGGCATAACGGTTCGGCCACCGATGAACGCCGATTAACGCGGATAAGACGAAACGCGCTTGCTTACGCGCGAGCGCTTCCTGCCGGGCGCGGCTCAGAAATGGGAGCGTTCGCTGCTGCTACGGCAGGGTTACCCAGCAGACGTCGATGGCGACCGATCCACTGACGGCGGCAGAGTTTAAGGCTGCGTTCGCGGTGAGGTGCGCGGTCACGTTCGAGCCGGCGTCGGTGGCGCTGAGGAACAGCGGCGTGCTGCGGAAATTGGTATTCGTTGCGGGCGCGGTCAGATTGTAGCTCGGCGGCGTATAGAATGCCGGTCCGCCAACGCTATCGCCCACCGACAGATTCAAAGTGGTGAACCCCGTGCCGCTCCAGGCCGCTATCGTTTTCTCTCGAATTCCCGTGATCGTTCCGCGCGGCGGCAGGCCGAAGAGAGGCACATCCTGCGTAACCGTAGACGCGATAGCGGGCCCGGTGGTGGGAGGCGCGGAGTTGGCCGCCGTGGTCCAATTGGTTCCGTTGTTGGCGAGCGTATAAAGGGTGCAGGACGGTGTCGAACTGCTGCCACTGGTCCCGCCGCTCGACGTTCCCGATGCCGCCAGTCGATAGAATGCCTGAAGCACGTCGCCGGGCTGCGGTGCGTTGCCGGTAACGAAGGTAATGGCGTTTCCAGAGAGCGTAAAGTCGATGCCCTCTTGCAGCGCGAGTCCATTACGATAAAGCGCCAGGCTCGCAGAGGGGCTGGGGGCGTTCGCCAACTGGAAGGCGAGGTCGGAGCCATCGACGATGCCGGAGGGCGTTTGGGCATCGACGAAATCGGACGTCGCCGACGAAGTTCCGCACGCGCCTGACGTTCCATCGACATGAACGCAATCCGATAGATTTCCTGAAGCGCCCGCGATCCCGCCGCTCGCGTCGATTACGGCCGCGCGGGAAACGGCGAACGCCGCGCCGAGTGTGGGTCGAATATTCAACTCTGTTCTCAGTCCGGCGACGTCGGTGATCTGAAACTGCGACAGGGCGAGATCTCCGGTTAGGGATGAAGACGAGCGCACCGCCGACACCGTGAGCGGGCTGGTGCTGGGCGGGACGACCCATGTTTCGGTGAACTGAATGGCTCCGTCGCTGTTATAGACGACATTGTAGACGGCGGGCGAGACAGCGTTCGTGGTCGGTACCAGCATGACGCGGAGATAGCCGTTCGTGACAGTGGCGGTGACCTGCTGGGTGGCGATGTTGGAATTGTTCGACGCGTTGAAACTGTTCCAGGTGATCGTGACTATACCGTTGAACCTAGTCCCGTCGGCCTTATAGAGAATATCCTGGATGGTGGTAAGCGGTGGTTGCGCGCACAAGAAAGTAGACAGCAATATGGGGAACGCCAGCGCGAGGCGCGCTTTGAAACGAAGCATGTGTTTCCTCCTAAAGGGAAAGGCCGACGCGGAATGCGTCTGGCGTCCTAAGCTTAGGAGCGGAACATGCATGATGTTGAAGGCGGGGAACTGGTGTTCGAGACCGAAGAAATAGTAAATACAGGAAGTTACGTGTGCGGAGATTTGTCGAAAATAGATGTGAACGAAGAAACGCAGGCCACCAAAACCGATGGCCTGCGCTACTGGGATGGCTGCGCTACGTTTTAGGTCCGCCGGGAATTTTTAGCAGACTGTGTTTTGCCGGCTTCGAACAATGCCCCGCTGGATAGAGCCAGGGCGGGGATTGCGATGGAATGGTCGATCAAGTCGGCCATGGCGTGAACTGGCAGCCCCTCGGCTTCCTTTATGAACGACATACAGCAACGCTCGTCATCGTAATCCACCTTGATCCAATCGCCGCCGCGAACCTGGTCGGTAGCAATCAAGTTGGACATGGGCTGAACGAGAAGACGTTCAATCGCGCGTTTCAAGTGACGCGCGCCGTACTTCATATCCGTGCCCTCGCGCAGCAGGAAATCCTTGGCGGGCGCGGTGGTCTTGAACACGAACGATTTCTCGGTAGCCGTGTTGAAGATCCGCTGCTGCACCATGTTCAATTCGATGTCGAGAATCTTGCGAAGCTCGTCGGTTCCAAGAGGCTTGAAGGTGACGATCTTGTCCAGCCGGTTCATGAATTCGGGCGTGAATTTACGGCGGGCCGCTTCGACACCACTACGTCTGATTTTGCCGTCGAGTTTGTCGTCCGATTCTCCCGCGAGTGACTTGCGCACCCCTTCGCAGGCATTGAATCCCAACTTGGGACTCAACAGGGCGCTCATTTCGGAAGCGCCGAGATTGCTGGTCATAAAGATCATGGCGCGCGAGAAATCGACCTTGCGGTTGTCTCCCAGCGTCAGAGTAGCTTTGTCCAGAATGCCCAGCAGAAGATTCCAAAGAGCATCGCTGGCTTTTTCGATCTCGTCAAATAGGACGAAGCTGATCTTGACGGTCTCCGTGTGGTATTGGTTCAAGACTTCCTGGCTTAGCAGCGGATGTGTCTCGCGGTGGCCCAGGTAGCCGGGAGGCGAGCCGATCAGCTTCGCGATCTCGTGACTATGTTGAAATTCGGCGCAATCGATTTTGATCACTGCGCGGGGGTTCTTGATGAGAGCCTCGGCGGTCGCCTCGACAATGCGGGTTTTTCCCGAACCGGTTGGTCCAAGGAAGAGGAAGTTCCCGACCGGCCGTCCTGGCGCGGACATCCCCGTTAAGTTCATTTGATAGATATTTACGATCTGCTCAATGGCTTCGTCTTGTCCGACGATCATCTTCCGCAGATTCGTTTCCAGGCCCTCGGCTTCACGTCCCGTTCTTGACGGATCTAAAGGAACATTCACCCGCAACATAATATCAGCCCCTTTCTTTCTCTCGGCCGTTTCAACCAGCCGTTCTGTATCATCCATCAGCAGGTACGATGCCAAACTTTAGGGTCATCGTGGAAGATGGTTACTTCTTTGGTTTGGAGGGTCTTATCTCAACGCGGCTGACGAGGGTGCGTTGGGGCATTTGTAGAAGCATGAGAACCACCGCTGAAATATCCTCAGGAGCGATCTTCCACTCCGCGCTGGTGGTATGCGAACCGAACTGAGTATCGACGCTTCCGGGCATGATGTAGCTGACACGAATATCGTCGTAGCGATGGTCCAGCATCATGGCTTCGCTGAAGCCGTTGAGGCCGAATTTAGAGGCATTATAGGCCGCCGCGCCAGCGAAAGGGTTCTTACCGGCCAGACTGCTCATGTTAATGATGTAGCCACCACCACGTTGACGTAGGCGTGGGAGCGCTTCATGAGCGCAGTAGAAAGCCCCCGTGAGGTTGGTGTCTATAACGCGGCGCCACTCGTCGAGAGTCAGATCGGCGGTGGGTTTGAAGATTCCGATGCCGGCATTGTTGATGAGGATGTCGAGAGAGCCGAGGGATGCGTCGACGAAGCGGAAGAACTCCGCCACTTGGTCACTATTCGACACATCGGCGGTTCTTCCGACGATTTTACCGTTTCCTTGCGAAGAAATTTCGTATACCGCACGGTCCACGTCGTCTTGCGTACGTCCGCAGATTGCGACCGTTGCGCCAGCCTGTGCCAAACTCTTGGCGACCGCCAGACCTATGCCACGTGTGCCGCCGGTTACTATCGCGTTGCGTTGTTCGAGGAAGCGAGTGCTCATAAAAACAGCATAGCTGCCGATGGTCTACTCCGCGCGGATGGCTTCTGAAGGGCTTGTTTTCGCGGCTTGGACAGCGGGCCGCCAGCATCCGAAAATCGCCGCGCCCGCTAGCGTGGCAGCGGCCAGCATGTACGTCGCTGGATCTCTCGGCGATACTCCGTAGACGAGACTCTGAAGATATTGTGACGTTAGCAGCGCGGCTGTCAGGCCCAATATCAGACCGAAGATCGACAGTGTCAGTCCTTCGCTGAAAACCAGTTGAAGCAGATCTCGCTTTGAAGCTCCCAAGGCGATACGTACGCCCATCTCGCGGCGGCGTTGCAAGAACGAATAATGGATCACGCCGTAGATGCCGAGCGCCGCGAGGAAGAGGGCCAGTGCCGCGAAGACCGCGGCCATAACGGCCACGAACGTTGTGGGCGCTTTGGCGTGAGACATATTGTCCAACATGGGACGAATCTTCGCCATCGCGAGATCCTTGTCCACGGCGCGCAATTCGCGGCGAAGAGTTGGTACCAGCGACAACGGGTCGACTTTAGTACGAACAGCGTAACTCAGGTGATTGCGCGGGCTCTGTTCGAACGGCATGTAAATTTGAGGTCGGGTTTTTCGCGCTAGGGACTGATTGTGGAGGTGCCCGATTACACCTACGACTTCCGCCCAGACCGGTTCGAAGCCTCTTTCCGTGAGCCGTTCCGATTGGATGCGTTTCCCAATGGCGCTCTGGCCTGGCCACGTCTGGCTGGCCAGCATGTCATCGACGATCGCCACTGGGCGAGTCGCCGCTTGATCGTGCCCGTCGAAGACTCGACCGGCCAGGAGGTGAGCGCCCATCGCGCGGAAGTAGCCTGGCGTGACGCAGCGATTGTCCGCCGCGAGCCCCGCCGCCTGGCTCCCGGAAACATTGTCGGGCTTGTAGGGACCGTACCAGTTCGGATAATCGTCTAGTGGAACGTCGTAAGAAGAACCGGCGGATGCGACGCCCGGAATCGCGGCCAGCCTGGTCTCCCACTTCCGGCTGAAATCGATCATCGCTGGCGTCGAGTCATAGCGCGACCCGGGCAGAGAAATCTCGAACGTGAGGACGTTGCGAGGATCGAATCCGGGATCCACATGGGCGATATTGGCGAGGGTGCGGAGCATCAGACCAGCGCCGATCACGAGAACGAATCCGAGGGCCACTTCCGCTACGACCAGCGCGGATCGAAGGGTGCGGCGGGTGCGAGGTTGGGTGTCGCCACCTGCGCCGCGCAGTGTACGTGTGAGGTCGAATTTCAAAGAACCGATGGCGGGAACGAGTCCGAAGAATAGCGTTGCGGCGATGGCGGAGGCGGCGACGAAGGCGAGAACCGGAACGTTGAGACTGACGCCTCCGGCGCGGGAAATATCGCCAGGACGGAGATAGGCGAGCGCGCGCACGAAGACAAATCCCAGTAGCAGGCCAGCCGCGGCTGAAATGGCCGAGAGCAGAAAGCCTTCGGTCAACAATTGGCGGACGATCCGTGAAAGCGATGCGCCGAGCGCGGTGCGCCGAGCGCGGTGCGCATAGCGACCTCTTTGCGGCGTCCCGAGGCGCGCGCCAGAAGGAGATTGGCGACGTTAACGCAGCAGATCAAGAGGACCAGGACCGCGCCGGAGAAGAGCGCGATCAGGCCGGCGCGCAGATCGCGTACGGAATCGCGCTGCATGGGCATGAGGTCGAGCTGCATCTTTTCCTCCGCGATGTCGCCGTAGGTTTCGCGGATGGATGCGGCCACGCTGTTCAAATCCTGCCGCGCCGCGTCGAAGCTGACGCCCGATTTCAGACGGGCCACCAGCCGGATGAAATACAGCGTTCGAGGCGAATTGAAAATCCAGTGCGAGAAAGGCGTGAGCGCCTGGACGTCGTCGGGGACGTTCGAATCGGGCGGGAAGTGGAGCTGGAAATTTTCCGGGAGTACGCCGATCACGGTGACGCTCTCGCCGTCAAACGCGACTGCGCGGCCGACAATATTGGGATCGCCTCCGAAGCGGCTGCGCCAGAGTCCATTGCTGAGGAGCAGAACAGGCTTATCGCCCGCCCATTCGTCGGGAGCGAAGAGGCGTCCGAGCGCGGGTCGTATGCCGAGAAGAGCCGGAAGATTCGGAGTGACGCGCGCGATCTTCACTTGCTCCGGGCCGGGGCCGCCGGTGAAAGTGCCCGTGGTCGCCCATACGCCCGCAACATTTTCGAGGAGCCGCGTGCGATGCTGAATTTCGGCGAGCAGAGGCGGCGAGGTGGGAGCGCGGGTTACGCCCGACTTCTCGAACGTGGACCATATCAGCGCGAGACGATCCGGCTGCGCGTAGGGCAGGGGACGCAATAGCACCGCGTAGACGAGGCTGAAGATGGCGCAATTGACTCCGATGCCCAGGGCTAGCGTCAGGATGGCGATAGACGTGAAACCGGGATTATGTTTCAACGCCCGCGCGGCGTAACGAATGTCCTGGAAAAGCGTTTCGAAAAAGACAGCCATGCCAACCTCCTGCCGCCGATCGGCGCAGGGTGCGCCGATCGAGAGGGAACTATTATAATTCCAGGATGGATTACCACCTCGCGCAAATCAATATCGGCCGTCTGGTTGCGCCGATAGACGATCCCCGGATCGCGGGTTTTGTTTCGCAGCTCGCGCCGATTAATGCCCTCGCCGATAGCTCGCCGGGCTTCGTCTGGCGGCTGCAATCGGCTTCCGGGAACGCCACGGACGTGCCCTACTGCGACGAAGATCCGGCCGTCATGGTCAACATGTCGGTGTGGGAATCGTTGGAGGCGCTGACGGATTATGTGTACCGTTCGAAACACATCGGCGTGTTTCGCGGCCGCGCAAAATGGTTCGAGAAAATGGACCAGCCCTCGTACTGTTTATGGTGGGTTCCAGCCGGGCACATTCCTACGGTGGCGGAAGGGCGGGAGCGGTTAACGCATTATCAGGCACACGGCGCGACACCGTTCTCGTTTTGGTTTTCGCAGCATTTTCCGGCGCCGCTGGGCGAGGAGGTCTGCGTTTAGCATCCGCTCCCGGCGATGGTTCGGTAAAGACCGCTCCCCTGAAGAACATGTCTAAATGGGCCAACCGCTCCCTGCCGGTCACGGCTCGGTTACGGGTCGAAAATTCTTCATCACCCTTGGGTGGGCCGCAGGGCCCGGCTCGGTTACGGTCGTTGTTCTTCGTCACCTTGGGTGGGCCGCAGGCCCATGGGCACTCCCTGCCGGGTCCGTGAAATAATCGGCGCCCGGCGCTCCGTAACGCTCGCGGCTCTGCAACTCTGTCCAACTTTTTCAGAGTGTTACTGAGCCGCGCGCGTCAGCGAGCGTAACGAATGCCGAGATTATTTCACAAGCCCTGCCGGTCACGGCTCGGGAAACGAAGCGACTTACTCGCCCATCACTTTTATGATCAGGCGTTTGGGACGCTGGCCGTCGAACTCGGCGTAATAGACCTGCTGCCAGGGGCCGAAATCGAGCTTGCCGTTGGTGACGGGCACGATTACCTGGTGGTGGATCAGGAGGTTTTTCAGGTGCGAATCGCCATTGGTTTCGCCGGTGCGATGGTGGCGATAATTCTCGCGATAAGGAGCCAGCTTCTCCAGCCACTCGTCGATGTCCGCGATGAGGCCGTCTTCAGCGTCGTTCACCCACACGCCGGCGGTGATATGCATGGCCGAGACCAGGATCATGCCCTCGTGGATTCCGCTCTTGCGTAACGCCGCGTCCACCTCTGTTGTGATGTTGATGTATTGCCGATGTTTTTGGGTGTTGAAGGTCAGATACTCGGTGTGGAATCGCATACGTGCCGATAATAGCAATGGGGGCGGTTCCAGCTTGACACGGCCCATGCGCGGGCGTCAGACTCTGAGAAGCGAAACAATTCTTGGCTATATTGTATGGGGAGTGGCTGATATTGAATTATCGTGTATTTGCGGCGCTGGCGCTGACCGGGGGAATCGCGGCCGCGCAGGGCCTGCAGCCAAGCCAACAATCCGACCAATCCGACGATCAGAGCGGGACAAGCCGCTACGCGGGACCATCCATCCTGAGCCGCGACCGTAGCCTGATCGGGGAGCGCAGCGGCAAACTGCTGGATTACAGCTTTTACGTCGATCTCACGGGATCGTGGGATTCGTCTCTGATTCCGGTCTCCACCACCAGCACGGGCGCTCTCAATTCGATCGGAGGCACCGCGGGTATAAGCGTAGGATATGGCGTGACGGGATCGCGGACATGGCGGCACGATAAGTTGTCCGTCGATTACACCGGGGACTTTCGCGAGTTTCCTGCGGCGTCGTATTTCGACGGCACGGACCAGTTTTTGAATCTTTCCTACTGGCATGAGTTCTCGCGGCGGCTTTCTTTACGGGCCCGCGACACGGCGGGAGTGTCCTCGTATTCGAACGGCTATTTTTCTTATCTCCCTCTGCAAAGCACCGATTTGTACGCCGTCCCCACGAACGAGCTTTTCGATAATCGCACGGAATTCGTCCAGTCGCGAGTGGATTTGACTTATCAAAAGACGCTGCGCCTTTCGTTCGACATCGGCGGTGAAGGTTTTCTGATCGACCGGCGTTCCACGGCGCTGGCGAGCGTGACCGGTTACAACGCCCATGCCGATGTTTCTTACCGCCTCACCAGCAGGCAGACCGTGACTCTCAGTTACGAGCATACGACATTCAGTTATAAGCGCCAGTTTGGCGACGCGAACATGGATCAGGGAACTTTGGGCTATAGCATCGGACTAGGAAGGCGCTGGGACTTCGCCTCCCAAATTGGGTCGGCGAGAGTGGATTTCAGCGGGCTCACGTCGATCAATCTCGATCCCGCTATCGCGGCAATTCTCGGACAGAGCACCGCGGTAGTTGCTTTCCACAGCGTTTCGTATATTCCAATTTATGAGGCGCAACTCACCCGCAGGTTCGAGCATTCCGCCGTTACGGGGGCTTACAACCAGTCCTTCAGTCCCGGAAACGGGATATATCTCACGTCGCGCCAGACAGCGGCTTCGTTGAATTATTCCTATACCGGACTTAGGAAACTGTCGTTCGGCGCGAACGCCGCTTACAGCCGGCTGACCAGCCTGGGGCAGACCTTGGGCACTTTCAACGGCATAAGTGGGGGCGCGGGGCTGACTTATACATTGGCCAGTTATGCCCACCTCGAATTCCGCTACGACTATCGGCATTACACAGCGAACGATGACATCTATAAGCAGAACTCCCAGCGCGTCGTGATAGGGTTCGCGTTCAGTCCGGGGCAAAAGCCCCTGCCGATCTGGTGACGGGGATGGATCGAACTCGAATCCTGGTGGTAGACGATGAGGTCGCGTTGACGAATCTCCTTGAAAAATATCTGCAGCGGATGGGTTTTGAAGTGGAGTCGATGTCGAATCCGCGGCTGGCGTTGGAACGTTATCAAACGACTGACAAGCCGTTCCAACTGGTGCTGGCAGATATGACGATGCCGGGTTTGAGCGGCGAAGAATTGCTGCGAACGATCCTGGCCTCGGACCCCGGCGTGAGGGCGATCCTGTGCAGCGGATACGCCGGCGCGGGCGCTCCGCTCCAAGGCGAGTACCCCGGCCGCGTCCATTTCCTGCCCAAGCCGTTTGTCCCCAGGATGCTGGCGGAGGCCATCGGCAAGCTCTTGGATTTGGACGGCGATCAGCCGGCCTCCAGCAACGCCTCCTGAAGCTGTTCCGCGAAGTTCTCGCCCGTCTCCGTCCAGAGGCGCCGGCGGTTGACGTTGAGCGCGTCGTCGAGGTCGTGCACGAGTCTTAACAGGCTCTTGATGTTCTGTTGCGACATTTTGAGACTGTTGGGCACGCCGGGCTCGGGAAGGAACTGGGCGTCGATGCCGAACTCGATGGCGAGATTTGCTTCAGCGTCCTCGAACGCCGGTCCGAAGCAGTTCAATGCCACGCGGGAGGGCGCCAGCTTCCATTCCGATTTTTCAAAATGCCATAGGTCCCAGAAAGCTTCCAGGCGATAGCACGAATCGGCGTTGAGAAATTCCTTCGCTGACACCAGCGCTTCATCGATCTGTTCGGGCATGGTGTAGGCGCCTTCAATGCGAGCCGGCTCGCTATAAGAGATAGGAATCACCTTGAACACCGAAGCGCCGAACTGCAGGCGCGAATAAGGGAACAATCGGAGCATTTTCTCGTAATGCCGCAGCATGTTGTCAATGTTGTAACCGTTAATCGAGTACGAGAGGTAGAGCTGATCGGCCATGCTACCATCGTACTTCCGCTTGCGCCGCTCGCCGCTACTTCCGATCTTTCTTATTGTTTGTGTCGATGTACTTGGCCTCACGCTCATCCTGCCCCTGCTTCCGTTCTACGCCGAAAAACTAGGCGCCAGTCCCACCGTGGTCGGGCTGTTGGTCTCGACTTATGCATTGTGCCAGCTCGTCGCCGGACCTATGCTCGGCCGTATGTCGGATCACGTGGGCCGGCGTCCTTTATTGCTGGTCAGCCAGGCGGGCACATTCATTGGATTTCTGATTCTTGCCTACGCGAATCAACTCTGGCTTGTCTTTTTGTCGCGAGCGATCGATGGTTTGACGGCTGGCAATTTATCGCTGGCGCAAGCCTATATCTCCGATGTGACCAAACCCGAGGAGCGTGCGAAATCGTTCGCGCTGATCGGAATTGCTTTCGGGCTGGGGTTTCTGGTGGGACCGGGAGTGTCTGGCTATCTCTCGGGATTTAATTACCGCTATCCGATTTTCGGCGCGGCCGGATTGTCATTCACCAGCATCCTATGCACTTACTTTCTGCTGCCGTCGCATGCTCCAAATAAAGATGGGCAACCTCAGAAGAAGTTCACAATTCTCGCATGGGATCGCTACGCGGAGTTTTTTCGACGCCGCGAGCTAGCTCCGTTGTTATGGCAGTTTTTTGCATTTTCCTTTGTCTTCGCATTATTCATGTCGGGCTTCCCGCTTTTCGCGGAGCGCCGCTTCACTTGGCATAACAAGCCGTTTGGTCCGAAACAAGTTGGATACATCTATGCCTACGTCGGATTCCTCGGCATTGTTCTGCAAGGCGGGCTGATCGGGAGATTGGTCAAGACGTTCGGCGAAGCGAAGCTGGCGCGCGCGGGTTTCTTTCTCACCGCCGTGGGATTTGCGGTTCTCGGGTTTACGTATCGCATCCCGCTATTGCTCGTGGTCGCGGCTTTGACCGGCGTCGGAACGGGCGGGCTGCGCCCCGCGCTCACGAGTCTAATCACGCAAAAGGCGGAACGAACCGAGCAGGGTGCGGTGCTGGGCCTGACGCAGTCGCTCATGTCGGTTTCGCAGATCACGGCGCCTTTCGTGGCCGGTTTGTTGATCAATCAATATTGGCTGATCGCATGGGCCTTGCTGGGTGCTGGCGTCGCGGCGCTGGCGCTGCTGTTATGAGCTTAACTGGCGCCCTCGGCTTCGCCGATATCGTACACGCGGCAGACGTTGGGATGCGAGATCTGCCGCGCGATGCGCACTTCGTTGCGGAAACGCCCGAGCGCGGGCTCATCCGACGTCCATTGCGCGGCAAGAAACTTGAGGGCCACTGCCTGGGCCAGCAGCAGATCGTTGGCGCGATAGACTTCGCCCATGCCGCCGCGGCCCAGCAGGCTCACGATGCGATAACGTTGCGCCAGCAAGGTTCCCGGCGGGTACCGGCCCTCGTCCATGTGGCTGGAAGAGGGAGTGGATCTGCGCGGCTGGTACACGGTTTCATTGGCGGCGCTGCGATCGCCATCCACAGGTGTGCCGCATTTCCCACAGAACTCGTGGTCCGCTGGTACAGCAGTTGCGCATGACGGACAACGCCTCACTGGCTTCTTTTCTCCGCGTAGCCGGTATTTTATAGGCGGATTTGCTTTAGCGATTGTACAACGGCCTCGCATGAGCAGTCTGACAGATCCATGAAGGTCGTCTGGAGCGCTCTACTCACGATTCTAAACCGCTGCCATCGCTTCCGGGGATTCGCCACATTCAGTCCGGACCACAAGAGCATCGAGGTGTCCGTGCGGCCGCGCAAGAGCCCGTCCACCCACCATTTCTTCTGACGAGTCATATGTTTTTACCGGTGCTTCTTCGTCCACTTCTGGTAATACAGGTGCACTTGAGTGTAGTTCTTGTTATCGACGAAGTGAACCGTCTTTTGCCGATCTTTGGGAGCGTCGAAGTTTTCCTCATTGACGTGTACCCACTTGGCATGCTGCGGGTTCGGGTCGTAGTCAAGGCGCCACCTCTTCGTGCCGCTTGCTTTGAACCCTACGACGAGCCCTGAATTATTAGAGAGAGTGCCCCAATACTCCTCGGCGCTCTTCCCGCGCATGCCGAGATTCTCTTCGGCATGGAGAATCGCCTCCGCGATCGTAATATGGATTATCCCACACGGTTGCTCAGCCATTCATGCCTCTGACGCATCATCCTACACGAGAGACTGCTTGTAAGTATACTGCCCCAAAAGCCCGCTGTGCATAGGACGAAACCTCTTTGTCATGACGTTGTAACCTGGGAACGGTAGGCTCTGTGACTATGGCTAGCACCGCTGTTGCTCCAACAGTACACTCCAAGTTGAACCGAAAGCCCGGCAAAGTGGGCATGCTCATCTTCGGAATCGCTCTGGTTGTCGGCTTTGTTTATGCCGCGTACCACCTGCTTTCGGACCTGAGTTCCGTCCAGGCGCCGTCAGCCTACGCTTACGTTTTATTGGGAATAGCACTCGTTACCGCGCTGGGATTTGAATTCGTAAACGGATTCCACGACACCGCCAATGCCGTCGCAACCGTCATTTATACGCATACGCTGGAACCACACGTCGCTGTGGTTTGGTCCGGGATCTGGAACTTCGTCGGCGTCGTACTTTCGAGCGGGGCGGTCGCTTTCGGCATCATATCCCTGCTTCCCGTCGAGTTGATTTTACAGGTTGGAAGCGGCGCGGGCTTTGCGATGGTGTTCGCGTTGCTCACGGCCGCAATCGTCTGGAATCTTGGGACCTGGTCTCTGGGCCTCCCGAATTCGAGCTCCCACACGCTGGTCGGTTCCATCATCGGCGTCGGGATCGCGAACCAGTTGATGTCGGTGAAGACCGGGACCAGCGGAGTGGATTGGGGCCAAGCCTTGAACGTCGGCAAATCCCTGCTGATTTCTCCCATCATCGGCTTCGTAATGGCCGCGCTTCTCCTCCTCGTTTCGAAGTTCCTCATCCGCGATCCGCGCCTTTATGAGGCTCCGAAGGGCGAAGAACCGCCGCCCTTCTGGATCAGGGGACTGCTGCTGCTGACGTGCACGGGAGTGAGCTTCGCGCACGGCTCGAACGACGGTCAAAAGGGCATGGGTCTCATCATGCTCATTCTCATTGGCACGGTGCCCACCGCCTACGCCTTGAATCGCGCGGTTGCGCCCCAGGAAGCGGTGGACTTCATTGCCGTTTCGCACGAGGCGGTCGACACCATTCATAAATACGTTTCGCCGGCCGCGACCGCGGGCGAGCCGCGCGCCGAAGTCACGGATTATGTCCGCACGCACCAGTTCAAGCCGAGCACCATGGTCGCGGTGCAGGAACTGATCAACGACAACGGTAACGAGATGGCGATGTACAAAAATCTGAGGAGCGTTCCGGCAAGAGAGACGCCCAACTTCCGCAACAACATGTACCTGGTGAGCGAGGCGTTCCGCATCATGAAGAAATCCGGCGAACCGAAAATTTCCGATTCGGATTGGACCGTGCTGAACAACTACAAAAAGCACATCGATGGCGCGACGAAGTTCATCCCGATGTGGGTTAAGGTCGCGGTGGCGCTGGCGCTCGGTCTCGGAACCATGGTGGGTTGGAAACGCATCGTAGTCACGGTGGGCGAGAAGATCGGCAAGGACCATCTGACCTACGCGCAGGGCGCGGCGGCCGAGATCACGGCGATGATCACCATCGGCGCGGCGGACGGCCTGGGGCTTCCGGTGAGTACCACTCACGTGCTCTCTTCGGGCGTAGCCGGCACCATGGTCGCCAACCACTCTGGACTGCAATGGGGCACGGTGAAAAATCTTTTGCTCGCCTGGGTCCTGACCTTGCCGGCGTCCATCATCCTTTCGGCAAGCCTGTTTTGGGTGTTCCGGCAGATGGCGCACTAAGTCATTTCGTGTGCCCGCCGCGTTCCACTGTAAACTGAACAATAGATGCCGAAGAGGAGGGTTCGCTTGAACCCCGCTACCAACGGCGGAGCGGCAGCGGCGAAACGTCAGAAGGTTGGGGATGCCTCGCAACAGCCAGCGTCCGCTGCGCACGATCTATCCGATCCCAGTCTTTACATTAACCGGGAACTCAGCCTGCTCGCGTTCCAACGGCGCGTGCTGGAAGAAGCGGAAGACGAAGAGAATCCGCTGCTCGAACGCGTTAAGTTTCTTTCGATTGTCGGGTCTAACCTCGACGAATTCTTCATGGTGCGCGTGGCCGGTCTGGTGGCCCAGATGGACGCGGGCATCCTCGATGCAGGTCCCGACGGGATGCCCCCGCGCGCGCAGTTGATCGCGATCCGGCGGGAAGTGAAGAAGCTCTTGACGGAAGGCCACAAGTCCCTGACCACGGAGCTCTATCCAGCTCTTGCCGAGGCGGGAATCCAGATCATCGAGTACGAGAATCTCACGGGTACGCAGCAGAAAATAGCGGCAAAATATTTCTCCGAAACGGTGTTCCCCGTCCTGACGCCGCTGGCTTTCGACCCCGGCCGGCCGTTTCCGCACATCTCCAACCTCAGTCTGAATCTGGCCGTTCTGATTCGCGACCCCCAAGGTCACGAGCATTTCGCGCGCGTGAAGGTTCCCGATTCCTTGCCGCAACTGATCGAGGTGAATCGCGCCACCAAGACCAAGGCGAAAAGGAAACGGCCCGCGAAACGCGCGGAACTGGTCTGGATTGAGCAAGTGATCAAGGCGCACCTGCTGTCACTGTTCCCCGGGATGAAGGTGCTGGAAGCGTACCCGTTCCATGTCACGCGCGACGCCGACATCGCGATTAAGGAACTCGAGGCGGAGGATCTCCTCGAAACCATCGAGGAGGGTGTGCGGCAGCGACGATTCGGAACGGTTGTGCGCTTGTTGATCAGCGACGATATGCCGTCGCATATCCTCGATATCCTGACGAACAATCTGGAAGTCGAGCCCAGCGAGATTTACCGGGTCGGCGGGCCTCTATCGTGGAAGCGGCTCATGAGCCTCTACAATCTGGATCGCCCCGATCTCAAGGATGCTCCTTTTGTACCAGCCATACCCTCGGTTCTGGTGCAGACCGCGGCCGATGAGGATATCTTCGCGTTGATCGCCCGCCAGGACATTCTGCTGCACCACCCTTTCGATTCTTTTCAGCCGGTCATCGATTTTTTGAAGAAAGCTGCCAACGATCCCAAGGTGCTGGCCATCAAAGCGTGCCTCTATCGCGTGGGACGAAACTCGCCCGTTGTCGAAGCGCTATTGGAGGCGATCGAAGAAGAAAAACAGGTCGCCGTGCTCGTAGAGTTGAAGGCGCGCTTCGACGAGGAAAGCAATATCGAATGGGCGCGTGCGCTGGAGCGGGAAGGCGTTCACGTCGTCTACGGCCTGATCGGTTTGAAAATTCATTGCAAGGTGATGATGGTGGTGCGCCGTGAAGGAGAACGCATCGCGCGCTACGTGCACCTCTCCACCGGCAACTACAACGCTATTACGGCGCATCTTTATACCGACATCGGGATGTTCACGGCCAGCGAGGAAGTGGCCGACGATGTCACCCATCTCTTTAACTACCTCACCGGCTACTCCGCCAAGAACGACTATAAACGGCTGCTGGTGGCCCCGGTCAACCTCCGAGAACGGCTGCTCGAGATGATCGAGCGCGAAATCGGCCATCAGATGAAAAGCGGAAACGGTCATCTGATTTTCAAGACCAACGCCCTGGTCGACCGCGAGTTCATCCGCGCTCTATATCGCGCTTCGCAAGCTGGCGTGAAGGTGCAATTGCTCGTTCGCGGCATCTGTTGTCTGCGGCCTTCACTGCCGGGAATCAGCGACAACATTGAAGTGATCAGCATCGTTGGCCGGTTTCTGGAGCACAGCCGCGTTTACTACTTCTCGAACGCGGGCGATCCCGAGGTCTACATCGGAAGTGCCGATCTGATGCCTCGCAATCTGGATCATCGCGTGGAAGTGCTCTTCCCGCTGGCGGATGACAAGTTGATCGCTCGCATTCACGACGGTGTTCTGGTGCGATACCTCACCGATTCGATAAAAGCGCGGCGCATGCTCCCCGATGGAACTTACGAGCGAAAAAAGCCTGCAGGGAACAGCCGCCCGGTAAACAGCCAGGAAGCTCTCATCGCGCGCCGAAAATCGTCGGACGATTGGGTCAATCCGGCGCTTCTCAAATCGCCAGCCTGATTCAAGGCAGCTTGGCCAACAGGATTGAGCGATTCTGCGCCGCTTCCGAAGTACGGACGGCGTCGCGAGATTGCTGCAATGATAGTTGCAGAGAATTTCGCGAAAGGCGCGCCACCACGGGATCAACCATCCAGTGGATCGCGGCCGGAATCGGACGGCTTAAGGCCATTGCTTCCAGCTCGACATAGACACCGCCATCCCGCTCTTCAAACTTCGAAATACTGCACAGCCGCCAGATGTAGCCGTTGCCCAGGTCGGGTGGAAGCTCGTGTTGACCGGCTTCTTTATAATTTTCGATCTGCTGCACGCGCGTGGTACACGCCACGCTGTACCAGCGCTTTTCATCGACTTGAACGTAGGACGAATCGTATTCGCTGTCCAGGGCTGTGGTAAGAAATAGAGCCTTGTTCAGCCAGATCATAGAAAAACGATCGTTCGCCTGCGTCTGCGCCAGGGTTTTCGAATCCACCACCGTCGGACTATAGTAGTCCTTATAGCGCCCATAATCGCGCAATACGGATAAGACTTCGTCGACCTTGGCGCCAGGAATGAACGTGCCGCCAATCCAGTCGTGGATCAGACCATCGGGCACACGCTCCGGGTGACGATCGCCCACTGGCGACACGACAACCTCACCTTGGCGTACTCGACGGATCCGATCCGGCGATTCATCCATCCATAAGAAGTGACCGGTTCGAACGCGTTCCTGAACACGGGTGTTTGCTGTTCGGACATGATCGTTCCAGGCGTTCAGGGTCGCCTGGGTCAGGACTGCGCCACTGGAGAAGACTGGCGTGATTAGTAAGAGCGGTAACAAATGAAGAGGTCTAAGTCGCATCGGGAACTCCTTGCTGCTACACTTTTAGATGTCCAAGGAAATGGACGGGTGCTGTCAGATCGTCCAAAAATGTTGTTAATTCGTCCACGCAGACGCGAGAACTATGGACCCTATTACCGATGTTTTCACCGCGATGCGAGTTCAGAGCGTCCTTTACGGCCGGATAGAGGCGTGCGCTCCGTGGGGTTTCGAGGCCGAGTCCAGCCCCAAAGCCTGTTTCGGAACTGTCCTGCGTGGGAGTTGTTGGCTCTCAGTAAGCGGAATTACTAAACAGATCGCGCTGGCTGGCGGAGACTGCTTCCTCATCGCCCCGGGACGGGCTTACGCAATCAGAGACCACCCTCTCAGCTCTACGCGCGACATTACTGAAATCGTCGCCGGACAATCCGGGAAGATCATTCATTGGGGTGGCAGCGGCCCGGCTTCGACGATTATCGGGGGCACCTTCGAATTCGATGAGGCGAGCAGCAAGCCGCTGATGGAATTGCTGCCGGCTCTGATTCATATCCGCGCCGACCGCGTGCGCACCACCGGCCTTCAGACCACGCTGCAACTGTTGGCGGATGAAACGGCCGCGCCCGGCGCCGGATCGCAAGTGGTGGTCAACCGCCTGGCCGACCTTCTTTTTATTCACGCCATCCGCGCCTACATTGCATCCGACGAGTGCGCCCGGACGGGATGGCTGCACGCGCTCTCGGACTCGCAGATCGGGAAGGCGTTGCGCGCCATCCACGAAAATCTGGAAGACTCTTGGACGGTCGCCTCGTTAGCAACCGTGGCTGGCCTGTCGCGATCGGCATTCGCGTTGCGCTTTAAGCAACTCGTAGGCGTAGCGCCACTCGAATATTTGACTCGCTGGCGTATGTACAAGGCGAGTAATCTATTGCGCGACCGGAAAGTGGGGCTCGCGGAAGTGGCCGAACAGGTCGGGTATTATTCAGACGCGGCTTTCAATAAGGCGTTCAAGAGGGTCCTGGGCATGACGCCGGGTGAATACCGGAAAACCGGATCGCTTGTGAAGGCCATCGGCGCGGGTGCGGCAAATTAGCGCCGCCGCTTACTTGGCCGCGAAATGCGCGATCTTGGTCGACCGTAACCGAGCCGTGACCGGCAGGGAGCGGAAATAACCCGTTATTTTTTCGACATGTTCTGCAAAGGAACGGCGCTAGCTCCATCCTCAATGACAGCACAATTCCTCACCGCGCCCTGCCCCTTCACCTCTTCCCAGGGCAGCCCCAACGCCGGGTTTTTCAGGAGATTCGATTTCCTGCGCGCCAGTTCCTGCTTTTGCCAATCGTGGACTGGCGCGGACGCGAGGTCGTCCCACAGATCCTCGACAAGTTGGAGCTTCTCGGAGGGGCTTAGATCAAAGATCGACGCTGGGTTCATTCGGGCTCTCCACTTCAATTCTTTCACATTGGACAGTCGGGGGACTTACTGATGAGGCGAATACCGCAGTTCGATAACGGCCTAAGTACTTTCTTGAGGGCTTTCTAAGGGTGACCCCAAGCGGACTTAGTCCTAGTACCCTGATATGCGGCACTCTCGCGCAGCCGATAAGCGTTTATGAACGAAGCGCTTGCATTGCCGGGTGATAACGAAGTTCGGGTGAATCCCACCGAAAATCGAAAACCTATGATTCGGATCCTCATCGCCGACGATCATCCGATCGTCCGGGACGGTCTGCGTAAACTACTGAGTCTCGAAGACGATTTCGAAATCGTCGCCGAAGCGAACGATGGCCGCGAGGTGCTCGACAAGGTGCAGGAACTCGATCCCGACGTTCTTTTGCTGGACCTCCGCATGCCCAACCTCGATGGCTTGTCAACCCTGCAGGCTTTGGCGCAGCTCAACAAGAAAACCAGGGTCATTGTATTGACCGCCTCCGAAGACAAGAACGAGTTTGTCCAGGCCATGAAGCTGGGCTGCTCGGGTATCGTCTTAAAACAGACCGCTCCGGACTTAATCGTCAAGAGCATCCGCAAAGTTTATGGCGGAGAAATCTGGCTCGATTCGCACACCACGGCGGCCGTTATGCGTCAGTTCGCCGCGCCGGGCGACCTTACTGGTCCATCGGGTTCGGGGAAGACTCGCGAACGCTCTCCGCTCAGCACGCGCGAACGCGAGATCGTGCAGCTTGTCGCGCAAGGCTACAAGAACAAGGAAATGGCGGAGAAGATGTTCATCAGCGAGCAGACGGTGAAAAACCACCTGCACAACATCTTCGACAAGCTCGGCGTTTCGGACCGTCTGGAGCTCGCGCTGTACGCCATCCACAAAGGCCTGCACATCAACGCGGAAAGATAAACTCACATGTACTCGGGCGCTTCGATGCCCAGTACATGGAGCGTGCGCTCCAGTTGCTGGCGGAAGTAGACGCACATCCACAGCAAGAACGTACGCCGTTCGCGGTTCTCCTCATGGAGCACCGGATACTCGTGGTAAAAGTTATTGAACGCTTGGGAGAGCTGGAACGCATATCTGGCGACATGCGCCGGTTCCCCGGAAGCCACCGCTCGTTCAATCGCCGAATCCACCTTTGACGCGATCAGCAGTAACTGCCAGAAATCCTCCGATCCTAACTGTCTTGCCAGCGCCGCTCGATCCAACTCACTCCTGAAATCCGGTAGCGTCTCTCCCCGTTCCGTCAACTTGCGCAAAATATTCCGAGCCCGGACCGCCGCATATTCCACGTACGGTCCCGTTTCCCCTTCGAAACTGAGCGCCTCCTGAAAATCGAAAGCGATCACGGAGTTGCGCGTGTACTTGAGCATGAAATAGCGCAACGCGCCCACGGCGATCTGTGTCGCAATCTTGAGCTGCTCCTCGGCCGGTTCGCCGGCGTGGCGCATGTCGACTTCCTCGCGCGCCTTCTCGATCAATTTGTCGATCAGATCGTCGGCCTTGACGCCTAATCCCTTGCGGCCCGAAACCTCGACAAAAGGCTTGCGCTTGTCTTCTTCCGAGAGTTCGATTCCAAGTTCGACGCAAGTTATCGGCGAAAGAGCCACCTTTTCGTACGAAAAATGTATCGATCGATCCGCCTGCTCGTTGTAGCCCAGAGCGCGCAAACCGGCCACCACGACGTCCTGCAAATAGTTTTGCCGCGAGTCGATGACGTTGTAGACGCGCTCCGCGTGGCCGAACGGCGGCGCGCCGGGATCGGTCGATACATCGTTCGACGCCCAAACCTCGTGACCATCCGGATAGCGAAACCAGCGCCGGTAGAAAAAGTCCTTGCCGAGCAGGCCGAACTTCCAAAGCTGATAGGCGATATCTTTCCCAACGTACGTCACCGTTCCGTTGGACCGCACGATGACCTTGCTGTCCTCTTCATCCGTCGAATCGGAGAACGCCGATCCGGGCATTACCCAACAGCCGCTATTCTTGCCTTCCGTCTCGAAGTAGATGGCCTTGCGTTGCTTCAGAAGCTCGAAGGCTTGCGCCCAGAATTTCAGATGCAGGATCTCGCTTTCGCGCGGCAGAACGTCGTATTCGATGCCGATACGAAACATGGTCCGCAGATGCGCGTTGACGATGGCGTCGGCGACAATGTGTGCGATCTCCGCCTCGGCGCCTTCGCCCGCTTCAATCGAATGCAGCGTTTCGTGACGCCACGCGACGGACTCGGGATGCTCGATGAAATACTGCGAGGTTTTGGCGTAGAGATCCCAGCAGTAATAATCGAACCGATCCTGTTGCGCCAACTCGCGGACCTCTTCGGGCGACTTGTTCTGCAGACGCCGGAAGCCGACCACGACATCGGCTACCTGCACGCCCGTATTGTCGATATAATTCTGCACTTCCACGTTATGCCCGGCCGCACGCAGCATCCGCACAAACGTGTCGCCGAGAATCGAGTTGCGCAGGTGCCCGATGTGGGCCGCCTTATTGGGATTGATATTGGTGTGCTCGACAATGATTTTGCCGTCCCGCCTCTCCTCGATGCCGGCCGCGCCGCGCAGGATGCCGTCCGCGTAAGCTGCGCGATCGAATCGGACATTGATGTAGCCGTTCCCAGCCACTTCCATGGCGCTGACGCCCTCAATTGGGCCGAGATCCGCGATCAGCTTCGTCGCGATCGCCTTGGGAGACTGTTTCAATTGCCGCGCAAGCTGGAACGCTACCGGTATCGCCAATTCGCCAAAGGAAGGCTGCTTTGGCTGTTCGAGCATGACCGGCACTTCGGCTCCATATTGTTCCCGAACATGCGCGGCGATGCGCTGGCTGATGTTTTTCTCGATCGTATTGAACACAAATTCCAGTATAAGAACGTTCTGCGATCTGACCGCTTGGTATCCTGAAGGCAGTGCCAAAGGTTACCATCCAGGGAAAGACCGTAGAGTTCGAGAAGGGCAAGCTGCCCTATGAGGAACACGGAAAACCCGAATCGATCCTCGATATCTGCATTAACAAAGGAATTCATCTCGAACATGCCTGCGGTGGGAACTGCGCCTGCACGACATGCCACGTCATCGTGACTAAGGGCATGGAAAACCTGTCCGAAATGGACGACGACGAAGCCGACCGGCTCGACATGGCTGCCGGTCTGACGCTGCGTTCGCGGCTGGGATGCCAATGCGTGGTGGAAGGCGACGTAGAGGTTGAAATCCCCGACTGGAATCGCAATTATGTCAGCGAAGGCGGCGGATCGATGAATTTGGGGGCCGCAATTCCGGCCGCCAAGAGGTAGCCGTAATAATCAGCGGGTTTGCGCTCCGTAACCGTCGCGGCTCGCCACGCTGCTCAAAGTTTTTCAGATGCTTGCGAGCCGCGCGCGTGAGCAAGCGCACGACTGCCGAGGTTATTTCACAGTCCCGTGAGTAAGCGACCACCGGTAACGCCGCCCGGTGGGTGCTTTATCGTAAAAGAAGAGGAGCCAATCTATGAAAGCAACATTTGGTGCGGGCTGTTTTTGGGGAGTCGAAGAAGCCTTCCGCAATTTGCCGGGCGTCAATTCGACGGCGGTGGGATATGAAGGCGGCAAGCTCGAGAATCCTACTTATCAGGATGTCTGCACGGATCGCACGGGTCATGCCGAGGTAGTCGAAGTGGATTACGATCCCGCGCAAGTGAGCTACGGCCAGTTGCTCGACACCTTCTGGGCGAATCACGATCCCACGACCAAGAATCGCCAGGGTCCCGATGTTGGAACGCAGTATCGCTCGGCGATTTTTTATCACACGCCGGAGCAGGAAGCCGAGGCCCGCGCGTCGATACAAAAAGCGCAGGCGAATTTCCGGCGTCCCATCGTGACGGAGATCACCCCCGCTAAGGATTTTTATCGGGCTGAAGACTATCACCAGCAGTACCTCGCGAAGCGGGGCTTGTCGCAGTGCCATTTTTAACCAGCACCACGGAAAGATCCGGCGGCGAGGCGGCATCGAGCACGATACCGGGAGGCAAATTTACGTTCCGCATGCTAATGCGATACCGCTGCCGGCCCTCCTGCGAGCTTCGCAGGCTGAAGTGAACCATGAGCTGTGAGAGGCTGGCGGTATTCATCAGCCAATTGCTGCCGCGTAATTGCAGCGTGATGCGAGGCGCCGACTGCTCGGCAAGATTGTACCCGCGCGGCACGTCGCTGAATTCGACCGGTACGCTAACAATGCGGATGGTGCTGCCGGTCGAGACCAGCGACGTGGACCACACCAGCGCCGCGATTCCGGCGGCCATCAGCTTCAGTTTCGCGTCCGCCAGCACCAGCCGGGCGATCTTCCGATGTAACCGCCGCTTAGGACGGCGCTGCTCCATCTGAAGGAATTGGGTGAGTTCCTCTGCCCTCGCTATCGGACGCGCGTTTCCCTGCTGCATCAGCGTGACCTCGCCGCGTTCCTCCGAGACGACGATCACGAGCGCGTCGGTGCGTTCCGATAATCCGAGCCCGGCGCGATGCCGCGTCCCATAAACCAACGGCACATCCTGACGCTCCGTGAGCGGGAGAATCGCCGACGCTTCAATCAAGCGATCTCCCGCAATCAGGACCGCGCCGTCGTGCAGCGGAGAAGTCTTCTGGAAAATCGCCTCCAGCAATTGCGCCGATACGGTCCCGCCCACGGGCACGCCGCCGGTGACAATACCGGCCATCGTTTCCTGTCCCAGGACGACGATCAGCGCGCCCGTCCGCGCCGCGGCCAGGTGCATGGATGCATCGGCTATGGCTCGTCCGGTCTGTGCGGGCGCTCCGGTCTGCTGCGGGAGCAGCCGGAACATGGTGTTCAACTGCAGCAGAACATAACGCAACTCGGATTGAAACGTCAGCACCAGCACCGCGACTCCGATGAACGCGCACGCCTCCAGCACCCAGCTCGTGATGAGCAAATCGAAGTTGCGCGCCACCAGCGCGCCGGCGTAGAGCGCCACGATGAACACGGCAGTGCGCAAGGCGCGGGCTTCGCGGGCCAGGTGCAGCAGCACGTATAGAAAAATGGTGACCGTGCAATAGTCGATGACGTTCTGCCAGCGCAAGAGGGTCCACATAGCGTTCTAACGGTGTCCGACTCAACAGAACCGCGCGCGTGGGGGTCTGTGAAACAATCGTCGCCTCCGTCCCCTTGCTCACAGGTCTGTGAAATAATCGGCGCCCGGCGCTCCGTAACCGTCGCGGCTCTGCAACTCCGTCCACCTTTTCAGAGTGTCACTGAGCCGCGCGCGTCAGCGAGCGCAACGAATGCCGAGATTATTTCACAGACCCTCACGCGGCGGGGTCCGTAACACTTTGATACCACGAGACAGCGTTTCTGAGCTGTGCCAACGTTGCGAAACCGCAGGCGACGAAACAGGAAACTACCAACGCAGTTACCAGATGGCGCATACAACTCGATCATATCAACGTCGAGTTAGAAGCAGGCGTGACGCTGCACGGCCGTAAGGGTCTATGAAACAACCTGGCCGGCGGCTCGATTCGCGCCTTGCCTGGCAAGCGCTGCCAGCAGTTCTTTGCGGTTGATGGGCTTCGATAGGTAGTCGTCCATTCCTGCTTCCAAACAGCGCCCGCGATCCTCCGCCATGGCGTGCGCGGTCATGGCCACAATAGGCACATGGCCCACGGTTGTCTTCTCGGCCTGGCGAATCTGTTGCGTGGCCTCGATGCCGTCCAGTTCTGGCATCTGGAGGTCCATCAGAATCAAATCGACGTCGAGTTCGCGCCACATGGTAACGGCCTCCGCGCCCGTTGCCGCCAGCGACACGCGATGGCCGGCCTTCTCCAGCAGCGTTTTCGCCAGCTTCCGATTCACCAGGTTGTCTTCTGCCAGCAGGATGTGCAGCGGATCGGCGGCGATCTCGCGGGTGGGCGCCGTCGGCTGGGTTTCCTTTTCCGGCCTGCCCAGAACGTTGCGGACCGCCGCAAGCAGATCTGAAGCTTTTACCGGCTTCACCAGCGTCGTCACCCCGAGTTCCTTGTTCTTCGCCATGATTGAGCTCTGGTGCGCGGAGGTAAGCATCACGATGGGCGCGTCCTTCAAGTCCGGGTGTGCACGAACCCGGCGAACCACCTCAAGACCATCCATTTCCGGCATTTGCTGGTCCAATACAACTAAGCGATAGAGACGGCCGGCGGCAAACGACTCTCGCAGCTTGCGCAGTCCCTCCGACCCGGAGTCCGCCTCATCGGGCTGCATCCGGAGACGCTCCGCGATCTTTCGGATAATGGAGCGGCTGGTAGCATTGTCGTCGACAATCAGCAACCGGATCCCCCGCAGGTCCTCCGTCCCGATTGGTTCCGCGGGGGTTCCCGCCGGTATTGCCGAGCGTTCGAGATTCATGGTGAAGTGAAACACCGAACCCACACCGGCGGTGCTTTCCACCCAGATTTCGCCGCCCATTAACGCCACGATCCGCTTAGAGATCGCCAGCCCCAACCCCGTTCCCCCGAACCGCCGGGTGGTGGACGCGTCGCCCTGCTCGAAGGCGTGAAATAGCTTGGTTTGAATCTCCGGCGGAATCCCGATCCCGGTGTCGCGTATCGCGAAGTGGAGCAGCGGTGCGACGTTTTCGGCCCTCCGCTCCAGGTTCACCTTCACCACCACTTCTCCTTGTTTGGTGAACTTCATGGCATTGCCGATCAGGTTCAGCAAGACCTGGCGCAGGCGCATGGCATCGCCCACAATTGCGAGCGGCACATCGCCATCGAAGTCGAGGGCTAACTCCAGGCCCTTTTTGTGCGCCAGAATCGCCACGCTGTCGACCGCCTCGCCCATGAATTCTTCCAAATCAAAGGGCTGCGGATCGAGCAAGATCTTATTCGCTTCGATCTTGGAATAGTCCAGGATGTCGTTGATCAGGGTGAGCAGCATGGTGGCGGAGCTGTTGACCATTCCGAGGAAACCGCGTTGTTCCTCCGTCAGTTCGGTATCCAGCGCCAACTCGGTCATTCCGAGGATGCCGTTCATCGGAGTCCGAATTTCGTGGCTCATATTGGCCAGAAACTCGCTCTTGGCGCGGTTGGCGTCTTCGGCTGCATGCTTGAGCTGGCCCGCCTCCTCCAGTTGCAGCCGGATCGTTTGCGTCTGCTGGCGGACCCGCCTGCGCAGCACGAATACCCAGACAAGGATCACGAGAGTGACGGCTGCCGCGAACGCGAGCGTCGAGACCGCGTGAGCCGGAGTCCACCACGATGGTTTGCCGATTACGACGAGATCTTGTGGCGAACGCAGCAGGATTCGGAACGACTTGGGGACGGAAAAGCCCTCGCCCGGAGCGCTGGCCTTGTCGGCCTCCCCCTGTACCGAACAAACGCCGGTTATTTTGAGAATAGTTCCTTTCTCCCACTCGGGAAGTTGCCGCCCCCTGGATTGCGAAGGCAGGGTTGCGGAAAAGACAAACCCGCCGGAAGACAACATAATGGTGGGGTCGCTGGCCGCTCTATCCTCCCCAATCAGTTGCGCCTCGAGTCGAACCAACACGGCGTCGCGATTGCCTCGTAGCGCCTGTTCAGCAGTGATTGCGATGGGAAGCAACGGCTGATTGCCGGCCGCGGCCCGGTACGTGGCTCGCGTCAAAGTGGGAGTAAAATCGCCGATCCGGGGAAAGCCGGCCACATCGGCGAGTTCCCCCGCATGCAGAGGGGTGGTCTGGCCGGTCTGAGCGCAAAGGCCCTGCGAGCCATTCTGAATGCAGAGCAATCGCCCCGGCCAGGCAAGAGAGACCGTCCCAAATATATGAACGCGGTGATGCAGAGCGGGATCGGGAGAGTAGCTCAGTAGTTCGTTCAGCGGGGTCACCGGTAACGCGAGAACATGGTCTGGCGCAGGTTCCTCGATTTTCATCACGGAAAGATCGGGAAACATCAGATGCGCGCCCGTCATCTGATGCTGGTGGTTGAACAGCGGACCCGCGTTGGCGCGCAGCCTTATCTTGGCATCCACCAGACTGGCGTAATTCGCGCCGGGTTCCTTGACCGTGGTGGCGGTGATGGCTCCGTCGCTTAACGCCAGCTCGAGATGGACGTTTTTCCCGGTCTCCTGGATGGCATGCACCACGCCCTCGACTTCCACCCACTGGCCGTCTTCTTTCCCGGTTAGCATCTCAGTCAAGGTCACGCGGGGCGCGGCCGCGGGGAGCTCGGACTTGCCAATCACATGCGCCTCGGTGGCATCGACGATGGGAGCAAAGTCCCCGGCCGCGCTGACGCCCGCTATCTCAACCAGGTCGCCGGCTTTGAAAGGAATTGCCGGTATCGACGATAGGGCGACAAATATGCCTCCGGTAGCGTCCGAGACAAAAAATGCCGGCCGCCGCGGATCGATGTAAGGATCGTAGTAGGTGACCACCGCGGACAGACGCACCGGATAGTTGCGCGCCGCCTGTTTGATGGTGAGGCTGTGGGCCTGATGCGCGGTCGTGAGGACGGCTAGCTGATTCTGGCCCGCTAATCCGGCTGCGCTCAGCAGCAGCGAAATGGTAATCGCGATTAGCACAAGAAAATCTTTTTGGCGCAGAAGCGGCGTCCTTCAAGCTCCCGCTATCGGATTGGCCCTGACTTTTTTATCGGCAACTTCGGACCGGGTGTGAGCACTGGTTTGACGCGTTGTTAGCTAAACGTAATGCCATAGCTCTTGGCGGATGGCCGCTTGCTCACGCGCGCCGTTCCGGAATGCGCGCAGCCGACCGCTCCCCTGAAGAACATGTCTAAATGGGCCAACCGCTCCCTGCCGGTCACGGCTCGGTTACGGTCGAAGTTCTTCATCACCATTGGGTGGCCCGTAGGGCCATGAGCACTCCGTTGAAGATCATGTCGAGAAAATCACGGGCTATTTCCGCTTCCTGCCGGTCACGGCTCGGTTACGGTCGAAGTTCTTCATCAACATTGGTGGGCCGCAGGGCCATGCGACTCCGTTGAAGATCATGTATGATTGGGGCGACCGCTCCCTGCCGGTCACGGCTCGGTTAGGGGTCGAAAATTCTTCATCAACATTGGTGGCCCGCAGGGCCGTGGGCACTCCCTACCGGTCACGGCTCGGAAGTGCAACGGTGACGCAGGCGAGACGTTCAGCGTTGACGATCGGCAACGGGATTCCCCACACTTCTTCCATCGCGGCTGGCGCGGCTGGGGTTCCGGACGGGTTTGGCCGCAGGGTCGAAGCTCATGGTGAAGTGAAATTCCGAACCCACGCCGGCAGTGCTTTCCACCCAGATCTTGCCGCCCATCAACGTTACGATCTGCTGCGAGATCGCGAGACCGAGCCCAGTGCCCCCAAACTCCCGAGTCGTCGATGCGTCGCCTTGCTGAAAGGCCTGAAACAGTTTGGCTTGAATCTCCGGCGGAATCCCGATCCCAGTGTCGCGAACAGCGAAACGGAGCGTTTGCCCGGCGGGCTCCAGGCTGACGTTCACCACCACTTCCCCGCGTTTGGTGAACTTCACCGCATTCCCGAGCAGGTTCAGCAAAACCTGGCGCAAGCGCGTCGCATCGCCCACAATTGCAAGCGGCACGTTGGGCGCGATGCTACGCGTTAACTTGAGGCCCTTCTCTTGAGCCGCCATTGCCACGCTGCCGATGGCATCGTCCAGCAGCTCTTCTAGATTAAAGGGGTGTGGATCGAGCACGATCTCATGCGCTTCGATCCTGGAATAGTCCATGATGTCGTCGATCAGCGCCAGGAGACCGGCGGCGGAGCTATCGACCATCGCAAGGTAACCGCGCTGTTCTTCCGTCAGATCCGTATTCAGCGCCAGGCCGGTCCCTCCCAGGATGCCGTTCATCGGTGTCCGGATTTCGTGGCTCATATTGGCCAGAAATTCGCTCTTGGCGTGGTTGGCGGCCTCGGCCGCGCGTTTGAGCCGGCCCGCCTCCACCAGTTGTAGCCGTATCTCATGCGTTTGCTGCCGGACTCGCTTCCGCAGCACGAACACCCAGGCGAGTATCAACAGCGCCAGCATAGCCACAAACGCCACGGTCGAGACAGCATGAGCCGGCGTCCACCAGGATGGTCTCTTGATGACGGCCACATCGTGCGGCGAACGCAGCAGGATTCGGAAAGACTTGGGGACCGCAAAGCCATCGCCCGGCGCGCTGGTCTTGTCGGCGTCGGCCTGGAGCGAGCAAACGCCCTCTATTCGGAGAGTGGTTCCTTTTTTCCATTCGGGCAGCCGCAGCGTCCCGGTTTGCGCGGGCAGTGCCGCGGAAAAGACCACCCCACCGGAAGAAAGGACAATGGTGGGGTCGCTGGCGGCTTTATCCTCCCCAATCAGTTGCCCATCCAGTTCAACCAGGACAGCATCGTAATCGCCCCGCAAGGCCTCTTCGGCGGCGATCGCCACGGGGGTGACCGGCTGGCCGCCAGCCGCGGCCTGGTACATTGCCTCCGTCAAGGTCGGAGTAAAATGGCCGATTTGTGGAAACCCGATCACGTCGGCGAGTTCCCCTGAATGCAGCGGGTTGGTCTGGCCGGCTTGAGCGCAAAGGCCCCGCGAACCGTTCTGAATGCACAGCAACCGGCCTGGCCACGCTAGCGAGACCGTCCCTAGGACGCGAACGCGGTGATGCTGGGCTTGGTCGGGCGAATAGCGCAAGAGTTGTTTGAGCGGAGTGACCGGCAGCGTGAAAACATGGGCTGGCGCAGGTTCCTCAACCCGCACCACGGAGAGATCCGGAAAATTCAGTTGAGCCCCCGTCAACTGCCGCTGGTGATTGAATTGGGGAGCCGCATTCGCACGCAGCACGATCTTGGCGTCGACCAGGCTGGCGTAATCCGCGCCTGGTTCCTTGATTGTAGTGGCAGTGATGAGGCCGTCGCTGAGAGCGAGTTCTAAATGGATGTTTTTTCCCGACTCCTGGATCGCGTGCACTACGCCTTCCACCTCCACCCACTGGCCGTCCTCTGTCCCGGTGAGCAACTCCGTCAAGGTCACTTGGGGTGGGTCGGCGGGGAGGTTGGACTTGCCGATCGCACGCGCCCCGCTGGCCTTGACGATGGGAGCAAAGTCCCCCGCCGCGCTGACGCCCGTTATTTCAACCAGGTCCCCCGCTTTGAAAGGAATTGCCGGCGCCGACAAGAGGCCAATGAAGATAGCGCCGGTTGCATCCGAGACAAAGAACGCCGGCCGCCGCGGATCGACGTAAGGGTCGTAGTAGGTGACTACGGCGGATAGGTGAACCGGATAATTGCGCGCCGCTTCCTCAACGGTGAGACTGTGCGCTTGATGTGCAGTCGTGAGGACGGGCAAAGCCAGCCGTCCAGGTGGGCGGTCCTGAGCGGCTGAAACGGCTGCGCCCAACAGCAGCGGCACGAGAAAAACTTTTTGGCGCAAAACCGTCCTCCACCCCGTCCGAGGAGTTTTATGGCCAGATTGGCCCTGATATTTTTATCGGCATTTGCGGGCCGGATGTGAGCGCCGGCCGGGGACCGGCTACTCCAGCACCAGCCGGTAGATGGTCCAATCGTCCAGCGGACGCGCCCCCAGCTTCTCGTAAAAGTCGATGGCGCTTTGGTTCCACTTGAGCACCGCCCATTGCAGGCGGCCACACTCCCGCTCGCGAGCCAAGCCTTCCACGTGCCCAAGTAGCGCTTTCCCGATTCCCAATCCGCGGTATTCGGGATCGACAAAGAGATCCTCCAGATAAATGCCCGGACGTCCCTGAAAAGTCGAAAAGTTGTGGAAGAAAACGGCGAAGCCGGCCGGAGCGTCCCCCGCATATGCGAACACCGCTTCAGCCACCGTGCGTTTTCCGAAGAAACTATCCCGCAGCACTTCCTCGGTAGCCGTCACCTCCTGAGCCAGTTTCTCGTATTCCGCCAGCCTGCGGATGAAGGAAAGCAGCAAGGGCACGTCTTCTTCGCAGGCCGCCCGTATAGCCACGTGAGGAGGGGTTGTCACGTTCATCTGAATATTCTCACATAAGGCATATGGCCTACTCTTATTTAGAGACGCTGCCGATAGGATGTTTTACGAGGTGATCGAGTGCAGACGGATCAGTTACCGAGGGCCTTGGGCTTCATAATCTACCGTGAACATTTGGATGGAGCGTCGGTTGAAGAGCTGTCGGAGGCATTGCACGTGCCGCAGCCTTGGGTGGAAGAAAGAATCGAGGCAGTGCGTTTATGCCTTGAAAAACAGGTGCGGGTCGAATGCGCGCCCAGCACATGTGGATGGCGGGGCGCGGCGACAGGGCGCGGAACCGTCCTTAATATTCGATCAGCGAATAGACATCGTAACCGTTGAGTTTGCCGCGTCCTTTTAAGAAGCCGAGTTCGAGCACAAACCCTAGTCCAGCCACGTTGCCCCGCAGCTTCTCCACAAGTTTGACTACAGCCGCGGCGGTTCCACCCGTTGCGAGCACATCGTCGATTACCAGAACATTTTGTCCCGGCGCGATGGCGTCGCGGTGAATTTCAAGTACGTCCGTTCCATACTCCAGCGCATATTCGACGCGCTCACAAGGGGCTGGCAGCTTCTTGGGCTTGCGCACCGGCACGAAACCCGCGTGGAGCGCATAGGCCAGCACGGGAGCGAAGATGAATCCGCGCGCTTCGATACCCAGCACGACATCCACGTTCGACGTTTTATAACGCTCGCGCAGCAAGTCCACTACGGCGCGAAGACCGTTGCGGTCCTTCAGCAGGGTCGTGATGTCGTAAAAATTGATCCCCGGCTTCGGGAAATCGGGCACCTCCCGAATCAGCTCCTTGAGAGCGCCGGCGTCCGGGGTGACTACAGTCTTTGCATTCATAATTTTTTGTCGAGTCGCCTATTTTAGCGAATGAGGAAATCGGACCAATGCTCCAGCGCCGCTTCCAGCTCTTCGACGGTGCGCACCTCGGCGAAACGCGGACCTTGGCGCACCAGCCCCGCGAATTCGGCAAGCTGCTCCGGCGTTCCTATGGCGTACACTTCGACGCTGCCGTCAGCCAGATTTCTGGCCCAGCCGCGCACGCCTAGTCGATTGGCGGCATGTTGAACAAAGGCGCGAAAACCCACACCCTGCACGCGTCCATCGATCTTGTATTTGCGTGCGGCTTTCAAGGCTTTGTGAGTGGATAAAGCAGGATTTTTCGAAACTCGATATTGCCGCGATCGCCCTGCAGCAGTATCGGACCCGGATCACCCTCGTTGGCGTCGAGCGCGATCGCCGTCAAACCGTCGATGGTCTGCCGGTCGATGATTTTGATCCCATTCAGCGTAATCGAGACCTGACGGCCGACCAGGCGGACATCAATGGTTTGCCACTCGCCGGGCTCCTTGCTGGCGTTGATGGTGGGCGCAATCCGGTCGTAAATGGCTCCATTTCCGTGGACCGAGGGAGACTTACCGGAATCGTCGACGATCTGTATCTCGTAACGTCCGCGCAATCCGATACCGCTATTGCCGCCGGCCCCGATCCGGTACTCCGCGTGCAGCACAAAGTTCCAGAACTTCTTATCGGTCAGGAGGTCGGTGGATCCTAGAGCGTTCGTCAGATTGCCTTGCCGCACGATCCAGGGAGCGTGGCCGGGCGGCGTCGGCTGCCAGCCGCTCAGGTCGTGACCATCGAACAGGTTGATGGGATCGCCCTTCTTCCAGGCGCTATCGTCCTTGTCGTTGACCGGCGGAGGATGCACGCCGGTCCACTCCAGGTAAGAACCGGGATCGCCCTCGATCTCGAAGGTCCCTTTCAGCCTTCCGTTTTCGAGGCGCGCCCAGTACAGGCCTTTTTGCGGCGGCGAGTGCTGCTCGTTTGGAAAATGATGCGTGTCATGACGGTAGTGGCGATCGAAACTGAAGCGCAACTCGCCATCGTACACGGATATCTTGGGAACATCGTCCACCTGGCCGCCGGGCGCTCCCACGAACTTGCCTTTGATGTTGTCGGTGCCCGCTCCGGACACTTCCAGCCACCATGCCCGGCCCGGCTTGTCCCCCTTCACCGTGATATCCCAGCGGCCGTTGAACTGCCGATCTTCGAAAGTGCCGGCAACGCAGCACACCGCGAAGATGGCGGCCAAAAACAAACGCATTTGCGCCTAATTTACCACACGCAAGAAGGCCCTGCGCGGTTCTTAGACGCCGTTCGGAATGGCTGAGTCCCGGACAACGATTGTTGCATTGCATCCCTTGCGATAGACTCGATCCGCTTTCATAAATGAGCGGATTTTTAGGCTTGTCCTTAAACTGGCCCTGGTCACAATGGTTGGCGCAATTTGCCGCGCGATCCGGCGCCAATTGGGGGGCTGACCAGGACCGGCATTGCTTTCAGCAATAATCGTCGTCTTATGGGCGTTCATCCGAGTTCATCGCAGGCGAGCTATTTGGCTTTCGGGCCGAACAACAGCCGCCACAATAGCTAAACGTAAATCCATAACTCTTGCCCGCTTGCGCACGGTCTGTGAAATAATCAGCACCCGGCGCTCCGTAACCGTCGCGGCTGTGCAACTCTGTCCAACTTTCTCAGAATGTTACTGAGACGCGCGCGTCGCGCGCGCCGTTCTGGAATGCGGGCAGAAGACCGCTCCCTTCCGGTCACGGCTCGGAATTTCGGGAAGTCCAATGTGAATTGTTTAGGAATTAAATAATCCCGCCGCCCAACACCAGCCGCTTAAACCCAATCACGATCGCCAACACACAGAGAATGATTCCAATCAGCGATCCCGTCCTGTTAGGTCCAGGGTAACTCGAATGAGAAACCAGGCTCACGATCAGGCCCACCACTGCGAACGGGATGTTGAGCCAGTTCAAAGCGCCAATACACGGGATGAGTCCAATAAACATCCCCATGATCGCGAGAATGCCCCATGTCAAACTGAGAATTTGCAAGTAAGTCCTCCTCTGCGTACGAAAACGAGAATGCAGACTTCATTCAGAACAAACAAACCATACAACGGAATCGCCCCGCGATTCGAGCGCTCAGCGTCTTCGAACCGCCCATCCGAGATAGCCAGAAAACTCGTGGTCATCCCGCAAAACGCACATGGCCGTCCATATCGAGCCTTCGATTCGCACACCGGCGTCAGCCGCGCCACGCGTTCCGGCCCCAGCACAAACGGTGCGGCCAGCACCAGCAGGACCGCAAAACTCACGATCAGCCAGACAAATCGCAGCGAAACATCCAAATCTCGCGCCAGACCGTTCATGTTATCGCGATACACTGAAGGTAAGTCATGCTCTCCATCGTGATTCCCATCCACAACGAAGAGCCGTCGATACTCCCACTATACGACCGGCTGATTTCTGTCCTGGAAGGTCTCAACAAACCCTTCGAGATCATCTTCGTCGATGACGCCTCGGCCGACCGCAGCTTCGACCTGCTGGCCAATCTCGCGGAGACGGACATGCGGATGAAAGTGATCCGGCTGCGGCGGAATTTCGGACAGACCGCAGCGCTATCGGCAGGCTTCGACGAAGCACAAGGCAACATTATCATCTCTCTCGATGGCGACCTGCAACACGATCCCGCCGACATTCCGGCGCTGCTGGCAAAAATCGAGGAAGGATACGACATCGCGAGCGGATGGCGCAAAGACCGCGTCGACAACGCGCTCACGCGCAAGATTCCGTCGCGCGTCGCGAATTGGCTGATGGCGCGCGCATCGGGCGTGAACCTGCGGGATTTCGGCACAACCTTCAAAGCGTACCGCGCCGAAGTCATCAAGGACATCAATCTATACGGCGAGCTGCATCGCTTCATTCCGGCCCTCGCAAGTTTCTACGGAGCGCGCATCGCGGAAGTTCCCATTCGCAACGTGCCGCGCCCGCACGGCGATTCGCACTACGGCATCGGCAGGACGTTCAACGTGCTGTTCGACATCGTCACGATAAAATTTCTGCTGAAATATTTCACGCGCCCCATGCATTTCTTCGGCAGATTGGGCCTGCTGGGATGTTCCATGGGCAGCCTCATCCTGGGCGGCCTGCTGATCCAAAAATTATGGGGCCACAGCATCCTGCAGGATCACGGAGCGCTTCTTGTCGCGGGCGCGCTGCTCTTGCTCGCGGGCATGATGATGTTCACTACCGGATTGCTCGGCGAAGTGCTGATGCGGACGTATTTCGAGAGCCAGGGCCGGCGGATCTACGCGGTGCGTGAGATCCGCTGCCGGCGCGAAAACGTCACGCCTGCGTGACGAAATTGTTGAGCGTATTTTCCCGGATTTGCCAATAATTTTCGAAGAGGCCCTTCATGGCCTCGCCGAGCCCGTGGTGTTCGAAAACAACCGAAGTCCAGGATGGTTTGGTGATCACCGGATCGAGCAGCGCGATGAGGCCGCGTTCCCCGTCGAACAGCGCCAGTTTGAGTGGCAGTGACCGCGCCTGGCGCACCTCCACTCCCTGCGCTGAATATTCTTCCAGGCGCTGGCGATGCGCATCGTCGAGCGTGCCCGATTCAATCAGCAGACGGCAGGTGACGCCGCGTTCGCGGGCGCTTTTGACTAACTGCTCGTCGAGCGGATCGACGGCATAAGGAGGCCGCGAAAATTCCAGATACTCGTGCTTGACCTCCGCCAGCATCTTGCGGTATTGCACGGCCGTTTGACCCGGATCGTTGACGATACGCAGAAAATCGAGGGTGCCGCGGCCTCCCTGCCCTTCCGAGTAAGATTCGGCAAGGTCGTCGATCAGCCCGCCCGCCATGCGGCTTTGATCTGTAAATTCCTGTTGGATGAGTTGGGCCCGCTGCGAGAGGTAGCTCGGGATCGCGAGGCTTGGCTCCACGGCCGAAAACAATTTCGTCTTTTCCTGTACTACCTGCGCGAAGCCCTTTTCCACCAGGCTGTCGAGCACTTCATAAATCTTTTGGCGCGGTACGTGAGCGCGCGCCGCGAGTTCCAGAGCTTTGAAGCGCGGATGCCCCACCAGCACCAGATAACTGCGGGCTTCATAGGCGTTGAGACCCAGTTGCTGGAGCCTGCGCCAGAAGCG
Organism: Bryobacteraceae bacterium; assembly: GCA_049514735.1. Lineage (GTDB taxonomy): Bacteria > Acidobacteriota > Terriglobia > Bryobacterales > Bryobacteraceae > JAICMB01. The sequence goes on from JBEKUT010000003.1 coordinate 44,584, forward strand.
CTGAAAATCCATTTCCGATAAATCTTGCGACATGCTTGCGGTTTGAGGGTAGCAAACGAACGCTGCCGCGCGCACAAGGAGACTTCGATTAGAATCACGAAAGATGGGAAAACTAATAGCCCTTGTTGGCATGCTCCTGCTCCCCGTTGGCGCGCAAGAGTACAAGATCGCCGTGATCGGGCTGGTCCACTCGCATGTTTGGGGACACCTGCCGCAGATGATCAAAGGCGATGCCGCGAAGCTGGTGGCGATCGCGGAACCGAATCCGGAACTCGTAGCCGAGGCGAAAAAGGCCGGCGCGAATGTTCCTTTCTACGACGATTACAACAAGATGCTCGACGAGCAGAAACCCGACATCGTCTGGTCGTTCGTCGAAAACAACCGGCATCTCGAAATCGCCAAAGCGTGCGCCTCGCGCAAAATCAACGTTATGTTTGAAAAGCCGCTGGCGTCCTCTTACAAGGACGCGGTCGCCATCCGCGAACTCGCTCATAAGAACAATATCCGAGTTATGACGAATTATCAGATGGCGTGGTGGCCAGCCAACTACGCGGCCAAGAACGCCGCCGACAGCGGCGCGATCGGAAAGGTGTGGCGCCTGCACGGCATCGTGGGACACGGCGGACCCGGATCGGAGGGCCCGCGGAACAAGTTCTTTTTCGATTGGCTGACCGACCCGCAAAAGAACGGCGCCGGCGCGCTCATGGACTTCGGTTGTTACAACGCGTTATGGAGCCTGTGGTATCTCGGCCGTCCCGAGAAGGTCTACGCGACGGTAAACCATCTGCGGCCCGAAACGTTTCCCAAGGTTGAAGACAACGCCGATTTGACGCTCTCCTATCCGAGCGCAGTGGGAGTGTTCGAAGGCTCGTGGGATTTGCCACGCAGCTTCCAGGATCTCGAGATATTTGGCGAAGGCGCGAAACGCGGCGAGAGCGGCAGCATCTACATGAAACAGTCCGGCGTCACGATGCAGAAGGGAGGGGAATCGAAGGATCTGGCCCTCGCACCCTTGCCCGCCGATCGGGCCGAGCCGATTGCCTACATGGTGAATGCGATCAAAAACAATAAACAGATTGAGGGTCTCACGGCGATGGATATCAACGTCGAAGTAATCGAGATCATCGACGCCGCGAAAGAATCGGTGCGTACTGGCAGGGCGGTTGCCCTTCCCAAAGACTAAGTCGTATATCCTGGACAGTTGATGCTCTTCGACCTGGGAGGTTGATTGAATGCAATTACGCGTTCTGGCGTTCGTGCTTGCAGGCGGCAAGGGAACCCGGCTCTACCCGCTCACGAAGGAGCGGGCCAAGCCCGCCGTCCCGTTCGGTGGACGGTACAGAATCATTGATTTCGTATTGAGCAATCTCGTAAATTCGGGAGTCTACTCGATTTACGTGCTGATTCAATTTAAGAGCCAGTCCCTCCTGCAACACCTGCGCGAGGGCTGGGAGGCATCCAGCCTGTTACGGAATCATTTCATTATTCCGGTGCCGGCGCAGATGCGAACGCCGGGGGAGGATTGGTACCAGGGCACCGCCGACGCAATCTATCAGAACATCAATCTCATCGAACAGGCCGATCCGCACCTGGTGGCGATCTTCGGGGCGGATCACATTTATCGCATGAACATCCGCGACATGATCGAATTTCACATGCAGAAGAGCGCTCAGATAACGGTGTCGGCCATCCCGGTGGCGAAGGAACTGGCGACGGAGTTCGGTGTAATCGAAGTGAATCGCGAGGGCGCCATCGACGGCTTCCATGAGAAGAAAGTCAACGCCCCCACCATGCCGCGCGATCCGGATCAAGTTTACGCGTCCATGGGCAATTACATTTTTTCGACGAAGGTGCTGATCGATGAGTTGTACGCCGACGCCGCGAATGAACACAGCTCGCACGATTTCGGCCGCGACATTCTGCCCGGTCTGATCGGCCGCTCGGCGATGTACGCTTACGATTTTCAGACCAATCGCATTCCCGGCGATCCGGTGGACGCGCCGGTTTATTGGCGTGACGTCGGGACGTTGGATGCTTATTTCGACGCCAGCATGGACCTGCGCGCGGTGTCCCCGATCTTGAATCTCTACAATCGCCAATGGCCGCTGCGCACGGCGGGCTACTCCGATGCGCCGGCGAAGTTCATTTTCGACGTGGAGGGTCGGCGCGGCCAGGCGCTCGATTCCATCGTTTCCGGGGGCAGTATCCTTTCAGGCGGGCTGGTGCGCGGATCGGTGCTCGGCCGCGGCGTGAAGGTGCATTCCGGCGCGTATGTGGAAGACTCCGTGGTCTTCGACAATTGCGATATCGGACGGCGGGCGCGGGTGCGGAAGGCCATTCTCGACAAGAATGTCCGGGTGCCGGAAGACGCCACCATTGGCTACGATCTGGACCGGGATCGCCAGCTCTATCATGTGACCGAGAGCGGCATCGTGGTGGTGGAAGGGCATCGCTCGCTTGTGGACGTCGCGAGCATGGTGATTTAAGCTCTGCGGTCAACGGCCCAAACTTAGCGATATCGCAGAAGGCGCGGCGCTTCGCCAACAGCGCCGAACTGGAGCTGGCGGAGGGATTTGAACCCCCGACCCTCTGATTACAAATCAGATGCTCTACCAACTGAGCTACGCCAGCAATTTTTTTAAATCGATACTTTACGGAGAACAAAAAACGACGTGAATGAGCTGTGTGCTAGATTTGTGCCATTTGAGCTTTGACCCCGCCCTAGCATAGCGATCTCTCGATCGCTGATTGAACGAGTCACGTCGACGCATCTCATTGCCCTTCATCTTAACACTGGAAACGAGTACTGCGTACGCGGGTTGAGTCATCCCCATGTGCCCACCGAGGTAGCGGGTCATCCTTGTAGAGAAAACCGTCCAACCAGCGCCTGCGTGAACGCCGTGGGGGGTTGGAACGCTTCCTACGAAAATCTCACTGGTGAAGCGCACCTGTTAACGCGAGAATTCCGGGACGACGATAAACTATCCGGGGGGTTATTGCGGGGTCTCCCCGCTAAGAAGTCGTGGAGAGCATCAGGTATCCTTGCCCGCGAAAATTTCCGCTGCGGCGGAATTGGTAAATTCCAGGATGGAGACGTGCACAGAAATGCTCTCGCAACCGTGCTGCTCGGCCGCAAGGCGAGTAGAGCCCGCCGTCTGAAGACAGGCCGCCAGCCCACGTTCCCGCGGCGTCCTGCCGGATGAGCAACGCACGCCAGCCACAGCTTTTTTGTATCGCAATCCGATCCCGTAATAATCGCCCCCTTGCCCCGTCTTTTCCAGTGAGGCGACATGAACCAAGGGCTCTTACAACTCATCCTGAGGCATCCCGACGCGATTGCGGTGTTCGTCATTGCGCTGGCGCTGGCCGCCAGACCTGCTCAATCCTGCTGTCTGCAACAACTTACCGGCATCTTTTGAGTCGCGGGCGATCTCAGGTGAGCTGAATGCTCGACAAATCGATTGAGGCTGGCGGATACCTCAGCTTCATCCCTTCCAAAGAGTCGATCACGATGCTCGAGATCGCGTAATTACGAAACCATTTGTGGTTCGCGGGAATGATGTACCACGGCGCGTGTTTAGTGCTGCACTTGCTCAGCGCGGCTTCGTATGCTTCCACGTACTCGTCCCAATGCTCGCGTTCTTTGAAATCGGGTAGCGAAAGCTTCCAGTTCCTCTTTGGATCGCTGAGCCGCTGCTGGAATCGCCGCAGTTGTTCGTCCTTACTAATGTGCAGGAAGAATTTGAGAATGCGCGTGGAATTTTCGTTCAGGATATTTTCAAAATCGTTGATCTGTTCATAGCGGCTCGACCAGACTGACTTACTTACCAGTTTGTGTACGCGCACAACCAGCACATCCTCGTAATGGGAGCGATTGAAAATCCCGATGTCCCCGCGCCGCGGAGCCGCCTTGTGAATGCGCCACAGGAAATCGTGTTCGCGTTCCTCATCGGTGGGGACTTTGAACGATGTCACCTGCACGCCTTGCGGGTTTAGGCCCGACATCACATGGCGGATCGTTCCATCCTTTCCGCCGGCGTCCATCGCCTGCAGTACGATGAGAGGCGCATACCGGCGGTCCGCGTAGAGAACCTGCTGTAGCTCGCGCAGCCTGTCCACATTCTTTTGAATCAGTTCATTGTTCTTATCGCAGCCGAGAGTGTCGTCTGGATCGAAGTCCTTGAGGTGAACGCGGCTTCCCGGTTTCACGATCAGTCGCTTGCCGATATCCACCGTTTCAATGTAACAGCCGGCGCCGCTGCAGCTCTCCCTCAACCGCATGGTAGCCGAGGTAAATGAAAGTCCCCGCGGCCGCTGCCAATAAAATCCCGACCCACGACGGACCCACCCGTGCGGCGACGCCGAATCCCGCCGCCCCTCCAACCAACGTCATCGCCTCGGCGGCAATGCACGCCAGCAGAGCTTTCCAATGGCTCGTCAACGATGCTCGCACGATTGCGCCCAGCGCCAACCCTTCCGGCAGCTTATGAAGACCGATTCCAAGCAGGAACGCGATCCGAACAAACTCGGAGCCCTGCGCGGACGCGGCAAGTCCCCACCCGTCGAGAAAGCTGTGGATCGAGGTAGCCATCAGCAATGGCGCAGCGAAGCCGTGCAGGGAAGCGCTGCAATCCTCGTGATGGTGGTTGTGCGAGCACGCCGGGCAGATGGGATAAACGTAATGATCCACCACCCATAACGCGCCGAAACCGAGAGCGACCCACAGCGCCGCGGCCAGCCATCCATAATGGCGCGCCACTTCCGGCACCACCCAGAGCAGGGAAATTGCAATGAGGAGCGCACCGCTAATGGCCAGCACGCTGTGAGAAATTCTTGGAACCTCGGCGAGACGCGTACCGATCAACGCGCCAGCGGCGGCAAGAGCAAAGACGAGGACAACGGTCGCAAAGCCCAATCCCCACTCTAGCGCGGCGTGTTTGGGCCTCTGCCGCCTATTCCATATCGCGGAGCCGGGCCTCGACTTCGCCGATCACTTCAGGACCCAGGATTTCGCACCCGATGCGGCGCATAACGTCGCTTGCTTCCGCGACCCTGCCCAGCAGCTTCACAGCCGTCAGGTGTCCCATGCGATATTCCGTCAGCGTCAGCCTGCGGCACGGCTCCATGCGAATGGGACGCATGGTCCGGTCGGCGCACGGCATCAGGATGTACGTCTCGTGCCCCTCCAACTCCGACCCGTCGTCGAAAACTTCCGTGTAAACCTGGGCTGTGAGACCGATCTGCACGAAGTTCACGCGCTTCCCGTCAGTCTCCGGAAAGAGGGCCCACAATTCGCGTTCGGCTTCGATGTACTCGCCAAAGTTGAACGAGTGCGGAAGCGGGTAACACGAAGCCGGATCGACAAAAGAGTATGAAGACACGATGCCCCCCAAAAAGGAAACTACTACAGCTTGGGATCGACTGGGATCAAAACTGCCCGTAGAGCGCGGAACTTGGACGCTGGATTTATTCTAGTCTGCATGTTGCATGCCTCCTTGTCAAGTAAGGAGTATGAATGAGACGCTTAAATCCGTTTAATTCAGGGCGCCGAGCCAGCGGTGAATGGCCGCCATTTGCTTCACGATATCCTCGCGGTCTTCCGCTTCCGGGCTGAGCTTCAGATACTGTTCGAAGTCCGCGCTCGCGGAGCGAAACTTGCGATTGTGCACATTCGCGATCGCGCGGCCTTTGTAGTAGTCGGCTGTCGCCGGGGCGGACTGCACCAGCAGATCGAGAACCGTCGCGGCCCGCTCGAACTCTTCGCGCCGAAAGTACGCCGCGCGCAGATTGTTCAGCATGCGCGTCAGGATGTACCGCGTTCCCACGGGCTCCATCATCTTCGCGTCGGGCGCATCTTTGGCGCCCGCGAGATCCTTCACCAGTTCCCGGCAATCGTCTTCGCTGAGAAGCTGGCCGCCATTGAACGTGTCGATGTAGCTGGAATATTCGCCGTCATCGTACTGCACCACGAAATGTCCTGGCAGCCCGATGCCGTGCACCGGCCGCCCCGCCCGGCGCGCTACCTCGAGATACAAAACCGAGAGCGTGATGGGGATGCCGGTTCGCCGATCCAGTACCCAGTTGAGACAACTGTTCTTGGGATCGTAATAGTTGCCTTGATTGCCCCGGAATCCGAGATCGTGGAACAGGTAGACATTGGTGCGCGAGACGAATTCCGGCCCGCTCAGGCCTTCCGTTTCGTCGGCCAGTTCAGCGCCCATTTCATCGAGCCGTTGCAGATACGGAGCAGGAAGCAGGGAAGGGAATTCGATGGCAGCTATATCCAGCGCCGCGGCATCGAGCCGCGTCTTCCCGCCCGCGATCAATGCTGAGATCAGCGCTTGCATCGCCCCGCCACCCACTATAGCGCCGTAGGACAGGCCATCGGGTTTTGTGGCCTGTTGGGATGGGCCTTCGGCCCGCGGAACTTCCTGAAAATATGGCATATCACGAGCGCCGCATTCCGAGCCGTGACCGGCAGGGAGCGGTTGTCCCAAAAACAGTCGGCAACTCGAGAAGCCGCATTTTCGACCCTGTCTTCTGGCTTGGAACAGGTCATCGGTTTTTGTGGCCTGTTGGCTAACTTGTCTCCAATTCCCGCCTGATCTCCGCCGCGGCCTTCCGCGCCTGCCCCGCCGCCCCGATTTCAAAACTGATCGCGCCCACGCGCGGATGTCCGCCGCCGCCGTAGCGCTCGCAGATACTTGCCAGGTTGTGGGTCGGCTCTTCTTTCGCCCACGGATTCGATCCCACCGAAACCTTGGTTCGAAAACTGGAAGTGCTCACCGACACAGTGTATGTGCTCTCCGGAAACAAATAGTAGGGAATGAACTTGTTATATCCCTCGATGCCCTGGTCGACGAGGTCGAAGAACACTACGCCTTTCGCTGCCGTCGAGCGATCCCGAATCACATCGATGGATCTGACGTGCCGGTCGTA
>JBEKUT010000004.1:0-46029 GCA_049514735.1 Bryobacteraceae bacterium
AACGCAAAATCGCCGACTATACGTCAATGTGGTTTCGATGGATTAGACGAAAAACCCTCCCAGGCCCAAGAGAACTCATAGCGTGGCCGGGAGCTACCACGTTAACAGCCGATTCGACGGGGATGATCCGGCAAACGTCGTCGCTACCGAGACAATGAATACGCAAACCAGCGTAGCGTTGGTACCCTCGTTGGAAGGAAACCGCTATGAAAACTGCAAAGAAGAGCACGCAGAAGTCCCCCATCACTACGGCGGCCGGAAAGAAGCGCACGGGATTCACAGACGAGGAACGGGCCGCGATGAAGGAGCGCGTCGAAGAATTAAAGGCGGACGCCGGCCGCGGGCGTCGCACGGAAAAGGCGGATGGAGAAGGCGATGTGCTCGCGAAGATCGCCGCATTACCGCCGCCGGATCGCGCCCTCGCCGAGCGGCTTCATGCGATCGTCAAAGCCAACGGGCCCGTCCTCTCGCCGAAAACCTGGTACGGGATGCCCGCGTATTCGAAGGACGGCAATGTCGTCTGCTTCTTCCAAAGTGCACAGAAGTTCAAGACGAGGTACGCAACGCTCGGCTTCAGCGACAAAGCGAACCTCGACGAAGGTCACATGTGGCCGACCGCCTTCGCGCTGGAGGAACTGACCGCGGCCGAAGAGGCAAAAATCGCGGCACTTGTTAAGAAAGCCGTGAGCTGAAAATTCAGGCGCGGTGGCCGCCGCCTTGGTGCCGGATCGTTGATTTCGGGTACCATTGACGAATCCCTTGTCGAGGCCGATGTTACTGGAAGAGCCGAGTCAGGACGCTTCAGCTCCGCCGAGGCGGTGGCAGATGATGGAACTCACCAGTAGTGCACAGCTCCGGACGGAAGGCGCAGCTCTGCATCATTGTGTCGCCAGCTATGCGGACCGCTGCTGCCGCGGGATGTCCCGCATCTGGTCACTCCGGTTCCGGCGGGGTGAAAAGGTTCACCACGTGCTGACCATCGAGGTCGATCCCAAGAGGCGTGCGGTCGTTCAGGCTCGCGGTTGGGCGAATCGTGCGGCTTCCGGAAAGCCACTTCGGCTCCTGCAAGATTGGGCCGGTCGAGAGAGGCAACAACTGGCTATCTGAACGTGCCACCCCGATTGCGGCCGGTGCAGGGTGGACGCCGATATTTGCGGGCCAGTCGGACGCGAAGAATTGCCCCGCATCCGTCGTCGATCCAACTGAAGACGGAAGTGGCCGGGCCGATTCCCAGCGTCAGGCAAAGGATGGCGAGAGCGCGAACGGCGGCAGGCAGACGCTGATGGTGGAACCCGGCGCGCTCACCGTGACAGGCGTCGTGCCCATCGAGCGGATCGGCGGCCCGCACCCCCGCGTTGAAGCGTCCGGAATTGCGCCCTACCATGCGAGGAGGGATTGTTCTGAGCCGCTCCCCCTCCGTTCGCCGCCGCCTCGTCTTTGCGACCCTCCTTAGGAGCCGGCGGATCAGTCAAACTCGGCAGCGAGGCCACGCGCATCCAAAATTCCTCGATACCGCGGATGGCGGCCGTGAACTGGTCGAAGTCCACAGGCTTCACGACATAACAATTGGCGTTCAGGTCGTACGCGGCGTTCACGTCTTTGGCTGCTTCGGAAGTGGTGAGCACGATCACGGTGATGGACCTTAAATCCGGATCGCTCTTGATCTCCCGCAAGACTTCGAGACCAGTGAGCCGCGGCAGATTCAGATCGAGCAGAATAACATCGGGCCGGGGAGAATTCAAATAAGGACCGCGCTTGCGCAGATAATCGACGGCCTGTTCGCCGTTTCCGACCACGCCGATGCGCTTCGGAATGGCGCCCTCCTGCAGCGCCTGCCGGATCAGCCACACGTCGGAGGGGCTGTCCTCCACAAGCAAGATCTCGATCGGCCGTTGTTTCATCCGTGTCTAACCTCGTTCAACCTCGTGGCAAACGAGCCAGTGCAAGCCAGAAATGGAGCGTGGCGCGCAGCGCTTTTACGAACTCGCCGCGGTCGCCCGGCTTGCAAATATAAGCATTGGCGTGCAGGTCGTAGGCCTGAAAAACATCCTTATAGGATTCGGATGCGGCCAGAACCACCACCGGGATCCTTTTGAGCTGCCGATCCTTCTTGATGCCGGCGAGCATTTCGCAACCCTCCTTATCGGATAGATCGAGGTCCAGGAGGATGAGGTCGGGCCGGGGAGCTTTCGAGTGCGTACCCTGCCTCCGCAGAAAGTCGAGAATCGACGCGCATTCTCCGACGATGTTGAGATGATTGTTCTCCGTCGCCTCTTCGAAGACTGCCAATTGAGCGGCGTCTTGTTCCAGAAGAAGGATCTCAGCGGCCAGGCTGGGAGCTTCAGTTGGCATCAGCATACCAGTCTACCCGACGAATTCCTGCTTTGCGCGATCTAACGGTTAGCAGCCCCGCTCGGGTAGAACAGACGTTCGGTTTTCGTCGTCTGTTTCCCGCTCGATAGACGCTGCCACGCCGCAGAGGCACGTCTGGGACTGGCGGCGACGGGTTTCGGAATGCGGGATTGAAGCTGGATGGTTGACCGTAAGATTATTCCCTCAGTCATGCCGTAGCGCTTCGAGGGGTTGGATGCGCGCGGCCCGCAGGGCCGGAACGCTGGCGGCGGTGAGCGCAACAAGCGATAGCACGACGACGGAGGCGATCATCACGATGGGATCGAGCGCGGGGACTCCGAATAACTGCGATTCGACGGCGCGGCCAGCAGCGATCGCGCCTAGGATACCCGCGAAAGAGCCGATCAAAACCAACAGGCCGACCTCGCTGAGGATCATTCTGAGAATGCTTAACGGCTCCGCGCCGAGCACCATGCGGATGCCGATCTCAGCGGTCCTGCGGCTGACAACATATGCGATGACGCCGTAGAGACCAACTGCGGTGAGCAGCAGCGCGAGGATTCCGAAGGCGGCAGAGAGCGCGGCGATCAGGCGGTCCGTGTAAGTGACATCCTTGACGTGCTCTTCCATCGGACGCAAACCGAAGACCGGCAGGGATGGATCGATTTGGGCCATAGCGCCTCGAATCGCGCCGGATAAAGAATCGAAACCGCGATCGGCACGAACGAAGAACGTGGCGCCTTGCATTCGCGGCATCTTTTTAAGCGCCTGTTCATAAGGAACGTAGAAGGTAGGATTGACAGTTTCTCTCAGGGAGAGATTGTCGGCATCGGCGACCACTCCCACGATCTCGAGATCCAAGGGACGGCCCGAACCATTCTCCATCTTGTGTCCGACGGCGCTGCGGCCTCCGAAGAAATGCTTCTCGAAAGCCCGATTCACGATGGCCACCGCCGGCGCTCCGTCGCGGTCGCGGCCGTCGAACTCGCGGCCCTCCAGGACGGTGGTTCCGATGGTGTGGAAATATCCCGGCCCAACCTGGTTGAGATCGCCGATCATCTCGTTATCGTCGCGCTGCGTGTAGCCTTCGACGGAAACATTGCTTCTCGACTCGGAGCCCGAGAGAGGAGCGAATTGACTCATTGACGCGGCTTCGACGCCGGGTATCGCGGCGAGCTTTTGAAGCAACTCGCGGTAGAGGTTCATGCCGCGCTCCTTGTTGTATCCGCCCAGTCCCGGATCGACGGAGAAGGCGATCAAGTGCTCCACTCGAAACCCAGGCTGATGGGCCAGCAGATTGGCGAGGCTGCGGCCGAACAATCCGGCGGTGCAGAGCAACACCAGCGAGAGCGCGAGTTGGCCGGCAACCAGGATCTTGCGCGAACGCGAATGCACGCTTCCACCGGATGTTTGCGAACGTTCTCCCAATGGCGACGATGCGCCGCTGGTGGCCTGCACTGCCGGAACAATTCCGAACAGCAACGTCGCGGCGAACATCAGGATAATACTGAAGCCGAGAATGGGAAGGTTCAGGCCACCGCCGAGCCAGCCGCCCAGCACGTCGGCGGGCATCAAGCGAATGATGCCGCTGGTTAGAGCGGGGGCCAGGAGCAGGCCAAATAATGTACCGGCGACAGCCAGCACGGCACTCTCGATGAACAACAAACGGATGACACGCAATCTGCCCGCGCCGAGCGCGAGGCGAATAGAGATTTCACGGGCGCGATTGACGGCGCGCGCCATCAGCAAGTTTGCCAGGTTCGCGCACGCGATCAGGAGCAAGAGCAGGACCATCGCTAACAATACGAACAGTGGTTTCCTCCAATCCTGTTCGAGAGAATTGAGGCCTTGCGAGGCGGGATTGAGCGCGATTCGTTTGGTGGTGAACCGCTCGCGAGCGACGCGATTCTTGGGGCTGGTGCGCTGTAGTTGATCGAGGACGGTTGCCGTGAACCTCGGCTGCAGCTCCGTGGCCGCACGCTCGCGCGAAACGCCGGGCGCCAGGCGGCCGAGAATTGTCAGGAACTGGTAGTCGGACTTGTCTAAGAATTCGAGGCCTGGATTCAGAACGTTCCACATGGAGATGGGCACGTACAAATCGGGCGAATTGCCGGCGAGAACGCCGCGGAAACCTGCCGGTGCGATTCCGACGACCGTGAACGGCAACCCGTTGAGACGGATGTTCTGGTTCACTATGGAGCTGGCGGCGCCAAAGCGGCGAACCCAGAAATCGTGAGACAAGACGACCACTGGGGATGCGCCGGGAGTGGCGTCGTCGGAGGGGCTGAGAAGCCGGCCGATTTGCGTGCCGACACCAAGCACATCGAAGAAATTTCCGGATACCACTTCCGCACTGCTACGTTCGGCCGCGCCGCCGGCCAGCACCTGAACCGGCCCTCCGGAGCGGACGGCGAGGCCTTGGAGGGACTTGCTGTCGCGCAGCTGGAGATACAGAGGATACGAGAAGACCGTCTCGTTGTTATCGCTGGATGCGCTGCCGGGAAGGTAGGGGGGATCGTAATGGAAGACCACCAGTTGTTCCGGCTGCCGCACCGGCAAGGAGCGCAGCAGGACCTGATAGAACAACGAAAAGATCGCCGTGTTCGAGGCGATTCCGAGCCCCAGCGTCGCGATTGCGAGGAAGAAAAAGCCCGGGGCACGGCGCAGACTGCGTAGCGCGAAGAGAAGGTCGGTCTTCATGACTGCTCTATAGACGGTGTGTCCGGGCCATTCGTTGGGTGTTATTCCAAGGCTTTAATCACGGCGTCGGTAAATTGCTTCGTGGACGCAGTCCCGCCGATGTCCCGCGTCACATGCTGGCCTTCCGCGTAGACCGCTTCGACGGCTCTCTTGAGCCTTTGCGCGGCGTCGGTCTCGCCTAAATGGACCAGCATCATGATGGCGGAAAGCATCAGCGCGGTCGGATTCGCGATACCGAGGCCGGCTATATCCGGAGCGCTTCCGTGGACTGCTTCGAAGACGGCGTCGCGATCGCCTAAGTTCGCGCCAGGGACCACACCGAGCCCGCCGACCAAGCCCGCGGCTAAATCCGAAACGATGTCGCCATAAAGATTCGGGAGCAAGAGGATGTCGAATGTTTCCGGCCGCATTACGAGCTGCATGGATGCATTGTCGACGATCAATTCGCGATACTCGATTTCCGGATAGTCCTGCGAGACCTCGCGGCAGCAGCGCAGGAAAAGGCCATCGGCGAGTTTCATGATGTTGGCCTTGTGAATTGCCGTCACCTTCTTGCGGCCGTTCTTGCGCGAGTACTCAAACGCTGCCTTAGCAATCCGCAGCGAGGCCGTTCGGGTGATGACTTTGAGGCCGGTCACGACATCTTTCACGATTTCGTTTTCGAGGCCGGCGTAAAGATCCTCCGTGTTTTCGCGGAAGATCACCATATCGATTTTGACGTCCGAAAAGCGCGATTTTACGCCGGGAAGCGAGTGCACGGGCCGCACGTTCGCGTAGAGATCGAGCGCCTTGCGGAGGGCCACGTTGACGCTCGGGAAGCCGCCGCCAATGGGTGTCGTGACAGGCCCTTTCAATCCCACGCGGGTCCGCGCGATGGACGCGATCACGTTGGGCGGCAGAACTTCACGCTCCCGCTCCATGATCTCGGCATTGAGATCGACGCACTCCCAATCGATTGCGACACCTGTCGCGTCCACAGCCCGGCGCGTGGCCTGGGCCACTTCGGGGCCAATCCCATCCCCGGGAATCAATGTCACTGAAAGCGGCACATTACCATTGTAGGGAATGGCCAAGATTCAGAGAGCGTTGATCAGCGTCACGGACAAAACGGGTCTTGAAGAGTTCACGCGGGCGCTGGACTCGCTAGGCGTTGAGATCATTTCAACGGGCGGGACGGCGCGCGCGATCCATGCGGCGGGCGTTCCTGTGAAGGAAGTGTCGGAGGTGACGGGCTTTCCCGAAATGCTCGATGGGCGTTTGAAGACCATCAATCCACGGATCGCCGGCGGCATCCTCGCGATGCGCGGCAAAGCGGATCATATGCAGGCTCTTGCGGAGCACGAGATTCCGGCGATCGATATGGTGGTGGTGAATCTGTATCAGTTCGAGAAAGCGGCGGCCAAGGCAGATGCGGGTCTGGACGAGCTGATTGAGAATATCGATATCGGTGGACCGACTCTGATTCGCGCGGCGGCGAAGAACTATCAGGATGTCGCGGTGGTGACGTCGCCTGGGGATTATGCGGCGGTTGTGGCGGAACTGCGCACGAATTGTGGAGCGCTCTCTCGTGAGACTTTGTGGCGGCTGGCTTTGAAGGCATTTGAGACCACGGCGGCGTATGACCGGGCGATCAGCGCTCGTCTGGCGGGTTGGAATGCGTTGCCGGCTTCGCTCCCGGAAGTGCTGGATATTCGCGCGCCACGCGCTTTGGATCTGCGTTACGGCGAGAATCCGCATCAATCCGCGGCGCTTTATTCGAATCGCCAGGGCGGAATCGCGGCGGCCGAGCAGCTTCATGGCAAGGAACTGTCGTACAACAATCTGGTCGATCTGGATGCGGCGTGGCAGTTGGTTCGGGAGTTCGAGCGTCCGGCTGCGGCGATCATCAAGCACACCAACCCCTGTGGCTGCGCGGAATTTGATTCGTTGGCTGAGAGTTATCGTAAAGCATTCGAGGCCGATCCTGTTTCGGCGTTTGGTGGCGTGCTGGCTTTCAATTTGACGGTCGATGAAGAGACGGCTCGCGAGATTGCGAAGACGTTTGTCGAGGCGATCGCTGCGCCCGATTATTCAGATGAGGCGTTGGCGGTGCTGAGGGCGAAGAAGAATCTTCGATTGTTGAAGGTGGCGCCTGGGGCTGGGTCCGAGTTAGTTGTGAAGTCGATCAGCGGCGGTTATCTGGCGCAGACGGCGGATGTGCATCGTCTGGAGCGGGCGCAGGCGAAGGTTGTGAGTGAGCGTGCGCCGACAGATGCGGAATGGCAGGCGCTCGATTTTGGGTGGAAGGTGTGCAAGCACGTAAAATCGAACGCCATCGTTTATGCGCGGCCAGGTCAAACGGTGAGCGTCGGCGCGGGGCAGATGAGCCGCGTCGATTCGGTGAACGTGGGCGCGATGAAGGCTGTGCTTTCGCTGGAGGGCACGGTGTTGGCGTCGGACGCGTTTTTTCCGTTTGCCGACGGGGTGGAAGAGGCAGCGAAGTATGGCATCACGGCGGTGATTCAGCCGGGCGGATCGGTGCGCGATGAAGAGGTGATCGCGGCTGTGAATCGGCTGGGGCTGGCGATGGTGTTCACGGGCGTGAGGCATTTCAGGCACTGAATGTCAAAGGCGCGCGAGGATCTGGCCAATGATGTCTTCACAGTGGGTGATGTAGCGGGTAATCACGTCCTTTAGGGCGATCGGCTCATCGATCCCAACGCGGCAGGGCGTGTTTAGTTTGTCCTCCGGCATCTTCGAGAGCACATGGATCAGAAGCTGGTTGAGGCTGACCCAGAGGTCGATCAGGCGAGGCCAAGAGTAGTCGCGATAGTTTTGCACTGCCACCCACTCTTCCGATACTGGCGTGCTGACGATGGGAACAGGCTCGGTTAGGGCACGAGCGAACAGTTGATGACGATTGGTCGCGAGATCGATCAGATGGCCCAGCGCTTCTTTGCGAGTCCATGGCTTGCGCTTGAGACGCTGATCCCCGTACTCGTCGGTGTAGATGAGGGAGTCGCTACTTCGGACCACGGCTTCGAGAGCGGCGATCGACTTAAGGATCGAGTCGGCCGCGGGCGGGGAATGGTACTCGTCATAAGTAATGCCGAGCCGATTGAGAGCCAGGGCGGCGGGAGAATCGGGCAGGCGGAGCAGGCCCAAGACAAGATGGCGGATGTCGATGGAGCTTGAGCCGCGCGATTCGGCTTCTTCGGCGGCGTAGGCCAGTGCTTGTTTCGCATCGGCGCTAAGCGGGATATCGCCGTGAGAGGCGGGTACCTTTGCCCGTGCTAACGAGTCTTGAGGCGAGGACTCATCTTTATAAAACAGGCCGTGCAGAATATGCTCTGTTTCGATCCACTCTGAGTTACGCATCTGCGCTTCGAAGCGCGCGTAAAAGATCGCGAATCGGGCAGGTTCGGTGAATCTTTCAAACATCAATGCTCCACTGCAATCATACTCTTCCGCCTGGGCAAGAGTTAGAATGAAGCACATGTCAGATATCTATAAGATTGTGGAGATTGTGGGGACTTCGCCGGCCAGTTTTGCCGAGGCAACTCGCGCGGCGGTAGCTGAAGCCGGTAAAACCATTCGTCACATGGATTGGTTCGAGGTGGTCAGTGAACGGGGCTGCATCGAGGACGGACAAGTGAAAGACTTTCAGGTGAC
This sequence comes from Bryobacteraceae bacterium, assembly GCA_049514735.1. Taxonomy (GTDB): domain Bacteria; phylum Acidobacteriota; class Terriglobia; order Bryobacterales; family Bryobacteraceae; genus JAICMB01. The sequence continues at coordinate 8,704 of JBEKUT010000004.1, forward strand.
CATCAAGATCGGGTTCAAGATCGAGCGTTAACGGATCACCAGATCGATTTGAGTTTCCAGATATCGAGCGAGACTACTTTACCAGCGCCGCTTAGTTCAAGGCTAGTGCTCTGCGGCGATGGAAAGATGCGGTCGGAAATGACGGCTTCGCCGCTGCCGCCGAATACTTCCACCGAACTACGGTCGACGAAGATGTGGAGAATCGGGGGTCCGGCGAGCGGAGCGCGATGGATGCCTGGGAAATCCTTACTGAAATTCGTGTTGCCCGATTTTCTGCGATCCACGAAGAGTTGGCCGTCGTAACCGACTAGGGTCTCCTCCGACGGGCCCTTGCGTAGATGGAACGCGGCGTTGCCATCGAACCGCGCGACGATTTCGTAGGAATCGGAATGAAAATCGCGGAGCTTTGCGTTGACATCGGCTACGGTGGTGTTTGCGAGATGGATCGGGCCGGTTCGCAGGGACTGTAGCTCGGCGACGGGCTCCTGAATCAATCGAATTCCTTCAGGCATGCTCTTGAGCTTTAGGACGCGCGGAATCGATTGGATGCAGCGGAATGGGCTGGTCGGCTCGTCTCTCGCGTACTGCCAATTACTAAGCCAGCCAATCCAGATGCGTCGTCCGTCGGATGCGGGAATGTCGTTGAATGACGTGCTGGCGTAGAAATATTTGCCGTAGTCCGCCCACAGCGCGGTGGACGCGGGATTTTCGTTGGTGAACTTCGTTCCATCGAACCGGCCGACGAAATATTGATTGCCCGATCCGCCCAGCGGAGCACCGGGATTGATGTTGATGGACAGCATCCAGCGGTCCTGCAGTAGCGGATAAAGATCGGGACACTCCCAATCGCCTTTCGTGGAGCCGGCTGGGCCGAAATCGCTGAGAGGGGTCCACTGCTTCAGATCGTGCGAGGCGAAGAAACGGACCTTGTGCTCCTTGGGGAGAGACACCACCATGATCCAGCGATGAGACGGCTCGTGCCAGAACACTTTGGGATCGCGGAAATCTTTCATGTGCAGATCGATTACCGGATTGCCTTTGTACTTGGTCCAGGTGCGGCCGCGATCGTTGCTGTACGCGATGTTTTGAGTTTGTAGAGTATCGGTATGGCCGGTGTAGATGGCGACCAGGCAATCCGTGCCGGTACATAATCCACTCGAATTGTTTCGATCAACCACCGCGCTTCCAGAGAAAATCATGATGCCATTCTCTTCCGCGAGCGCCACGGACAGGTGCTGCCAGTGGACCAGGTCGGGACTTATCGCGTGTCCCCAGCTCATGTGACCCCAGACGTCGCCGAACGGGTTGTATTGGTAGAAGAGATGATACTCGCCTTTGTAGAAGACCAGGCCGTTGGGATCGTTGGTCCAATTCTTCGCAGGGCTGAAGTGGAACTGCGGGCGGAACGGTTCGTTATAACTTTGGGCTTCACACAGCGGCGAGGCGAGCAGGCTGAGAAACAGGATGGCGTATTTCATTGTTGGAGAATCGCGGCCGAGCGTGGAGGCAGAGAGAATTTGAGGACGCCATTGGTGGCATGTGTGGCTGAGATACCGAATAACAGGTCGTACCAATCGCCATCGGCTGCTTCCAGTTCGACGGCAGCCGGTTTAGTGTCATTATTCAAAGCGACGATGATTTTTCCACGGCGGTACGCGTAGATATTGTCGGTGACCGAGAGTTGCGCCATCGCGCCGCTGCGTAAGTCCGCCGTTTGCGACCGCAGGCGCGCCAACTTGCGAACGTATTCAAAGACGGACTGCTGCTCGGCATCGCGTCCTGGCGCGGTGAAGGCGTTCTTTGGATCGTCAGGCCAGCCGCCGGGAAAATCGCGGCGATTATCGGGATCGTTCCCGCCGCGCATCGCAATCTCGTCGCCGTAGTAGATCATCGGAATGCCGCGCGATGTCATGAGATAGGTGAAGGCCAGTTTCAGTCCGTCCGCTGCCGCGCCCTTTTCATTCATGAAGCGTTCCATATCATGAAGACCGAGAAACGTGACCAGGTTGTTGGGATTGGGGTAGAGATAATCGTGTCCCAGCATGACGGCGAGTTCCTTGATCGATTGGCCCTGCGCGAAGGCGCGGCGGATGGGATAGAACTGTGGAAAATCGAACAGGGATTGTACGCCGGAATCGACGCCGTCGTACTGCTTGCGGCCGCCTTGGAAGAACGACACCAGCGCAGGATCGCCATCGTACATTTCGCCGACCACGCGTAGATCCGGGTACTCCTTGTTGATTGCCGCCATCCAATCGCGCCAGAATTTTCGCGGCACATAGGGCAGCGTGTCCTGCCGGATTCCGTCGAGGCCGGCCTCGCCGACCCACCACAGCGTGTTCTGGATCAGATAGCGAGCGGTCTCGGGATCGTCCTGGTTCAGATCGGGAAGAATATCGAGAAACCAGCCATCGAGAGTACACGTTTGAAAGGCCGGCGGCGCGTGCGGATCGATGAGCGTCCAGGTTTGCCAGCATTCCGTGGGATGATGCGCGGCCGTGCCGTGAAACCAGGTTGGCGTGGGAGGATCGGCGACCCAGGGATGATAGGGTCCGGTGTGATTCGCAACCATGTCGAGGATCAACTTGATGCCGTTGCGATGCGCGGCGTCCGTCAACTCACGCAGTTTTGCGAGATCTCCGAGATGCTCGTCGACGCCATAGAAATCGATTGCGCCGTAGCCGTGATAATCGGTGATGGCCTGGGCATCGTACTTCTCGCGCTCGTTCAGATGGTTGACGTTGTCGTAGACGGGATTGATCCAGATGGCCGTGACGCCGAGATCTTTCAGGTAGGGGAGATGGTCGATGATGCCCTGCAGATCGCCGCCGTGATAATAGCGGGGCTTGGCGCGATCGAAGAGGCCCTTCGAAATCGCGGGGTCGTCGTTCGAAAGATCGCCGTTGGCGAAGCGATCCGGCATGATGAGATAAATCAGGTCGTTTTCGGAGAAGCCCTGAAAGCGGCCCGCGCGGGGTAGCGGATCGAGCGCTTCGAAAGGCGCGCTAGTGGAACCGTCCACGGTTGTGATTTTGAGATGATGCGATCCGGCACGGCGGATGGTCACGTCGATGAACAGATAGGTTCCGTTGGCGTTGACTTGCGGCGTGCCGACGGAGATGCCGGAGTCGTCCGCTTGGACGCGCGCTCCGGTGAGCGACGTGCCGCGAATCAGGACGCGGACGGGATTGATGGAATGGCCGGTCCACCAGGACGGCGGTTCCACCTTGGTCACGACGGGCGCAGCGGACAGGGCCGCGCATAGGAACGGGAGGAATAATTTCATGTACGGGCAGGAGCCGCTTTCAGGCGCGAACGAACGGGCGCAGTAACATCTTCGACGCGTTGCATGAGCAACGCCGCAAACACCATGAAGAGACCGCCGGTAATCACCGCGTAGAGACGGTTGTTATCGAGCAGGTGATTCATCACCCATCCGAAAAACAGCGACGCTGTGATCTCGGGCAACACGATCGCAAAATTGAAAACGCCCATGTAAATGCCGATTTTCTTGGGCGGAAGGCAGCCCGCGAGAATCGTGTAGGGCATGGCGAGTGTGCTGGCCCACGCGATGCCAACGCCAATCATGGAAGCGAAGAGCAGCCACTTATCGTGGATGAGGCCGACCGAAAATAATCCGGCTGCGCCGCATAACAGGCAAAGGGCGTGCGTCAGTTTGCGTCCGAGATTGCGTGCGAGAACGGGAAGCGCGAACGAAAAAAGAAAGCAGACTCCTGAATACATGGCGAAGCAGAGTCCGCTCCACTCCTCGCCTTCCTTGTAGAGCGGAGATGCCGTATCGGGAGCGCCGAAGACGTTGCGCGCGACGGCAGGCGTGAAGTAGAGCCACATGCAGAACAGTCCGAGCCAGGTGCAGATCTGCACCAGCGAGAGTTGCCGCATGGTGGGAGGCATCTCGCCGATAGCCTTGAAGATCTCACGGATGTTGTGCATCAGGCCGCTATTGTCCGCGTTGGCGCGGCGAAACTCCGCCAGATTTTCGGGCGGATATTCTTTGGTGGTGAAAACAGTCCACAGAACGCAGCCGAGGAAAACCGGCGCGCCGATGTAAAACGCGAGGCGTACGGATTCGGGGATTCCAAATCCCGCGGGAGCGCCCATTCCGATGTGAAACAAGTGGGTCAAGAGCCAGGGCAGCGCGGAGGCGATCACGGCGCCCAATCCGATCATGAGGCTTTGCGTGGCGAAACCACGCGCGCGCTGCTCCTCGGGCAGCATGTCGGCGACAAAGGCCCGGAACGGTTCCATACTGATATTGATGGACGCGTCCATGATCCACAACAGGCCGGCCGCCATCCACAACATGGATGCGTGTGGCATTGCGAACAAAGCCAGTGAGCTGAGAATCGCGCCGGTGAGAAAGTAGGGGCGACGCCGGCCGAGACGATTCCAAGTACGGTCGCTCATGTGTCCGATGATGGGTTGCACCAGCAATCCGGTGAGCGGCGCGGCGAGCCATAGCAACGGCAACTGGTCGGCGTGTGCGCCCAGGTATTCGTAGATCGCGCTCATGTTGGAAAGCTGGAGGTTCCAGCCGAATTGGATTCCGAAGAATCCCAGGCTCATGTTCACGATTTGCGACGTTCGTAGGCGCGGTTTTTCCATATCCCCAAATCTGGTGTCAGTATACTGCAAGGGAAACCGCTTCCTGGCGGTCACGGGTCGGAATGGGGAGACTTGCGCCGAGACGCCGCGAGGCTAAAGCAGGCGCGCGAACTCCTCCACAGTAAGCCCTGCCTCCCGAATCAACGCTCGCAGGGTGCCTTTGGCAAGTTCTTTGTGGTTGGGAACGGAGAGGCGTCTATGCGGTGGGTTCGTGTGGCGTAGGATGATATGACTACCGTGCTGCTCGTCGAACTCATATCCGATTTTTCTGAATGCCTTAATTGCGTCGCCACCGGTAACAACCGGCAGTTTCATCGGCCGGAAACCTCGATGACCTCCTCGAGAATGCCTGGTGGCACTGGATCGCCGTGCTTCCGGAGGCTCTCGAGATAGCCTTCGATTGCTTCGCGGATGTTCTCCGTTGCTTCGAGCCGGGTTTTGCCCTGGGAAACGCATCCGGGGAGAGCAGGACAAGTTGCCACAAACACTCCATCCTCATCTGGCTCCAAATAAACGCGATACTTCATTACTGAGGATTCTACCAGAAAGAGCAAGAGTCTCAACATCTACAATCGGTCGAACTTCCAAGGCTGGATTGGCGGCAAAAAGAAAAGTTCCCGTATGGGAACCGGCGATCGCGAGAACGCAGTTTTTCAACTGGTTCCATATGGAAACAAGGTTCCTATACAGCTCCCGTCCTAAAGGGCGTGTGGTCCCAGTCTGGAGTTTCCAGCTTGCGATCCGGAAAGCGGATATCGAAGAACTTTTCGAGACCGAGCCACTCGATTGCCGCACGTTGCTTTTGGAGGATATCAAAATCCCTGCAATGGTCTGGAGACTCGCAGAACTTAAGCAGCCACCCGCCGCATGCTAAACGCTCCAAGGCCGCAAGCTCCTTGGGAATCGTGCTCAAGCCAAGCCATCCTGCCAGATAGTCGCTGAACCAATTGATCCAATAAAGTCCCGGAATGCCCAACGCAAGATCATCTCCCTCATAGCTGTGGCACATCGGTCCTTGGTTCTTAGCCTTCCGATCAGCTTCTGTGGTCAGGAGAGCAAAGTCGGAGCCGGTTACTCGGAACATTTGCGACACGAAATCCTCAACGTTCTCGATTCCGACGTGAACCGCCCACTTGCCACCGAACCTCCCTGTCCAATAGTTGCTAAACAGCGGGGATGCGAAGCGGGAGGTTGGAGAGAGGGTTCGATTCCACATTTCGCCACTCAAGTGGATTGGGCGTCCATTTCGATAAAGAAACGCTCCATGTGGTTTCGCCAGCCATTGAACGGGACCGCTGAGATCAGCCGGGTCAAATGGAGTCTTGATAGGCTCGAACCCTCTGGCTTTATCGGGGCGCATGAGACCGTCGGCAAATTCGCTGAGAGCGGTAATCTGCTCCCTGGCGACCGACTCTGTCAACGGTCGCCGCGAAGATAGCGTCATTTCCAGTTCATTCTTCATGGCCGTCGTTTTGCCGGCCTGACCTGAAGATCGGAGTTGCTCTGAGCTGGGTCCGAGACCTTGACATTCGGATTCGCCGTTACCACAAGCAGTGGTTCCCTGCTCCTTCCTTGGCGGCCCGTCCAGTTTGGACGAACTGGTCTGTATTACTGACCGATCCTCCAGATTTTACCTCTATCTCTTGCGCTACACCGGTAACCGTTCCGTCCACTCTCCGATCCGTTTCGGGCAACTTAGTGCAGGTCTTGGTTTGGTGGCACCCTCTGCTGCCAGCGCTTCCTTCTCGGCGTGAGTGCCTGACCGTCCCGTGAAGATCCGGGTCGGACTGAACATCGGAGCTCTTAGACGGCGCGGAATAGACGAACTGGAGAGGTTGCTGGTTCGCCGTAGGCGAGGCGCGACGCGATGTATTCGTCGATGCGGTCGAACAGGGCGCGCGGGCTTTCGCCCGGCCAGGCCGCGAACATCGCCGTAGCTATACCATCCGCGGCGGCATCCTGGATCTTGCGTAGCGAACGCGACACGATGACGAATGAAGTCGCCGACCAGCGGAACAGCTCGCGCGAGAATCCTTCAGGACCGGCGAGCCTTTGGGCGAGTGCGGCCAGCACTCGATCGCCCTCGTCGTAACCATCCTCTTCATTGATCTCCGGGACGTGCGTCGCCAACACCGCGAGCACGAATCCGAGCTGGCCCTGCGCTACCAGATCCGAAATTGCGGCTTCCGCATCGGCCCGGCCATCCACATTGAGCGTTTTCATCGCGACCTCTACCGCAGCCATTTTATACGAAGATCGTCTGGAATGGGGGGAGGGGATGGAGCGCAAATGCGGGTAATGCGCATGCGCAGATGGGGGGACTACTTCAGGCTGAAGAGCAACCAGGCGAGAAGACCGATAGCGCCGGGCAGCAGAATCTCGGCCCAGTTGCGCGCGAAGATACGCAAAGTTTTCGGAAGCGCCGTCTCGCCCTCGTGCTCTTTACGCAGAGAGGAGGCGAAGCGGGAACGCACTCCGGAGGGCAGGCCGCGAATGGCGCGCACGATTTCTTCGCGTCCACGCCGGTCCGCGATCAAGATGGTTGCGGAGTTGATGCCGTTAGTGGATTGCTCGAGCTTCTTCCGCAAGCGCGGCGGAACATCCTCCACGGAGCGGAAAACCTGAGTCTTATCGCCTACCGAGATGAAGATGGTCGAACTCTTGACGGTGACACGGGCCATAAACTTAAGAACTTACGGCTTTAGGCAACATCGCCCGGGATATCCCGGACCCGCCCAGCAGCGGAGTGAACTCCCCCGCATGATCCAATATAACCTGAATAAACCCGAGCGCGGCTTTTGAGAGGGCCTTATCTTTGCGATAAATCAGACCGAGCTTTCGGATCATCACTTCCGGCCCCAACGACACGGCCGCCATCCTTCCATTGCGCACTTCCTCGAAGCAATTCGACGCCGCCAGGAACGAAACGCCGAGGCCGGCCATCACGAAACGCTTGATCATCTCAGTGGAGTCGAGTTCCATCGAAATATTGAGCTCATCCTCGACCGATTCCGCCCAGATATCGAGGCGGGCGCGCGTCGTTCCCGACTTGGGGAGCAACACCTGGTGACCCAACAGATCGCGGGGCAGGATCGACTTTTTGTGCGCCAACGGATTCCCAGGAGGCGCAATGAGTTTCACTTCGTCGGAGTGTATACTGGCCACCTGCAGCTTCTTTTCCTGGACCGGGAGCTGCGTGATTCCGAAATCCGCAAGGTTGTCGAGCACGGCCTCCATCACGCGCGATCCATAGGAGCGATCCACCGATAGTTGGACGTTTGGGAAAAGTTTCTTATACTGCGAAAATACTTCGGGCAGAACGTAGATGCAGGTGGCTTCGTTCGCGGCGATGATCAGTTCGCCTTTCGGGACCCGTTCCAGCTCGTTAATGGCGTCCTGCGCCCGGCGGCGAAGATCGAGGATTTGTTCGGCGTACTCGGCCAAAATTCTGCCCGCCGTCGTCAGCGCGATTTTGGTGCCAAGCCGTTCAAAAAGCGTGGCGTTGAGTTCCTGCTCGAGTTGACGAACCTGGGCGCTAATCGCCGGTTGCGTGCGATAGCAGGTTTGAGCCGCTTTCGAGAAGCTCTTCAAACGCACGATCTCGAGGAACGTGTGCAGTTGATCCAGATCCATGAACGACGTGGATTCCCTTCGCCCAACTTGGGACTGATTTAACCCATTGTAACCGTTTACACGGGTTCATCAATCCCTTTTATGTAGTTTATCGATTCGACGTCAGTTCCGCCGCAAGAAACTTGTTTAGAGCGGCATTAAAAGGCGCGGAACACTCCATTTGGGGGACGTGGCCGCAGTGGTCGAAGACGGTTATCTGGGCTCCGGCTATATCTTTCGCATATTGCTGCCCGGACGCAAGCGGGACCAGATGGTCTTCTCGGCCCCACAGGACGAGGGTCGGGACCTTGATCGCGGCAAGTTTCCCGTCCACGAAGTCTTCGCCGCGCAGCATGGAATCTATGAAGCGGTCGATTGTGTAACCGTCGTTTTTACGCATGTGTTCGGTGAACAGCCTCTCGGCGTTGGCTTCGGTTGCAAACGACGGATTGGCGAAAATGGCGCTCAACACGATTTTCGCGCCTGCGATGGTGGTGGGGTTCAGGCCTTCCAGAAGTTCTCGAGTCGGTTTGATGGGAGCGTTCGCGAAGGAATAACCGGCGGCGTCGACGAGAACCAGTTTCTCGACTCTTTCCGGATGGGCCATCGTAAAGTCCGCCGCGATCCAGCCTCCGAGCGAGTTGCCGACGAGTGTGGCATGATCGATCGCGAGGGTTTTGCAGAAGCCCTCAAGGAAGTCCACCATGGTCGCCACGCGATAGTTGATCAGTGGTTTGTCGGAGTATCCGAATCCAATCTGGTCGGGGACCCAGACGTGGTACTTGGACGCGAGGGCGGGCACGGTGAGCATCCAGTTGGTGGCGTCGCCGCCGAGGCCATGGAGCAGGATGACGTTAGGTCCCGAACCGGCTTCGACGTAGTGGATCTTCTGTCCGTACACTTCAACTTGTTTGCCGCCGGACTGGGCCCATGCCGGAACGAGGGCGATGAGCAAGGCGATGGAAAGGGTTTTCATGTGGATCTCCTATCCTGAGTACGCTACCACAGAAGCCTGAAGTTACGGCGCGGGGAGACGAGGCTCAATTTCCCGCAACACCTTTTCGACGCTCTCTTCGAGCGTCTCGAGATCGGTGTGGCATTCGATCTCGGGAGACAGCGGTTCCTCGTAGGGATCGTCGATACCCGTGAAAGCGTGGATCTCGCCCGAGCGGGCTTTGCGATAGAGGCCCTTGACGTCGCGCCGCTCGCACACGGCAAGCGGCGCGTTGACGTAAATCTCGATGAAGTTGCCGATGCGCTCGCGGACTTCCTGCCGCACGGCACGGTACGGCGAAATCACGGAGACGAGAGCGATCACTCCATGCCGCGTCAGTAACTCGGCGACGTAGCCGATGCGGCGGATATTGTCGTCGCGGTCTTCCTTGCTGAAGCCCAGGCCTTTCGACAGGTACTTTCGAATCTCGTCGCCATCCAGGAGTTCCAGGCGATACCCACCCGACGATAACCGCTCATATACGGCCCTTGCCAAAGTGGACTTTCCGGCCGAACTGAGTCCGGTGAACCACAACGTCAAGCCTTTCGAGCTGTTGAGACCAGGATTCAATTTAGATTGACGGCGCGGCGGGTTTTCTCGAGGCTGGCGCGGAGCGATTCGGCGGGCACGCCGTGGAGGATGGGACCTAATATTCTCCCCATACCAAACGGGACGTCGCGGGTGAGCGAGACGGACTCGTATTCGACGTAAACGCCGCCGTCTTTCTCTTCGAAGAACCAATAACCGTACATGCGCCAGAGGAGTCCGCGGTCGTTACCCACGGGCAGCTCGTGCTCATCCGGCTTGCCGGGATCGCTGACCTCGGCGATTCGCGTAGTATGCGAACGGCAGTACATGTGGGTGGCGTCAATAGGCTCGAAATGAATGTCGTGCTCGGTGTTTAAGACATCGGTGAGGAAAAATTTCGACTTGACGATCCTCATGTACACATTGAAATCGTTACCGTTGCGCGAACGCACCTTGGCATCGGCGATCTCCGGTCCATAGTAGTCTTTGTTGTGCGCGTAGTCCTGTACGACGCCGACCGTTTTCCCAAGCGTGGCGCGGGGGATGAAGAGGGCGCCGACCCAGTCGTGAATCAAGGCGGATTTTATTTCAACCTCGCCGTTGCCTTGGCCCGGCTCGATCACTACTGCGCCCTTGAGCAAGTCGCGGCGATGCTCGGCGGTTTCGGCGGAGCGGATGAAGTTCGCACTGTGCAGGCGTGCTTCCGCATGAGCCTCCACGCCCGCAACGTAGTGGTCGAAGGCCGCAGCGGTCTCGCGTTTGAGCTCGACGGCCGCATTGGCGGCGACGGCGCTCAGGAGACTCAGGAAGATTATAGAGCGCAATTTTACCGGCGTTAGGAAAGGACGCGAGTGGCGGAAGCGAGGCGGGAGCAGACGTTGCGTGCCCGTTTCAGTTGCCGGCCCATACCAGGATCGATGGGTGCGCAGCTACAAAGCGCAGTAGCGATCACCTGGAGGGCTTCAGGAGTGAGGAGTTCGATTCCGTCGATGAATTCACTGAAAGTGATTTCATGTTCGTCTATCGCGACCAGAAGAGCACACGCCGTACGGCTGTCCGCGTCACTTCGCTGGAGCATATATTTGTATTATAACTTACCTGCGTAGTCCCGCGCGCCTAGTATTTTAAGCCCATACTAGCGGGGCGCGAAATCGGAGGTCTGGTAGGCTGGTTTTTACCATGAGCACGTTATACGAACTCGACCCTGGCCCGGAGTGTCCCGAATTGGTTCGGATGATCGTGGAGATCCCGAAAAACTCGGCTAACAAGTATGAATACGATGGCAAACTCGGCGTGTTTCGTCTGGATCGCGCACTCTATTCACCGATGCACTATCCAGGAGATTATGGATTTATTCCGGGCACGCTGGCCTCGGACGGCGATCCCATGGATGTGCTGGTGATGGTGGAGGAGCCTAGCTTTCCCGGCTGCCTGATTGAGGTGCGGCCCGTCGGAATTCTGAACATGATCGACCAGCAGGAGAAGGATCAAAAGATCCTGGCCGTGCCGAACCGCAATCCCCGCTACGACGAAATCCATACCATCGATCAGATCTTCCCGCATGTACGCCGCGAGATCGAGCACTTCTTCACGATCTACAAAGAGCTCGAGGGGCGCGTTACGCACACGCAGGGGTGGGACGGGCCCAGAGAAGCGCGGAGAGCGATTGTGGACAGCCGCAACGCGTACCTTGAGAAGCACGCTCCGGCGGCGGGAGTTCGGGAAGGCTAGTTGGACCCGGCCCGGTGTGCCACTTGCCAGTGTAAGCAAAGGTCTTTGCGCCGCAGTTCGTGCTTGACGAAGATCTCGGCTTCGGCTTTGGCGTGTTCGGCGGTGCGGTAGGCGTTCAGGGAATACGCGGGCTCCGGACCGGAAAGGCGAACGGTCCACACATTGTCGGCGGTCTCGGTGAGCCTCACATAGCGTTCGTGGTCTATCGTGGCAGCGTAGCAATCGAACATGAGTTTCATCTCTTCCATTGTCCCATCTCAGAAAGGTCTACTTGGCAGGCAGGGTTACGATGTTGCACCAGAAGTGTTCGATGGAGCGCACTACGCTCAGAAACTGATCGAAGTCCACCGGCTTGGCTACGTAACAATTCGCATGCAGATTATAGGCTCCCTGCAGGTCCTTGGCGGCGTTCGACGTGGTCAGGATCATCACCGGAATACGGCGCAGCAGCGGGTCGGCCTTGACTTCCTGAAGTACCTCGCGTCCGCTCTTACGGGGTAAATTGAGGTCGAGCAGGATCAGGTCGGGACGCGGCGCCCCGGTATACTGTCCGGCTCGATGCAGAAAATCCATGGCCTCGACACCGTCGCAGACGACGCTGAGACGGTTGATTACACGGGCTTCTTTAAAGGCCTCCTCGGTCAGGCGCACATCGGCAGGGTTGTCTTCGACAAGCAGCACTTCGATAGGACGTCCCATTGCAGCCATGGAATGTAACGAAGGTTGCAAGCAGTCCTCCAAAGGCAGGCGGAGCCGTAAGTCTCTGACATTTATGTATTTCTTTAAAATCTGAAGGTACTTTTTACGCGAGTTGGCGCTTCCCCTAGTGTTTTTTCCCTAAGTTCGCATTTCAGATGGCTGCAACTACGGAGTCTTAAGGGGAAACATTGGATGTCTATTCTGTTTTAGAGAACCCGAAAACGGCCGCCGCTCAGAAGTCTGTACTTGTGGCCGCGCCAGACGATTGTGTTGCCAAAGAATCCCACAATCCAGAAAACGCAGTTAAGAAGGTCCTGCATAGCAACACGCGGCCAATTCGGCGGGACGCCCAGTACGGTCTTTGAAGTCGACCAGGCGGCCAGCCCACGAAGGACGATGGCGGGTATGAGAATGAACCACCAGGAGGGTTGCGCAATTACCGTGAGAATTGCGATTGGCAAGGTGTGCATGAATAACTGGCCGGCGTAGCCTGCCGGGTGTGAGCGTCGCGTGCAGCGGTTCCAACGCAGGCGGCGGTTGAAATTCGATCGCATATCGCCGCTGCCGATGCGCCGCTCGACGATGTTTCTCGAGAGAATCACGCCAAAGCCTCGTTCCGCTGCGGCTTTACCCAGCATGAAATCGTCCGCCAGGTAATCCTTGAAACTTTCGATACCGCCGACGGCGTTCAGGACGGCCTTCCGGACGATAATGGTGGAACCAATCGCGAAGTTGACACGATCGATGAGACGCGCGACCAGCGGGCCTCCCAGAGATTCGGTATTGAGGCCCTCGGCGGCCAACACGGACCAGAGACCGGGTCCGCCGATGGTGCGGAAAGGGCAGGAAGCGAGCTCGATCTTCTCATCCGCGAACTCCGCGGCCGCCATTGTCAGAAAGGTGTTGCCAACGCGGATATCGCTGTCGCTCATAACGACTAGATCGTTGCGAGCTTCGGCCAGCAGGCGGCCCAGGCTGTAGACCTGGGCGTTGAGATAGGGCGGTTCGCCGGTTACGATCAGGCGCGAAGGAATTTGGGGGAATTCGGATTGAAGCTGGCGAACGACGGCGACGGCGGGATCGTCCAGGGATCGGACTGCGAAAAGAAGGTCGAAGTCGCGATAATCCTGGGTGAAGAAGCTGCGGAGACTGTCCGCCAGGCCGAGGCTGAGGCCGTCTATGGGTTTCAGGACGCTGATAGGTGGCGGCGCGGAACATTCCGGGAGCGCCCGGCCGCCGAGATAATCGCGAACGGCGAGTAGAACAAGTACGCAGTAGACCAGCGAGCCGGCGAGGATACATGCCAACCCAGCGGCAACAAGGCTCATTCGGTGGGAGCTTTGGTGTCGATCAACTGCTGGATGTCCACTAAGAAATCTTCGATGCGCTTGACGCCTTGATCGCCGTGCTTGCGGTTGCGGACGGAGACGGAGTCGTTCTGCGCTTCGCGGTCGCCCACAACCAGCATGAAGGGAATCTTCTGAAGCTGGGCGTCCCGGATTTTGAGATTCACTTTCTCCTTGCGGTCGTCAACCGTAACGCGAACGCCGGCGGCGTCCAGGCGCGCCTTTACTTGATTGGCGTACTCGCTCTGGCGGTCCGTGATCGGAAGGACGATGGCCTGAATGGGCGCGAGCCAGACGGGAAAGGCCCCGGCATAATGCTCGACGAGAATGCCGAAGAAGCGCTCGACCGAACCGTAGAGAGCGCGGTGGACCATCAACGGCTGGTGCTTCTTGCCGTCTTCGGCCGTGTATTCGAGATTGAACTTGCGCGGCAGGGTGAAGTCGAACTGGACGGTCGAAAGCTGCCAGGGCCGGCCGATGGCATCCACGAGCTTCACGTCGATTTTGGGTCCGTAAAAGGCCGCTTCATCGCGCACCACGCTGGCTTTGATCTGGAGACGGTCGATCGCTTTTTGTAGGGCGGTTTCGGCGAGTTGCCATTGTTCCGGGGCGCCGTCGTATTTGCCACTGGCGCCGCCATCCCAGGTGGAAAGTTCGGCGTGATAGTCGTTAAAGCCGTACGTTTTCAGGGTGTCGGTGGCGAATTCGAGGCAACTGACGACCTCGTTTTCGATCTGCTCCGGCGTGCAGAAAATATGAGCGTCATCCTGAGTGAATCCACGGACGCGCATGAGGCCATGCAGTACGCCAGAACGCTCATAGCGATAAACGGTGCCGAGCTCGCCGAGGCGCACGGGCAGATCGCGATAGCTGTGCGCCTTGTCGGCGTAGATCAGGATGTGGCCGGGACAGTTCATGGGCTTAAGCTGGTACTCGGCGTCGTCGAGCTCCATGGGCTTGAACATGTTGTCGGCGTAATAATTCGCGTGGCCGGAGGTTTTCCAGAGCTCGCGGCGCATGACGTGTGGCGTGTAGACGAGCGAATAGCCGCGTTTGAGGTACTGGTCGCGCATCCAGTCTTCCAGAATTTTGCGTACGCGCCCGCCTTTGGGATGGAAGAAAATCAGTCCGGGTCCGGCGAGTTCCTGGATGCTGAAGAGGTCCAGCTCCTGGCCGAGTTTGCGATGGTCGCGCTTCTTGGCTTCTTCAACTTGTGTGAGGTAGGCGTCGAGCTCTTTTTTCGTGAAAAACGCGGCGCCGTAGATGCGCTGCAAACGGGCGTTGTGTTCATCGCCCTTCCAATACGCGCCGGCAACCGAAAGGAGCTTGAACGCTTTGATGCGGGAGGTGGAGGGGACGTGAGGGCCGCGGCAAAAGTCGATGAAATGAGGTCCGAGGGTGTATTCGGAGAAAACCTCGTCGGCCTTTTCTTCGATGAGCTGGACCTTCATCCAGTCTTCGGAATATTTCCTGAGGCCCTCGTCTTTACGGGTCATGACGCGCTCGTAGGGCAGGCCCCGGGCCTGGATCTCCCACATGCGCGCTTCGATCTTCTCGAGGTCGCCGGGGGTGAAGGCCGTGTCGCGCTGGAAATCGTAGTAGAAGCCGGTATCGGTGGGAGGGCCGATGCCGAGTTTCGTTTCGGGATAGAGCTCGAGCACGGCGGCGGCCAGCAAATGCGCCGTGGAGTGGCGATAAACCTGGAGCGCCTCGGGGTTCTTGGAGGTCAGCACTTGCAATGTGGCGTCGCCCTCGAAGGGACGAGTGAGGTCGTACAATTCTCCGTTAACGCGCGCTACAACGGCGTCGTCGGCAAGGCGTGGACTGATCGAGCGTGCCACGTCGATCGGCTTCGATCCGGCGGGGACGGTCTGCTGGCTGCCATCAGGCAGAGTAATGGTAATGCTCTGGCTCATTAAACTTCAGGTTAGCAAGGCCGGATCAAGAAAGTGTAAAGTGACGCCGCAGTGACGGGCGGCGCTGAAGACCTGCGCTACCATATTGCCGTAATGCCTGCGACTACTGAGCCGGGCGTTTTTGACGAAGCAGCGTTGGTGGCGCGGGCCCGGGAGGGCGATGCCGCGGCATACAACGAGCTTGTCGGCCGTTACGAACGCAAGATTTTCCGGCTCGCAAAGCACATCACTCAAAACGATGAGGATGCCGAAGACGTCCTTCAGGAAACGTTCCTGAAGGCCTTTGAACATTTGCCCGATTTTCAGGGGCAATCGAAATTTTATACCTGGCTTGTGCGCATTGCGGTAAACGAGTCCCTGATGAAGCTCCGCAAGCGCAAATCGGACCGCACGGTCCCGCTCGATGAACCCGTGGACACGGGCGAAGACACGGTGGTTCGAGAGATCGCGGTGTGGGACGAGAATCCCGAACAGAAGTACTCGCGCGAGGAACTGGGTCAAATCCTGGATGAAGCCGTTCAGGGTTTAAAACCAGCTTTTCGCACCGTTTTCGCACTAAGAGACATCGAAGAACTGAGTACGGAAGAAACCGCGGAGGCACTCGGGATTTCGATCCCGGCAGTGAAGAGCAGGCTGCTTCGTGCACGCCTGCAGCTTCGCGAAAGGCTGACCCGTTTCTTCAAGCGGAAAGGGGACGACGTTTTTGCTTACCTGTAAAGAATTTGTGCAGGAGCTTAGCCAGTATCTGGATGAGGACATCGACGCGGAGCTTCGCCGTAAGCTAGAGACTCATATTAATAACTGTCCCAACTGCTTTGTCATTTTCGACACGACTAAACGGACGATCCAGGTCTACAAGGGAATGGAAGCGCAGACCATGCCCGGCGAAGTTCACGACCGGCTCATGGCGGCTCTCGAAAGACGTCTGGCAGCCAAGAGGTGTAAGACGTAGGCTGAGGCGTTCAAAGGACCTTCAGGTGTTCAGGGCTTGGTGCAGGCTGAGACAATCGGCGCTAAAGCCCCACTGCTTCAATAACTTGCGAACTTCATCCACGCGGGCGGACCAAGCGGGAAACTCGACGGATACGGAATTTGGCCGGTGAGAAATTTCGGGGTTCACTGGAAAGTCGAGGCGGGCGAGCACCTCCAACAGTTCTTCCAACAATCTGGGCTCAACGCAGACTTGGAGTAAGACGAGTTCCCCTTCGGAGCCGAAGAGAGCGTGGGCAGACATTGTTCCAGATCCTTTCACAGCGATCCGGCCCATAAAAAGACCCTCTGGGCGAGGCCACAGAGGGCTTAGATTCGTGAAGACCGACTCGCCTTTAGCACTTTTTAGCGTGGTTGCAAGTAGCCAGATTCCAACCGAGAATGGAACCTAAATCAATCCACGTCCACAGCCAGAATATCACCGCCCGAAATGGATTGCAAGAGGTGAGCGGTCCATTCACTCCTTTGTAAGCTCTTCGAAACGAGCGCGCTGGTCCGGGTCCAGAATGCGTAGGATCTGATTCTTGCCGGTGGCTTTCCAGTCGTCTAATTGGGCCTGGAGATCCTGATGGTAACGGGCGTAATCGTCGAGTATGGTCTTGAGTTGCTGGCGCTGCTGCGGCGTCAGGTTCAGTTCTTTGGTCAGATTCGAATAAGAGAGCATCGCCTCGTTCTTGAAGGCCGAACTCCGATGGAGGCGATAATAGAGACCAGCCCGCATCACGACGGCGCCAGCGACCGCGCCGCAAAGGAAAACGACAAGCAGGATCGCCAGTACACGAGGGTTCTGCCAGGACGGGCGGTCGGTATCGAACATTGCCGGCGTTATTGCTGGTAACTCGCGAGACTCACAAGAACGGCATCGCGCTCCTGCGGAGTTGTGTCCACGTCGTCGGGAGCCGCGTTGGTTGCGACATCCGGGGAGGCGTTAACCACTGCCGCGGGTGGATTGTACAGGCCGTGGTCCGCCGTTTCGGAAGAAACCAGGTAACTGCCGAGCAAAAGGAGAAGAGTTGCGCAAGAGTAAAACAGGCGTTTGGCGAAGATCGGCTCGAGAAAAGCCGCCCACACCGAGTTGGTGGCGCGAGCATCGTCGATGCGCTGCATGACGCGCGCATAGAAGCCCGCCGGCAGTTCCGCTCCAGACGGGGCACGCAACGACTGCAGAGCGGCGGATTGCAGTTCCAGTTCGCTCAACTCGCTTGCACAAGCAGCGCAGGAGCTAAGATGAGTTTTCATTTCATCCGGGATCGCCCGGCTGTACTTTCCGCTAACACCCCTGAGATACTCTTCAAGGCTGTCCTTGACAGGCTGATGCATAACATTCCCTCAAAAAGAACCTTCTAAGCCCTGGATCTTCGTCCAGTGGCTATCGCTCAATACTGCCAGTTCCGGAACCGGTCTGGCCGGATCCGCGATTGATACGCTGCGCCGCTTTCACGAGCTTCTGGCGAGCCCGGAACAGCTTAACTTTGATTGTATTCTCGTTCATGCTGGTCATCTGCGACAACTCTTCCACGGAGTGTCCCTCCACTTCTTTCAACAGAAGCAAGGTTCTATCTTCTTCGGATAGCTTGTCCAGAAGCTTTAGTACCAGGTCCCGTTGTGCGAGCCTGGTGTCCATGGGCTGTCCGTGGTCGATAACGGTCTCGCTGTTTTCCATCCGGAGCGCGTCTTCTTCGGAGAAATCGCTCTCGTACACGAGCTTGCGAACGCGCTTTTTCCGCAGGTAATCGTAGCACTCGTTGACCGTGATCTTGTAGATCCAGGTCAGCAGCGAACTGCGGAAGTCGAAGTTCTTGATCGAAAAGTAGATCTTCGCGAAGACCTGCTGCGCGATATCCTCGGCGTCGTTGTGGTTGCGCAGGATGCCGAAAATGATGGAAAACACTTTCGCCTGATAGCGTTCGACGATCTCGCGAAAGGCGATCTCGTCATGGGCCTGAACGCGGCGGACGAGTGCCGCCTCTTCAGTACTCCTGTGGTCCACTCTGGTCTTGGTCCGGGTTTGGCCGCCGGAGACTGGGAAGGGAAGAACGCTGCTGAGGCCGTCCATACACCAATGCAGACGTGTCGAATTTACAGCCGGTTGCAGCCATTTGGAGAACACTCCGCCAGCCGGAATTTCGCATCCTATCGCCGAGTGTAGCATCCAAACAACATCCGCTTGGCCGTTGGCGAGTCATTTACCGTGTTCGTTGCCATTGAATAGGTGTTGCCTGAAATGAGCGGCTTACGCAATAATGGTGGTTAGACTGGAATTTGCAGGAGAAACTAGAAACCCATGGTTACCTTAACTGAAACCGCTGTGACGAAAGTAAAAGAGATTCTCGACGGCCAGGAGCCGAAGCCGTCCGGACTGCGTATTGCCGTAGTGGGCGGTGGATGCTCCGGATTCAGCTATTCGATGGCGTTCGAGAATACGCCGAACATGCTGGACAAAACATATAGCTACGACGGATTGAAGGTATTCGTGGATCAGGCCAGCCTCTTGTACCTTGACGGGGCGGAAGTCGACTACGTCGAGACGCTGGAAGGCTCCGGCTTCAAGTTCAACAATCCGAACGTGAAGAGCACTTGCGGCTGCGGCAGTTCGTTTAGCGCGTAATCGCGGCAGGTAAGGACCTGCTACGCAGCAAATGCTGGGACGACTGCTTACCGAGTGCCCAAATCCCGCCTCGGTTGAGATCGATTCTAAGCCTACAGCCGAAATCCTCAGAATCATCAACGACGAAGATGCTAAGGTGGCTCCCGCGGTCGCGCGTGAGATTCCGCAAATCGCGAAAGCGGTGGACGGAATCGTAGAGGCGATCGGCAAAGGGGGCCGTCTTTTTTACATCGGCGCCGGCACCAGCGGTCGACTGGGAGTTCTGGACGCCGCCGAGTGCCCTCCCACGTTCAACGTTCCTCCCGATTTGGTTCAAGGCATTATTGCAGGCGGGGAACGAGCCTTGGCGCAGGCAACCGAAGCAAGCGAAGACGATCCCGAGTTAGGGCGGCAGGATCTGCTGTCGCATGGGTTCAGCGCGAGGGATGTCCTGGCCGGAATTGCAGCCAGCGGCCGAACGCCTTACGTGCTGGGCGCGATTCAGGAAGCGCGGGACATGGGGGCTTTGACGATCGGTATCAGTTGCACGCCCAATTCGGAGCTGTCGCGGTGCGTCGATATTGCAATCACGCCGCTTCCAGGTCCTGAGATTATCGCTGGCTCAACCAGAATGCGCGCGGGCACCGCAACCAAGTTGGTGCTCAATATGCTGAGTACGGCAACGATGATCCGGTCGGGGTATGTGTACGGAAACCTGATGGTGAATGTACAACCCAAGAATGGGAAGCTTGCGGACCGTGCGCGGCGCATTGTCGCGGAGGCCTCCGGCCTGTCTTACGAATCGGCCGCAGAACTTCTGACACGCGCGGGTGGAAATGTGAAAACGGCGATCGTGATGGGTGTGCTGGCGCTGGATCGGGAAGGGGCGGAGGAGCGGTTGGCCGCGGCCGGTGGCCGTTTGAGAGAGGCTCTGCGGATTTAATGGAAAAATTACTGATTCAAGGGGGACGGCGGCTGGAGGGGGAGATACCAATCAGCGGCGCGAAGAACTCGGCGCTGCCGGCGCTGGCGGCCTGTCTGCTGACGCGGGAGACGGTCAAGCTGAATCGCATCCCACGCGTGCGCGACATACGCACGATGGAGAAATTGCTGTCGTACACCGGGGCAAACGTTGAAGTCGACGGGGCGCAGGTTTGCGTGCGGGCCGACGCTTTGAACAAACCGGAAGCGCCTTACGACCTGGTCAAGACCATGCGGGCGTCGAGCCTGGTGTTGGGGCCCTTAGTGGCTCGCACGGGCCGCGCACGAGTGTCCATGCCGGGCGGGTGCGCCATCGGGTCGCGTCCCATTAATTTGCACGTTTCCGCGCTTGAGCAGCTCGGCGCGGAAATACGGACGGAGCACGGCTACGTGGAGGCGGTGGCTCCTCGCGGGCTTCGCGGAACCCACGTTCATTTCGATCGCATTACGGTCACCGGGACAGAGGATCTCCTGATGGCGGCCACGCTCGCCGAAGGTGAAACCGTGATCGAGAATGCGGCGCGCGAGCCCGAAGTGCATGATCTGGCGGCGTTGCTCATAAAGATGGGCGCGCGGATCGAAGGAGCCGGCAGTTCTACGATCCGCGTGCGCGGAGTTGCGGAACTGCACGGCGCGCAGCACTCCATCATCCCGGACCGCATTGAAGCCGGCACTTTTCTGATTGCCGGCGCGATGACGGGAGGCGACCTGGTGATCCAGGGGTGCGTTCCGGAGCATCTACACGCGCTCACGGTCAAGATGCGGCAGGCTGGGGCCGAAGTTACGGAAGAGGGCGAGAGCGCCCTGCGTGTCAGACGCTCCGGCCGGCTAAGAGCGATTGATATCACGACTGAGGAATATCCAGGTTTTGCTACCGACCTGCAAGCACAATACATGGCCATGATGACAGGCGCCGAAGGGATCGCGTTCATCACGGAAACGATTTTCGAAAACCGGTTCATGCACGCGCAGGAACTTGCCCGCATGGGAGCGAATATCCGGCTGGAGGGGCGGCAGGCGATTGTGGCTGGAGTTCCCCAATTATCGGGAGCGCAGGTGATTGCCTCGGATTTACGGGCCAGCGCGTCCCTGGTGCTTGCAGCCCTGGTCGCCAAGGGGGAGACGCTGATCGATCGCGTGTACCATATCGACCGCGGCTATGAGAGAATCGAATCGAAACTCCAGCAGGCCGGAGCGCAGGTCAGACGGGTATCGAATTATGAGTACGCAGCCAAAGCACCATAGCGAAGGCTTTCTCAGCTTGGTAAACGACGCGAAATTGCGCATTAAAGAGATTGGCATCGAAGAGTATAAGGGGATGGTCGCGTCGGGCGACCCGCACGTTCTAGTGGATGTGCGCGAGGACAATGAGTGGGCCGCCGGTCACGTTGCCGGAGCCGTGCACTTGGGGAAAGGGATCATCGAGCGCGATATCGAGAAGACTTTACCCGACAAACATTCCAAATTGGTGCTCTATTGCGGCGGCGGCTTTCGCTCCGCGTTGGCCGCCGATGCCCTGCAAAAGATGGGGTATACGAACGCAATCTCGCTTGACGGCGGGTGGAGGGCGCTCCAGGAATCGGAGCTTCCTTTGGAGAAGGAACGCTCTTAGGTCCACCCGAGCGCGGTCGCGAGATTGAAGTACACTATGCCTGCCAAAGTGCAGCATTCGATCGCGCTAACGGCTTTGGAGAAGCCAGTGTTCATAAACTCGAAGCGCAGCAACAAGGTCAGGGCGCACGAGGCGTATACCAGGATTGGCGGAAGATTGGTCCATTCTCCATACGTGAGGACGTAATACACGCTCACAGCGTAATAGAACAATGGAATATTGCTTTCGTTACTGTTCGCGTGGCTGCGTATGAAGATCACCCAGCAAGCGAAAGCGCCCAACAGCATGGTCGAAATACTAAATGCCGATGTGTTCACCACGTTATATTCCGCTCTGGCCGTCGAAACGACCCAGATGCTTCCGCACGGTAAACTGCGCCACGGAAAGTTGCACTAAAACATGAAGGCAAGGGCTCCCATGGGGACGAAATCCATGAGCCAGCCACCGGTCTTGGTTCCCTGTGCGGGTGCGATCACTTGCGTTGGGAAGGGCGTGATATAGTCGTGTACCTCCAGCCGAACCTGCAAGTAGTGATTGAGGTTGAACTTGACGCCGCCGCCCACCGATAGCATGGGCTTCATCTGGGAGGTTTTCGTGAGGAGTCCAATACCCATGAGAGGTTGCGACTCCGTTTCCATTCCGGTCCCGCGAAAGAATTTGACGCCGGCGCCAGCCGAGACGAATGGACGGATGGGAGCCTCTTGCGAGGTGAAGTGATACAGAAGGTCGTAGTGGAGCGCCTGCGTATTGGCGCCGAAAGTCGCGCTTGTGCCGCCGGACGAAAGTTTGAGGTCGGTGTCCTCGTAATCGTATCGAAGTTCGCCGCCGATTCGGCCTTTAGAATTATTGTCGACCCACGCACTGGCCACTATACCGCTGGTCAGCGACGCATCGGCATTGCCGATGGGGTTTGTGAACGTTTGCGAGTTGTAAAATGCGCCACCGACGCCAACTCCTACTTCCCACTTCTGGGCGAGGAGGGCAGGCCCGCATGCCGACGCTAAAATCAGAAGCACTGAGAATTGTTTCATACTCTTCCTAATCTTGGATTCCTAGTCCTTTAATCGACTACGCGCACTTGAATCGTGGTGTCCATGCCGCCCTGCGAGATAACGAGCGGTATAGACAGACCGGACGGTACCGACGACGGCACCTTTGCATTGATCTGATAAACACCCACTTCACCAGGCGCCATTCCGGCAAACATAACCGCGACATTAGCGCCGCCCAAAGTCATCTGTGGGAGCACAATGGCTGAAGCCAGTGGATTCGTTGGGCCCGGCAAACCTGTGGGAACCGCGGGGCTTGTGATTCCCAAGCCCGTGAGGTAGATGATGAGAACGTCGTTCTTGTGAATTGGGTTGGATGCGGTGACAAGTTCACCGTTGTCGTTCCGCACGATTGTAGGCACGGACGATCCGACGCCCTCAATCGAGGCGAGGAACACGCTGGGAGCGCTGGGAACAACGGTGGTGTCGTAGTTGTCGCTAACGCCTCCCGGAGTGTGCAAGATCATCGTCACGTCTCCAGCAGCTTCGAAAGGCATCTGGGCATTTATCTGTGTTGGCGATACGAACAACATCGGAACCGGCTGTCCGTTCACTGTGAGACAGCTGTCCGCGAGCGCGGTGGGAACGGGGATTTCATTCGATGCGATGTTTACCGGGCTGAGCTGTTGCCCGAAAAGTGAGATTAGACCGCCGGGCGCGATATTGGAGGTTCCGTCGGCCGCATTCACAATGCTCTGGATCAAAGGAGGCGCCACTGAGGCGGCGAAGTTCCAAGGCAGGACCGTGAAACCGGAAACCGTGAGATTCACGATGCCGTTTTGGCTATATAGTGGCGCGACGGTTCTGGTGAAAGAGGCCGTTGTCGTAGATATCAGCGGCGCCTCCACCATGGGAGTAGCAAGACCGAGCGCCGGGGTTGAATTACTCAGGTCGATATTCTGAATCATTCCCGGCACCGAAGAATACTGGCTTGAAGTCGACGTTGAACTGGACCCGGACGAACTGGAACTGCTTCCAGATCCTGTTCCGGTGCTCGAACTGGAGCCACTGGAACTCGGGATGGGAACAGACGTGAGAAAACCGCTCTGGTTCAAGAACGCAAAGCCCGAGGTGGTACTGGATCCCGAGCCGAACTGCGTGATTTGGACGAGCGACGAGTCCAGGAGGCTGTTTCCAACTACATACTGGCCGTAAGAGGAGGCGGCGTAAGCGCCGGAGAGCGCAGTGACATCCTGACGCGATACCGTGAACGTACCCGCGTTGGCGTCGTAGAGCAGAACGTTTCCGTCGGCTTCCACAACGAAGATCGATGAGCCGTTCGGGGATGCCACCATGGCGCTGTTCACGTTGATCATGTTGTTGAAAACGCCGAGGCTCGGCAATTGCGTGCCGATGCCGCTGTTCAGATCCAGCGTCATGATTCTGCCGATCCCTTGATAATCGATTGTTGCGGCTAGAATGGCACTCGCGGAAGCTGCTACCGAGTGGGCAGTCTGTCCGGGAATGAAGATGGGATTCGCGGGTTGCAGGGCTGCCAGGTCGTAAACGCTCACGTATTGCGCGAGGTTGTTTGCAACCAGCAGATAACGGTCGTCAAAAGTGATGGCCATTCCGGTGGGCATGTTGCCGGTTTTGAATGTGGCGATCTGCGTGTTATTCGTGGAGTCAAAAACTAACAGCTGGTTGGTGTCCTGGTTCAGTACATAAAAGAGGTTCCGGCCAGGATCGGCAAGAATGTCCGATAGGGTTCCAGGGATGTCGACGATGGACCCGCGTTGATCGGGGTCCGGATTGTTCACCAGCACCCGGATGTGCTGGGGAACGTTCACGGCCAGGGCTGAAGACAGTTGCAATATGCCGGTCGAAGTACCCTTCTGGTTTTGGAACGCCGTGGGATCGACGCTAACGTGAATGGTGGCTGGAGTAATTCCCGACGTCGGCGAGACGGAAATACCGGGGGTGTCGCTGGCGATACTGAACGGAGTCGCGCCGCCGCCAGGATTTACGATGTTCACGGTCTGAGTTGCCACGCCAGGCGCGCAGGTGCTGCCGCGGAAGATCACATCGCGCTGCACCGGCACGACGCGGGCTGCTTGCGCTAACGATCCGATTGGCATGACCGTGACGCCACTGTCGGATACCGCATACAGCCAATTCCCATCGCTCGACAGTACACTCTTGCCCCCGAGGTTCTCGGCAAGTTGCAAACGCTCCAGCACAGCCAAACTGTCTACATCGAGGATTTTCAAGACGGGGGATTCGCCCGCGGTCTCGGGAATCTGAGCATAGACATAACCGCGATTCGTATCGAATGCAGTACTGCCGACGTTGAGCAGATCCGCCGAAGGAAGCAGGTTCGTAAAATATCCGTTGCCGTTGATCATCACCCAGCCCGCCATGATGAGCGAACCATCCTGGTTGAGGCTTACAACGCGCGGCCCGAAATTGCCCGAAGCGACCACGATCCCGCCGGGGCTAACGACCTGAGTAGCCACGTTATATTTAAAGGTGAACGTGCTGGTCGATCCGCCCATGCCGTAAATCGTAAGACCGTCCCCCGAGGCCGCTACCGACGCGTTGGTGATTTGGGGCGGGAAGTTCGCCGGGGGAACCGGCAGAGTCTGCGCCTCGACACCGGCTATGGTTCCGAGTTCCACCGTCGTACCGAGCACCGGATCGAACAGAAGGTAGTCGGTGGTTGTGACGACAAGCGCTTTTCCATCGATGCCGAACGCGACTCCCAGCGGCGGATTCGCGAGCGCGAATGTCTGCTGGCCGTTATTGGTCAAGTCGATAACCGTGAGCGCATTGCTGGGAGGCGTGGGGGCCGCGAAGTTCCCGTAGTGCGTTATGACGAGGTAGCGATCGTCCGGCGAGAGCGCGATTGAGCTGGGTTGCGGCGCAACATTGATCGATGTCCGAATCGTGTTGGTCGCAAGCGACATCACTTCAATGCGGTTGGCCGTGAAATTGGCCACATAAAGAACGCCCCGCGCCTCGTCCAGCGCTATATCGGAGGCTTGCCCGCCGATCGAAACCGGCGTCCCAAAAGTGCCCGCTTGCGCCATTGAGACCAAGAACGGCGCGGCAAGAACGACTTTCCACAAACGAGCCTTGTTCAGCAACATAAAAGCACTCCACAATCCTGCACAGATTTAACTCTTTTCCACTTATTTTCACGCCGGTATTTTTCCGCCGGCAGCTATTCTTGTGAGTGAGGCGCAAAGGCGAGGCTCGGCGCCCCACGTCGGCTTGCGACTTATTCCGAGGTTTTTTTTCGCCGCAGTACAATAATTCCGAGAAACAGGACTGCGAGCACCGCGCACACGATGCGAATCATCGAGGTGTCAAACATTTCAATTGTCTCCTTTCATCCAAGTATTTCAATCCACTACATGTTGTTCATCATCGGGAGCAGTTCCCGGATGATCTTCATTGCGACCGGCCCAACGGTAACTACAAACAACGAGGGCAGGATGCAGAAGAAGATCGGGAAAATTAGCTTTACACCCAGCTTGGCTGCTTTCTCTTCGGCGATCTGGCGCGCCTGGACGCGCATATATTCCGAGTGAGCGCGCAGACTTTGCGATATTCCCGTTCCGAAGCGGTCGGCCTGGATGAGAACGGCGACGAGCTTTTTAAGGTCCTCCACCGCCGTGCGGTCCGCGAGATTGCGCAGGCTTTCAGCCCGGCGCTTGCCCGCCTTCAATTCGAAGTTGACGATCGCAAACTCCTCCGTGATCTCGGGGTGCGCTTTTTCAAGTTCCTTAGCCACCTGTACGATGGCCTGGTCCAATCCGAGTCCCGATTCGACGCACACGACCATCAAATCAAGCGCATTGGCGAGACCGCGTTGAATCTGCTTTTGGCGGCGCTTGGCCACCATGCGCACATATTCATTGGGACCGAAAAAACCCGCCACGAGGCCGCCGAATACAGCGATCACTTTGGTGCTGGAATCGATTTGCATGTTCGCCGTCGCAAAGAACGCGACCACTGGAACGAGAATCCCGAGCAGGCCCTTTGCTCCGTACAGGACCTTAAGAGCTTTCTCCTGCCGGAAACCGGCGCGGATAAGCCGCTTCTGCATTACTGTGACGTCTTTCGGAGACGCCGGCACGAGTCCACCGAGCCGGTTCATCATGTCGCGGAACACCAGGCTCGGGTGTGTCGGCGCGGCTTCGTGGTGTTCGGCGAGGTTTCCCGCGACGCGCTCCATCGCCTCCCTAGGCCGAACATACATCTTCATCCCACCTAGAGAGAGCAGGACCGCCAGCGCGAGGAATACAAGGCAACTAAATAGAATCGCCATGCTTCAAACCTCAATCTTCACGATTTGTTTGATGACCATATAACCGATCACTTGCAGTAAAACGGCCGAGCCAAGCATAATCCGGCCCACGTCATCGTACAAAAAGAAATGCATATAGTCGGGGTTGACGTAAAACATGATGACGGCCACTCCTATCGGAATGCAAGTAAGAGCGAGGCCCGTCATGCGGCCATGAGCGCTGACGGCCCTGATCCTGCCGCGCAGCTTAAATCTTTCGCGAATGACATACGCCAGCTTGTCTAGAATCTCGGCGAGGTTGCCGCCGGTTCTCTTCTGCAGGAGTACGGCTGAAACGAAAAAATGCACATCGAGGGAAGGCACACGCTTGGCGAGCTTCTGCAACGACATGTCAAGCGGTAAGCCCAGATTGTGCTCTTCAAAGGTCCTGCGAAACTCTCCGGAAAGCGGTTCCTGAAACTCGCGATGAATCATTTCGAGCGACACGGAGAAAGCATGCCCGGCGCGCATCGAACGCGCCACGAACTCAAGGCTGTCGGGAAACAACTCTTCGAACCTCCGGAGGCGCGCCTTTTTCTTGCGCGTTACGTAAAGGGCCGGCAAAGCGGAAGCTATCAGCGCCGGAACGATTGCGAACTTGCGAAGGTCCGCCGGGATCACGATCCAGCCGATCACGAACCCTCCGATGAACAGGCCCATGCTGATGTGGATCAGCCGGCTCGCATGCCATTTGAGACCAGCTTGTTCGAGCAGGTCCTGCAACCGCGTCTGCATTTGGAATCGCTTCATCATTCGCGTGACGATGACGCCAGCCTGCACCTCCGTCTGAATGAGAGCCGGAGCATCCTTGGAGCTTTTGGCTTTCTTGGTTTTCGTCGTTCCGAGCAGCCGGTTTTTCAACCGGTCCAGATCGGCCTGACGGAACATCTTCGAACAGATCCACCAAGCGAGAACGGCCACCAGCCATATCGCGATTGCAACCCACAGAAACACGGCTTAGACCTCCACCACTTCATCGAACAGATCGGGACGCAACCGTATACCGGCGGCCAGAAGTTTCTCGTAAAACTTCGGCCGGATACCGGTCGCTGCGAACCGTCCGACCACGTGGCCGTCGGCGTTCAGACCGCGTTTCTCGAATACGAAGATGTCCTGCAGCGTGACTACCTCGCCCTCCATCCCAGTCACCTCTGTCACGTTGATCACGCGGCGGGAACCGTCACTCATGCGCGCGGCCTGCACCAGAACATGAACGGCGCTCGCGATCTGCTGCCGAACGGAGACCAACTGCATGTTAGAGTTCGCGAGCGAGACCATGACTTCAAGACGGGACACGGCGTCGCGGGGGGTGTTGGCGTGGACGGTTGTCAACGAACCATCGTGGCCGGTATTCATTGCCTGTAACATGTCGAGCGCTTCTTCGCCACGGACTTCGCCAACGACGATGCGGTCCGGCCGCATACGCAGGCTGTTCACCAGCAGTTCGCGCTGCCGCACCGCTCCGGTACCTTCCAGATTTGGCGGGCGCGTTTCGAGCCTGGCCACGTGAGGTTGCTTGAGTTGAAGTTCGGCCGCGTCTTCGATGGTGACGATGCGCTCTTTGGGGGAGATAAAGGCCGAGAGCGCGTTCAGGAGCGTGGTCTTACCGGCGCCCGTGCCGCCCGCGATGATGATGTTCAGCTTTGCCTTTACGGCCGCTTCGAGCAACTCCATCATGCCCGGAGTCATGGCCCGGCGGTCGACCAGATCGTTGGGCATCAGCTTGTCCGTGCTAAAGCGGCGGATGGACAGCAGCGGACCATCCACGGCCAACGGCGGGATGATGGCGTTTACGCGCGATCCATCGCTCAAGCGGGCATCCACCATGGGCGTCGATTCGTCCACGCGCCGCCCGACCTGCGACACGATCTTGTCGATAATGCGCAACAGGTGGGAATCGTCGCGAAACGTGACGCTCGTCAGCTCGAGCAGGCCTTTGCGTTCGACGTAAACCTGTTTGTGCGTGTTGACGAGAATGTCGGAAATAGTCGGATCCTGAAGCAATGGTTCGAGAGGACCAAGTCCGAAAACTTCGTCGAGCACCTCGTCGCTGATCTGTTGTTTTTCGAGCGAACTCAGTAACGTGGGCTCACTATCGATCAATGAGATTAGGGCCTGGCGAACCTCGCTACGGACCCTTTGGTTGTCGATAGTGGCAAGCGCTTCGAGGTTGATCTTGTCCACCAGCTTGCGATGCAGCGTGAACTTCAATTCCTGATACTCAGGCTTGAGCAACGCCTTGGACCGCCCGGAGTTTTTCAGGAGACGTTGTTCCCAGGTGATCTGTTGCGCCGACTTGGAATCGAGATTAGGAAACATAGAGAATAGTCATTCAGGCCCGCGCCAGCGCCGGCTTCAGTTCAAGGTTCTTGCCCTTTGGCTCCGAATCAGCATTCAGGAGCCTGGAGGCGATCAAGGAAATCGCTTTCCCCAACTCGCTGTGTCCGTCGACAGGCTGGCCTAGCGTGACGGCCCTGTGCAGCGAGAAGTAGTCGTTCGGTATGCGCGAATGGACGGAGCAATTAAAAAGCTTCTCAATCTCCGGCGCGCCCAGTTCATCGCGCTTGTCGACGCGGTTCATCAAGACCTGAAAGCGCTCCTTCGGAAACCCGAGCTGGTCGAGAAGGTTCACCGCTTTGCGGGCCAGGTGCAGGCTCGGCAACTCCGACGTGGAGACCAGGAACGCGCGATCGGCCTCTGAAATGGCCATCAAGCTCAGACGCTGGAACACGACGGGCACGTCGATGAGTATCCATTCATAGTTCATGCGCGCGTATTCGATCACTGCGTGCAGGCGGGCGGAGTCGATTCCCGCGGCGAACGGAGAATCCGGCGCCGGGAGGACATCGATGCCTCCGCTGTCGGCGACCAGGGTGGCCCAGAGCGAGCGCGAGAGTTGATCGGCGCTCTCGAGGGCATTGATTGCAGAACGGTTGTGGTTCAGCTTGAGATAAAAACCTATGGTTCCACCCATCAGGTCGAAATCGGCGAGCAAAACCCGTTTTCCGCAAACCCGTTGCAGGGCGAACGCGGTCTGAATTGCGATCGTGCTCGCGCCGGCCCCCGGCTTGGCGCTCGAGAATACGACGACAGTGCCGGGGTCGGGGGCGGTTTCCGACTCGGGCTGGCGAAGGCGGCGCAAACGGCTGATCGCTTCGCGCTGCACTTCGACATCGAACGGGGCGTGCAGAAACTCGCTCGCGCCCATGCGCAGGGCGAGCAGAATCGAGCGCGAGTCGTTCTGTCTATGGAGGCCAACGATTTGGGGAGCATGCGGAAGCGAGGCCGCGAACCGGATAAGTTCAGCCGCGCCATCGAGATTCGTGGCGACGTCGATCAGGAGAACGTCCGGACGCAGTTGGCGCAGCCGAATATCGAGCGTCTGTGGAGACGGATAGCTCTTTAGATCGGAGAGAATCTGACAGGCGTGCGTCGCCGGAAGCGTTTCCAAGAACGCCTCCGCCAGCTCCCGGTCGGGAGCCACCAGTAACGCCGTCAATTCGGGTAAAGTCGCCTTCATGGTTTGTGCCCGATGGCTTCGGAAACCTACTTGTTACTGGCCCTCTTGTCGGCTTTCAAGTCCTGCTCCGAAAGGGATTTCATGAATTCCTGGGGCATCACGGGAAGCGGCTTCACGTCGCCAGGCTGCAGAGGTTCCGTAATCTCCGGGGTAACCATTACAATCAACTCCGTGCGGCTTTTTGAACCATTCTTGCTTTTGAAGAGGTTCCCGATTATGGGCAGATTCGCCAAGGCAGGGATGCGGCTGGCGCTGTCCTGCACGCGGCTGTCGATTAGACCCGCGATGATGAAGGTTTGCCCTTCTCCCAGCTCTATGTTGGTTTCCAATTTGCGGCTGGACAACGCGGGAATCGTAAAGCCATTCAGGGTTACGGCGTTGGTGTAGTCCAGCGTGGAAACTTCCGGCTTGACGTGCATGCGGATCGTGCCGCTCGATGTAATGGTGGGAGTAAAATTCAGGCGCACGCCGAATTCCCGGAACATGATTGTGACCGCCCCGGAATTACCACCGCCCTGCAGTACGGGGACGGGAAACTCGCCCCCGACCAGGAAGCTTGCTTCCTTGCCACTGGCGGTCATCATTGTCGGCTCCGCGAGGATCTGCAATACGCTCCTGGTCTGCAGCGCTTGGATAAACGCGGCCAGGTTTAAGTTCGGCCGGAAAGCAAAAATGTTCAGAGCATCGCTGATCGTGAAGGTGTTGGCGCCGGTGCCGCCGATGGTGCTGGGGTTGGCGCTGGGAGCTTGACCCGTGGTAACAGCGCCGATGGTATTTGTGGCTCCCGTGGAAACCAGGTTGAAGGCGAACTGGCTTGCCGCAGTGCGGTCGAGCTCCGCGAATTTAACCCGGAGCAGCACTTGCTTCTCGCGGGCGGCCGCAGCGATCTGGACGTTGTTCACGATGTTCTTGGCAAACGGGGTAGCCAGAATCATGGCGCGATCCGCCACGTCCTTGTTGGACGCGAGTCCCGTAAGGGCAAGGGAGTCGCGCGAAGACTCGACTCGTAGGTTGTCGTTGGGGAAGGTATCCTTCAAGAGCTTGCGCAGCGGGTCGAGGTTCTGCTCGACAGTGATGTTATAGAAATTGCGCTGCCCGGCCTTGTTCCACACAACGAGCGTGTCGTTGCCGAAGGCTTTGCCCTGAATGAGAACCTCGCGCGTGGTCACCGGAGAAGCATCGGCAATCTCCGGATTGCTGGTCGAGATCCGCGCAATGTCAGCCGGATAATCGATGACGATGCTTTTTCCGACCGTGAGCCGGATATCTTCGGGTCCGGACTGGCCCGAGGCCAGCCCCAGGACGTTCACTGCAACGAATACCGCGATACCGATCTTAGGAGCTTTTTGTATGGAAATCATGGTTTACCTGCCGGGCTCGGCGTTGCGCGCGCCGATCACTTCAACGCTTTTCTGAGTTCCGCGAATCACCACAATCTGATCGGGCGGCGGCGGGGGTGGGGGCGGAGCTACGTGCACAACCGGTTGCATCCGCGCCCGCTGTGACCGCTCGTCCTCAACTGGTTTGGGATGCGGCGCGTGCAACCCGTAGAGCTCGCTAATGTCCCGCCCGGGAGTCTTCACCGTGACTTGATCGCTACCGTTCCGGAGGATCAACTGGATATGTCCTTCGCTGTTCGCCAGGGTCAACGTTTCGGCGTCTTTGGGATCCGCCAAAAGAGTCACGGTCGGAGCCTGGATCGCGGCGCCCTTACCGTCGGTTTGCATGGTGGTGCCCGCCGAGAGCACCAGGACGTTTTGTAAACAGGTTGCCGTCACGGTTCCATTGGCTTCGGGAGGGCGTCCTGTCACGAGCACGTCCACTCGCATTCCAGGCAGTACAAAGCCGGCAACACCGGCGACGTCGTTCACCCGCACGGACACGGCTCGAAAGCCAACCGGGATCATGGGCGCCAAGCCGACCCCGCTGCCGCGCACCGCAAGGCGGCCTTCGAGTATGGGTTCATCCATGAGAATCGAAGCCGTAACAGGCCGGTCAATCACTTCATCGGGTTTCGAAAACGCGCCCTTGGGGAAGGCTGAAGCCGGTGTTTTGGCGATCCGGATGTCGGTAGGTCTCACCGTCGCACCCACGCCCAGCGGTTTTACCGCTACGACGATGTCGCGAACGTCGGTCGGCTCGGATGTTCTCTTGCCGCCAGCTCCGGCCCGCGCGGTCATCTGATAAAAAACAGTTGAGATGACCAGCGCAAACAGCAGACTGACTCCCAGGACGGTCAAAAATCTACGATCCATATCCTTCTCCTCGCGGGCTCTGTTTCACTTTTTTCATGGGCGTCTCAGGTCTTCGGCACCAAGCTCAACCAAACGCCGGCAGCAATTGCCGGGGCGTAAGGAATCGAGCGCAAGGGCTTGGCCGCCGACGAAGCACGGTGCCCGTCGCGAGCGGACCACGACCGAACAATGCTTCGCAAGGCGGTAAACCCTATTGCCAGTGCCGCGAAAACGCCGCCACAGGCGGCCGTCCAAAGCGCTGCCTCAAGAAGCCGGTGCACACCCAGAATGGAGCCGAAGCCGGCCATTAGCTTCACATCGCCACCGCCCATTCCACCGAGCAAATAAAACACGAGAAAAACGCCAAATCCTGCCAGCGCCCCCAAGAGAGCGGAGGCCGCACCGCGCCAACCGCCGGAGGCGATCTGAAGCGCCAGGCCAGCGGCCAACGCCGCGCCGCAGATCCAATTCGAGATTTGACGCCGCACGAGGTCCTCAACCGTGGCCGCGATTCCAATCACGATCGCAATCCAAACTTGCGGAGTCATCGGTTGCCTTCTTTCTCAATCGGTTTTGTTTTCCCGGCAATTCCCGGCTTGCTTCCTCGCGAAAAATCTTCGGTCTTAAACAAGAGCGGCGCGAGAAAACCAGCCTGCAGTGCGAACTCCGCAAGCGCCTTCCCGGAAGGTAACTGCCAACTGCTGGCGTCCAGCCACTCCATCGGTACCTGAGGGATGCGAAATTGTCTGCTTCTGCGTTTCATGGGCGAAGGAAACTCTGGTCTAAACCCTGTCATCGCGGCGGTCTCCTGTATATAAACTTCGGCGAGGTTGGATGTTTTCATTAGCCTCAGGCAGGGTTTTCTTTAGTACGACCGCGTGGGTAGGACTGGGGCTGTGCGAACAATCCAAGCACCGCAAAAACAACACTGCCTTAGTCGTTTCTTCCACGACATGCCATTCCGGATTTCCTCTAAGGACCTCGACAACTGGCCAATGTGAGGGCAGCAATACAACGTCGAACCCGCGCCGCTCAAAGATGCGCTTCCAATCGGAAGAGAGCTGAAGTATGTGCATATACTCGTCACCCAGTTGTTCGCCGTAGAAGTCACTACGGCCATCCACGTAGACCTTTATGCGCGGGTAATAGTGAAAGATCAGGTAGTCGCCCCATTGATCGGTCGTTAAGATTCGACCTGTCTCGAACAGCTTTGAGTTATGAGCCACGATAGCCGTCGGGAACACTTCTTTGGGAAAATCGACTGGCCAGGATAGGGGCGCCAGCGCCACTATTGCAACGCTGAGCGGGATCCAGACGCTGCTTCTGCGAAACGGCACTGCCAGGTCGACACCCAGGGTGTGCAGCGTGCCTAGCAGCGAACCGCGTGGAAGCTTGGCCGCCGCCACCTTCCAGGCGGAACTCAATTCATCGGCGATCAAGGGCACCGCAAGGAGACAAAACAAGGGAGCGTGGCGAACGCTGGTCAACGACGAGTGAGCGAAGAACAGGACCCAGAGGGCCTCTACGATGCGGCCCTTCCGCAAGAGCAAAGTGACGGTAAGAAGGCCAAGAATCAGGATCAGCTCGAACTGGAGCTGTCCTTCGGTGCGGAACGTGGGAGCCATGAATTCCTGGATGTTGTTCCGAATCCAATCGGACTGGAGGTAGGTGGCAATGTGCCGGTGTAAACCGATTCCGTAGGGGTTAACAATGGATGCGGCCGAGCAAGCTGCGAAGAGGATCGCGTAGCGGCGAACGGCGCTCCAGAGATCCGCGGAAAGACCCTCCGGGTTTCTGGCTGCTTCGATGGCGCTCCCGGCCACCAGCAAGAACAAGCAGGCGAGAAACATAAAGAATCCGCCGTGCAGATTCACCCACAATACGGTCAGCGGGATCAGGAGCCAAAGCGCACGAGTGTTCCTCTGGCGATCTTTTTCGAGCAGCCACAGCGCAACGGCGAGAAAGAGCAAGGTGAAAACGTGCGGGCGAGCCAGGAAGTGGACCGTGGAACTACCAACGCCAAGAAGCGCCAGCGGGAGCGCCACCATCGCGTTTGCTCCGCGCCAAAATGCATACCGCACCATAACGGTTGCGTAGAGCCCGATGACCACGCCAGCGAGAAGGACCACGCCCTTGAGCCCGGCCGCGCGGAAGAGCAGCGCGAAGATCACGTCCGAGAGCCACTCCCATGCGAACCACTCCGCGCCCGGCTTCGAGAATGAAAAGAGGTCATGCGTTGGGACGGAATGGTTGGCCATGATCCAGTCGCCAGCGCGAATGTGCCATCCGATGTCCGCGTCGGTAAGAAGAGAATCCCAGCCATGGGAACCGGCGACAAACAGCCACAAAAACAGAGCGATAAAGAAGCAATCGGAGAATGAAGGTAGCAGTACTTGAAACCGATTTGCGGAGAAAACACGGCTGACAACCGGAGACCCGGCGACAGTCCCGGCGCCGATCGAGTGCTGCGATGTGGCCACAATGGACCATCGGCAGCGGTCGTACCGGGCTTTAGTAGGCCTTAGCAAAGAGGTTTAGGCGATAAGTTCTAGGACTTGGTATCGCCACCGGAGTAGTCCTATTCCGTCAGCCTCTGAGTGACAACGGGATTGGTTGATTACATGAGCGTCCTGGCGAACTCCACGGTCTTGTGGCGCGGGTCGGACCATGGCGAAGGCTGGAAATCGCGCGTGAGGCGGACTGAATGGCTCGACTGGCGGGATTCCGAGAAATTTTCAAACGATCTTAGGGCGTCGCATCCGACTGCGTTTCACGTCTCCTATGTTTTAATCGAACCAATGAACGCAAAGTTGTCGCTCTTCTTATCGACTCTGCCCTTAGTGGCACAAGCACCCGCTAAAATCGACATCAATGTTGACGGAAAGCCCTTTGCTACGTTCAACTCCGGTGTGGACGCCAACAAGCCGTATCTCTGGCCGATCCGCTCCGCCAACGGCAAAATCGTGACGCGGCGCTGGCCCATGGAAAAGAACACCGGCGAAAGCACCGACCATCCCCATCACCGTGGACTCTGGTTCTCCTACGACGAGGTGAACGGATATCATTTCTGGGGCAACGATCCCTCCTGGGTATTGAAAGATCCAAGGATCGGAAAGATCGTCGTCAAGACCGTCAAGTATGACGAAAGGGCTCACAGGTTAATCGGCGAGTTTGACTGGACTGCCCCGGGCGGCAAGGTGATCCTGCATGAGAATCGCGTTATGACCTTCCGCCCTGGCGCGCAACAGCGCATTGTGGATGTCGACATCACCCTCATAGGTCCTGAGAAAGTGGTGTTCGGCGACACCAAGGAGGGGGCCTTCGCAATCCGCCTCGCCGATTCAATGACCGAGAAGTCCCACGGCGGGGCAATGGTGAATGCCGATGGCGCGCGCGGCATGAAAAACGTGTGGGGTAAACGTTCCAACTGGGTCGATTATTCAGGAAATATCGACGGGGAGAAAATCGGAGTCGCCATCTTCGACGCCGCTACGAATCCACGTCATCCCACATATTGGCATGCGCGCGACTACGGCCTGTTCGCCCTCAATCCGTTCGGCCAGCATGCCTTCGATCCATCGCAGCCCGAGAGTAATTGGACGCTCGATGCCGGCCAGCCCCTGCGATTTCGCTGGCGTGTTGTTATTCATTCCGGCGATGCCGAGACCGCCCACATCGGCGAAATGTACAACCATTGGAGACCCGAATAGAATGAAGAAATTGTTCTTGCCAGCCTGCGCGATTGCGTTGTCACTCGCCGGGTGGTTATTGGCCCAGCCCTCCGGCGGCCCACTGATTGAAGGCTTCCGCAACGTGGAAGTCGCCTCCGTCTCAGACGCTATGGAACAGCTTTACGGACAGCGCGCTTATATGTCCCATCAGATGCGTCCGTTGTTCACCACAAAGTTTGCCGGGCCGGCCGTGACCGTGCTCTTAAAGAAAGAGGAACACAAGGAAGGCGCACCCGCATCGCAGGGCATGCTCGACGCGATTGACGCCGCGGCGCCCGGTTCGGTCTATGTCATGGTTCTCGATGACGGCGCGGACTTCGCGGGCATCGGCGGTCTTATGGCCACTGCCATGAAGTATCGCGGCTTTACCGGCGCGGTGATTGACGCGTCCATTCGGGATACTCCGCAAATCAAGAAGTTGCAGTTCCCGGTCTTCAGCGTTGGCATCGCGCCTTCGACCACCGTCAATCATTTCAGATTTGCCGGCGCCAATATTCCCGTGACCTGCGCCGGGGCACGAGTCAATCCCAACGACATTATCGTCGCCGACGAGGATGGAGTGGCTGTGGTCCCGCGCCTCAAGGCCGCCGAGGTTCTGAAAAAGGCCCAGGAGTTAGATAACACCGAGCACACTATGATCCCCTTTATCGAGAAATTCAAATCTATTAAGGACGCGGTGGCAAAATTCGGCCGGATTTGAATATATGGCGAGGCTAAGTGGATCATTCTCGGCGGTCATCTTGTACGACGTCGCCGAAGAGATTCGTCTCGATCGCGCCCGGCAATTGCTCGGCACGGGACCTCCCGAGCGGCGTCCCGACTTCCGCCGTCCCGCGCCCGAATACGTGCGTTTCGAACATCCTCCCATCGTGTATTCGG
>JBEKUT010000005.1:0-45519 GCA_049514735.1 Bryobacteraceae bacterium
GACGATTTCAGCAACCAGACCGGGATAGCGCTCCGCAACCCATCCGAGAATGAAGCACGTGGTCTTGACGCCGGTTTCATCGAACAAATCCAATAAACGATGTGTGTTGGCTTCCACGCGGCTGGGATAAGATTCCCACTTGCTACGATCGACAATTCCGCTGAAAGCTTCGACCTGGAAATAATCTTCCACGTCGACACTGAGAACATTATGCGTGGGACAGGCCATCGGTTTACGTGGCCTGTCTGGTCCCGTTAGAAGGGGAATGTACGGGAGATAGTTTTTCGAGCAGCCTGGCAGTAACGTCCGCGATGTCCCGTACCGCCGCATCGAACGCCGGTTGGTTCGCCTTAGACGGCTTACGAAATCCGCTGACCTTCCGTACAAACTGCAAGGCCGCGGCCGAAACCTCTTCGGGAGTCACGGGCGAATCGGGTTGTCGAAGTACCTTGATGCTGCGGCACATAATACTAATCTACCCGTAAAGCGCGGAGCGGATCTACCCTCGACGCTCGCCACGCCGGAACATATCCTGCCAGCAACGCCGTGATTACAAGCACGACACTCACGCCCAGAAACGTCCAGGGATCGGTGGCGCCCACACCATAGAGGAACTTCACCAGCATTCGAGTGAGCGCAAACGAAACGACAACCCCACAAGCCAGACCCGTCAACACAAGCCGGAGCGACTGCTCCAGCACCATCCCGAAGATCCGCGTACGTGTCGCGCCCAGCGCCACTCGAACGCCCATCTCATACGTCCTCTGCGACACGGAATAAGAAATGACGCCGTACGTCCCAATAGCAGCCAGCAACAGCGCCGCGCCGCCGAATGCCACGAATAGCCACATCATCGAGCGCGATCCCGTCGCCGATTCCTGAACCACGGCATCCAGAGTGCGCACCTCACCGACCGGAACGTTAGGATTCCGGCTCGCCACCAGGGCCCGCAGCTCCGTCGAAATGTCGCTGGGATTCTGCACCGTCTTCACCAGCAGATTCATAGTGAGCGGCAGTTGCCGGTCGAGCCCTTCGGATTGCGGATAAGGCATATAGATCGCGCCGCCGATCCAGTTCGGCGTACTGTTCGCGAGATCGTACTGCCGAACGTCGCCGACCACCCCAATCACCGTCCGCTGCTCCTGCTCCCAGACAACCCGGATGTGCTTCCCGATAGCATCCTTGCCGGGCCAGTAACGCCGCGCGGTCGCTGCGCTGACCACGATAACTTTCTCGGATTTCTCGCCGTCCTGATGCGTGAATTCCCTGCCCCGTAAGAGCGGAATTCCGAGCATGCGGAAATACTCCGGCGTAACTCCTCCCGTCCACAGCACCGTCGCAAGATTCTGCGACGGGATGAACGGATGATCTTCCAGTTCGGCGGCCACGGCAGGCACTTCGCCGCTCATGGGAACCCCATCGGTCGCCGCCACATCGAGGACCCCGTCGATATTGGCAGCGCGGTGTATCAGGTCGTTGTAGAACGCGATGCACGCGGCCGGCTGCTGGCATACCGACCGGTCCGGCGACACGCGAACCGTGAGGATCCGAGCACGCTCGAAACCTGGATTCACGCTTGTTAAACGCCATAAGCTTTTGATCAGCAACCCCGCGCCAATCAACAACACCACCGCGAGTGCGACTTCGCTTGCCGTCAGTATGCCGCGCAATCGCGAGCCTGCTGCGCCCGTCGACTGCTGTCCACCGGCCTTCATCGATCCGGCCAGATTGAGCCGCACAGCATGCAGCGCCGGAAAGAGCCCGAAGATGAGCCCCGTGAATACGGCCAGGATCGTCGCGAAGCCAAGCACACGCCAATCCATCGTGACTTCGGCAAGACGAGGCGTGCCCGCCGGCAGTGCCGATTTCAAAGCCGCTAATCCGCCGTACGCGAGCGCCAGCCCAAGCGCCCCGCCCGCAATCGACAACAGCACGCTTTCGGTCATGAGCTGTTGGATCACGCGTCCCCGCGACGCGCCTAAGGACGATCGCAACGCCATCTCCTTCCTCCGCGCCGCCGAAAGCGAGAGCAACAGACTCGCCACGTTCGCGCACGCGATGAGCAGTATCAAGGCAACCGCGCTCAATAGCACCAGCAGTTCCCCACGAACGCTGCCGACCACGTCGTTCCGCAACGGAAGCACTGTGGCATCGGCATTCCACGACCGCGCCATTTGCCATGGAAATTGCGGGACAACGTGCGCCACCAATCCGCGCACCTCGGCTTGCGCCTGGGCCAGCGTCGCGCCCGGCCGCAACCGCGCGATCAGCGGCATGTATCCGGCGTCCCAATATTCGACCTCGTTGCCCGGGTCGAGATGGAGCGGAATCCAGAGCTGCACATCGCTCGAAGGGAACACAAAACCTGGAGGCATAATGCCGACCACTTCACGGCTCACTCCATCGAGTGCGATGGCCTTCCCGATTACCGCGGGATCGCCGCCGAATTTGGTTTTCCAGAGCTTATAGCTAAGCACCGCGATGCGGTCCGAGCCAGGCCGATCCTCGCCAGCGTGAAATGTGCGGCCCCACAGCGGCTGCGTTCCGAGCATCGGGAAGAGATTCGACGACACCGCGCTACCGGGCAACCGCACCGCCTCACCCTGTCCCGACATATTGAATTGATTCTCGGTGGTGAAGGCCGCTATATCCATCGTTCGGCTTTGTTGCCGCATGTCCTCCGCCGCGCCTTTGGGATAGTAGTCGGTGATGCGGACCAGGCGCTCCGGATTTGCGAACGGCAGCGGGCGCAGCAGGATGCTGTTCACGATGCTGAACATCGCGGCATTAGCGCCAATCCCGAGAGCCAGCGATAGAACGGCCACGAACGTTATCGCGGGATTCTTCCGCAGCATCCGCTGCCCATAGCGCACGTCTTGCCAGAGCCTTTCGATGGAGACAAATGTCCACATATCGCGGCAGACCTCCTTGAGCCGGGTGGGATTGCCAAACCTTTGTTTCGCTGACGCGTGATTCCCAAGCTTCTGTTCGAGCATCGAGACGTGGAACTGGATCTCTTCGTCCAGATCGCGGTCCAGACGGCGGCGTTTGAAGAGAGCCCGAAGTCGGAGGAGCGATCCCATAAACGCTTTATGGGAAGCGTAACAAGGAAAGCGCAACCCGGTCAAGTATTGAGATCACGGTTCCGCGGGAGGGTTCACGAGCATCATCGATTTCAGACCAGCCTGCTCGAAGCGGCCGTCGGTGGTCAACGCCTCCGTTAGACGGCGCTGCTCCATCACTACGAACGATAAGCAGTCCGTGAGGCTCCAATCCTTATCGGGCCTCCTCCGATAAAGTCGCGCAGCGGATTCGATCAGTTCGCGATGGAATGGCACAACCTCGATGTTGACGTCCGCATGCACTCGCCAGTAGCCCTCGGCTGCAGCCCGGCGCGTGCGGGCGTCGGACAGGCCGTTCAACCACTCCCAAAGCACGGCTTCTGTCGTCACGATGCTGCCCCTCCTCCGAACCGCGAACTGATTCCATGCGACGGCTTGCTGATGATACTGATCTCGTCTACGCGACAAGGCGATCCAGAAAGAGGCGTCGCAAAGTAAGTCGCCACTATAGGGGAAGGTTCTTCCGGGGAACGCCGTAAAGATAATGGTCGTGTTGGTGGGCCAGATCAATGGGCAGCGGGTCGTCCTCAACTGCGTTTTCCGCAATTCAGGTTAAAGCCGACTCGTCCGCTGGTTCCCGTGGTCCCACCCGGTCGATCCGCACAATTAAGGCTTCGTTCGGCTGGAGATCGAGAGGCTCATCGGGGACGATGACCTTGCCATCAAAATGTGCGTTGACCTTCATCAGGGCGCCCTCTTCCAGTATGCCCCGAATCACTGTTCCGGATGATAACTCCGCTCGCTGTGCGCCTTGATCTCTTCCAGCGTGAACAACGCCGGCTTAAACTCCTGCTTCGCATACAGCCGCGCATGTAGCCTTTGTCCGAAGTGGCGTCCTGGTCAAGAAAAATCTTCCCGATGTGCCAAGGCAAAGACCTGCCAAGGCAAAGTAGAAAGTCCCCTTTGCACCGCGGCAGGCGGGAGTGTCTGCTAGAGTAATGGCCCCGCGAGGGGTCCACGGGACCTCAGCCCTGCCGCAGAACCTCGGCGGGGTTGGCTCGCGTGGCGGATCGCGCGGGGAAGTAACGGCAGCCGATGGCCGCGAGAGTCAGGAGTACAGAAGCCACTGCAATAGGCTCGACGTGCCAGACGGCGGTCGGGCCCAGCCATCGCCTCATCAATGGCTGTCCGGTGTCACCGCCAGACCGAGTCCCGACCCGAAGATAACGGCGACAAGCACGTCGCGCGTCACATTCCAGACCAGCATACCCGCTTCCGCGCCCAGCGCGGGAACGGTAGCGACACAGTTGGGACTATTCAAGTAGTTCGAATCGATGATGCGATCGATCGCCTCGCAACTACGGCATCGCCCTCTTATAGACCAGGCCGATCGCGATGCCAACGACAACCCATTCGACAAAGTAAGCCACCGCTTGCTGCACTGTCAGCTTCAGCCCGATATTCAAGTTGACATAATTGTGAACCACAAAAGAGCCAACACAAAACACGCCGATCAATGCGCCGAACCGCGCCCCCTCGGCGAGGCCTGACCCGCCCTGATAGAGCATCGCGTAAATCACCGCCAGCGCCACGATGGCGACAAACATGGCCGCCATTCCAAGCGGCATGACGCTCTTGATCCCTTCTTGAGACCGGTACACCGCCGGATACTTGCGAAATTCATCGCCCAGCGACGACACCGCGAAAGTCAGTCCGCCCAGAACAAAGTACGCCACGAACGCGCCCACAGCCGCCAGGAATATCCGCGGATAATTCACCGCG
Source organism: Bryobacteraceae bacterium (assembly GCA_049514735.1). Classification (GTDB taxonomy): domain Bacteria; phylum Acidobacteriota; class Terriglobia; order Bryobacterales; family Bryobacteraceae; genus JAICMB01. The sequence goes on from JBEKUT010000005.1 coordinate 4,845, forward strand.
CGGTCACCACAGCCTGGCCTGCCAACACCGCATCGAGATTATCGAACGATTCAGAAGTTCCCTGCGAAACGTTCTTGCAGAACGAATCGTCCGGGCACCCCTCGTGCGAAAGTACCACTTTCGTGCCCTTGCCTTGCTCGAAAAACTCGACCTTCACTTGCGTGCTGAAGGGGCCGAAATCCGCGCTGTAAACGATCCTCTCCGGCTCCACGATCTCCTCATAAACACCGTTCACCGAGAATTCGCACGTCTCCCCGCCAACGGCAATATACATTTTCTGAGTGAACGTTCCGCCCACGCGGAAATCCATGACGACCTCGCACTTGGTCGCTGCTTTGCACGAAGACCACTGCTGTAACTTCTCGGCTTGCGTCCAGAAGCTGAACACAAGTTGCCGCGGAGCGTCGAAAATCCGCGTGATCTGCAGGCGATTACCGCTGATGTTTACTTCCGACTTCATCTTTTGTTTTCCCCTTTCGTTGTTCTTGTTTCAGCAACTCGTCCAGTGCGTCGAAACTGAAATCCCAGCCTGCCGCGCACCGCGCCATCCAGTCCTGAGCCTGCTTGAATCCCGCGCCCCGCACGCGGATCACGTGGACCCGTCCTTCGCGACGGCGGTCGATCAACCGGGCCTTTTCGAGCACCCTCAAATGTCTTGAGATGGCGGGCAAGGAAATGCGAAACGGCTTGGCGAGCGCCGTCACCGGTCCTTCCCCGCGTTCCGAAAGCCGCACCAGGATGCGCCGCCGGGTGGGATCGGCCAGCGCCGCGAAGATGGCCGTAATCTTTTTTTGATTGTTAACCATCGTGTTAATTATAAGCTCACCACTCAGACGCCGTCAAGGCAAAGCTTAACGTTCGTGTTAAGCGAAGCGAGCTATGTGCCAAATGAACCTGCTATCGTAAGGGACGGCGGCACTGCCGCTGTTCAGACAATTGTCATGACACTCGGTCTCAAGAACAAGCAGCCCCTTGTCGTCCCTCCGGCAGCTTTAAGAAGGGCGGGGTTTAAGAGCGGCCAGGAACTCGAAATCAAGGCTGCCGGCGGAGTTATTTCTATCGTTCCGAAGCTGCCGGACGCGGACCAAGAGTATACGCCTGAGCAGCGCCGCATCGTCGACGCCCAACTCGCTGACGGGTTAGCCGATATCAAGGCGGGCCGCGTCCGCGGTCCATTTTCAGGCCACGAGGAATTCACCGCTTCGCTCCACAAGGAAGCCAGGAAGTTAGGCCGCAAACCAAAACCCAAGCGCTCGGCCGGCTGATCGAAATTGTCCGCAGCGTCCCCCCCTGTCAAAGTCACATCGTCGTAAGAAAACCCCCTCACCATTCCACCCCGCATCCGAGTAACATTGTTTAGACAAGGAAAATTATGAAGATCACAGCTCCGCTCGCTGTACTGCTGCTCACCACTGCGGCCCTCTGCGCCCAGGACCAGCCCGCGCCTCCGCCGCCCCCTCCCGGCCAGACCCTCACCCCGGACCAGCTCGCCGACCTCGTCGCCCCCATCGCGCTTTACCCCGATCCATTGCTGAGCCAGATACTGGTGGCCTGCACCTATCCGCTCGAAGTGGTCCAGGCGTTTCAATGGATGCAGCACAATCCCGGACTCGGCGGCCCGGCCCTGACAGCGGCCGCGCAGCAACAGAATTGGGACCCCAGCATTCAGGCCCTCGTCGTTTTTCCCGACGTGCTCAAGCGCTTGAACGACGACGTCACCTGGACCACCAACCTCGGGAACGCCTTCCTGGCCCAGCAGCAGGACGTCATGGACGCGGTTCAGCGCATGCGCCAGCAAGCGCAGCAAGCCGGTAAACTCGCCTCCACGCCGCAGGAAAACGTGGTCACCCAAAATCAAGGCGGCCAACCCTACGTGGAAATCCTGCCGACCAATCCCGACGTCATTTACGTGCCCGTCTACGATCCCGCTTGGATCTGGGGACCGCCGCTCTGGTATCCTTACCCGCGCTGGTATTGGCCGTCGCGCAGCGTCATCGTCGGCGGCGTCGGATTCGGATTCGGTTTCGGCATCAATGTCGGACTATTCTTCGGCGGCGGCTGGAACGGCTGGGGCGGATGGGGCTGGCATCCCGGCTGGGGCAACCACACCGTCATCGTCAACAACACTTTCATTCACCAGAACAACTTCAACACTTCGCGCATTACGAACGTGCATGGGAGTGCCGTATGGGCGCACGACCCTGCGTATCGCGCCGGTGTCCCCTACGCCAATGCCGCGCTGAACAATCAATATCGCGGCAACGTCCGTCAGAACGTAGCTCCGCGCGCCATGTCTGAAGCGTCCCGCAATATGCCGGCGCAGCAGGGCCAGCGTTTCGGAGGCCGCCAGATTCCGAACAGCGCTCCGCCCGTGCAGAACCGCTCGGTCTTCAGCGGCATGAATAACGGCCGATCGGCGCAGACCAACGCCGAACATGGATACTCCAGCATGGGCCCCTCGCGCAGCGCTCCAGCGAGAAGCGCCCCGGCGCCAAGAAGCGAGCCAGCCCCGAGATCTGCCCCCAGCGGCGGCGGAAGACGCAAATAGGAGCCATGACAAGGAGAAATGGCGATGCGAATAATTAGCATTCTTATCCTCGCGGCAGCCTCACTAAGCGCCGCCCCGCAAACCGCGCAACAAACCTTCGCGACCCCGCGGGAAGCGGCGGACGCGCTCGTCGCCGCGGCAGCGCACGACGACACCGCGGCCATGCTGAAGGTGCTCGGACCCGGCAGCAAAGATATCGTCGAATCCGGAGATCCGGCGGAAGACAAAAACTCGCGCGCGCGGTTCGTCGATCACGCCCACACCAAGCTCACCGTGGAAGTGCAACCCGGAAACCCGGACCGCGCGGTTCTCGTCGTCGGCGAAAACGACTGGCCCTTCCCCGTGCCCCTGTTGCGTCAAAACGGACGCTGGCATTTCGACGCCGCCCGCGGCCGGACGGAGGTCCTGGCGCGCCGCATCGGACGCAATGAATTGGCGGCCATCGACGTCTGCCGCGGCTACGTCGAAGCTCAGATGGAATACGCGGCGCAGGACCGCACTGGCGATGGCGTTCTCCAGTACGCCCAAAAGATCGTCACCACCCCCGGCAAGAAAGACGGTCTCTATTGGGAAGGCGAAGCGGATAATCTCGTTCCCAAAGCCTTCGCCGCTGCGGCCGCCGCGATGTTTGCCGAAGGCAAGAAACCCGTGCCTTATCACGGCTACTATTTCCACATCCTGAAGGCGCAAGGCCCGGACGCTGAAGGCGGCGCGCTCGATTACGTCGTGAAAGGCAAAATGATCGGCGGTTTTGCCATGGTCGCCTACCCTGCCGAATACGGCGTCTCCGGCGTCCAATCGTTCTTGGTGAACCATCGCGGACTGGTCTACGAAAAGGACCTCGGCCCCGCCACCGGCACGGCCGCCCGTCAGCTGCTCCGCTTCAATCCCGATAAGACATGGAAAGTCGTCGAAGGCGAATAACCAGTGGAGCAGGCCATCGTTGTGTGTGGCCTGCTTCTTCCCGTCTGCCGTCCGAGCCGTGACCGACAGGGATGCTCAAAGCTCGCGATCTGGGCGCAAGCGATGGAAGCGGTGAGTAGCAGCGAAGCACCAATCCTGCTGAGCTTCATTGGGACGGCCCTCCTAAAATCGGACTTGGCTTTCCGATTCTAACCCGCCGTTCGCCGGCAAGTTCCGCTATAAGCTTGCGCCGTTTGCGATTAACGCAGGATCATTGGCTTTTCGCCGACTTCTCAAGCTCACGCAGAAACTCCAGCCTATATTTCCGCATCTCTTCACCCCACTGACTCGGCACGGGCCTATGCGAGGAGTCCCATCGAATCAGTTCGGCATAACGGTCGAACTCGAACGAACAATCCGATGGATGAAATATCCAGTGACGAGTAAACTCGACGAAACGCACCTCGCTCACGCAGCCGTATCCACTCGTCGAATTCACACTCACCAGATGAGCTCCAGGTTCCGGATCAACCAGCCGAGCCTCGCCGCTGGCCTCGCCAAAACGTGCGCTGTAGCTCCCCTGTCCGTACAACGGGTTAAATCGAATCCACCATATCTCATTCCCGGCTGGGACATTGGCAAGCTTCACCACGAGTTGCGGCCCGGAGGGCTCGCTTCTCATAAGACGATCCGAAAGAGCGGCCAATTCGAACTGACTCGCATCCACGGAATTGGCTCTTATAGTCCCGCTCCGCCTGCGAGCCCACTTGGATCGTCCGAAAGCTCTCGATCCTGCAGCCAGCCTCAGGCAGGCCATCGGGACTAATCGCCAGGATAGTCAGTTCAGCCGAAAACCCATTCGCCGCAAGCAGAATGAAGATCGCCGCCAGACGTTCAAAAATATTTTGCAACTTTATTTCGAATAGAACGAACGACATACATAGCCCCGCGAACTCGACTGACACACACCAACCCTAAACTTGAACCAGTAAGACGGTCTTCGCAAGGAGGCTTTCTGACGGTGATGTACTATTGGTGGCCACCAACTCTCACCGCACTTAGTGCCGGGCTTTCCGGGCTGGCAGGTTCGAAAGAATCGGCCGGCGCTTCCGGAAGTGGGTCCGGCTGGATCGCGGTCCACGGCGCGCCGGAAGGCGGCTGGCACACTCCGTCCGCCATCCCTTCAGGACATATCCGGGGTGCAACGGATCTGAGGGGAGCGGCGGAGGTCAACGTAGAACGTAGTACGTGGAACGTAGAACGTTTCTGAACCACGAACTACGAACCAACAACGCCGTACGCAGTACGCCGTACGCAGTACGATGCCGTAGTGTCTTTATTCCCCCAGCAACTCGAAATACCGCGCCACCGCCTCAATCCCTAAAAAGAAATTCGGCAAATGCATTTTCTCATTCGGAGCATGCAAATTATCGTCGGGCAAACCAAAACCCATCATGACACTCGGAATCCCCAGATACTCATCGAACACACCGACAATCGGAATCGATCCGCCCGACCTTATATAGACCGTGTCCTTCCCCCAAATCTCCTTCATCGCTTCCGCCGCGGCTTCAATGAATTTATTATCGGTATTCACCAGCGACGGCGCCGCAACATGGATCAGCTTAAATTCCGCGGTCACTCCCTTCGGAGTCGCCGCCTTCACCGCCGCTCGAATCTGCTTCAACGCTTCTTCCGGATTCTGATCCGCCACCAATCGCGTACTGACCTTCGCCACCGCTTTCGCCGGAATCACAGTCTTCGCACCCTCACCAGTAAACCCGCCGCGAATCCCGTGGACTTCCAAAGTCGGACGCGCCCACGTCCGCTCGAACAGCGGAATCTCAGGCTCGCCTACCAACTCCTTCGCGCCGATTTCCTTTTCCGTATAATCCTTCTCATCGAACGGCAGCCGGGCCCACGCCTCGCGCTCTTTCTCGCTCGGCGGAACTACGCGATCGTAAAAACCGGGGATCTTAATATGTCCTTCGCGATCCTTCAACGCTGTCAGAATCTCGGCGACAGCCATCATCGGATTCGGCGCCACACCGCCATAAATCCCCGAATGCAGATCCTGCCGCGCGCCTTCCACAACCAGCTCGCCATACACAATCCCACGCAGCCCCACGCAAATCGTCGGCAGCTCCGGCCCGAACATTTCGGTATCGCAGATCACCGCGGCATCGGATTTGATCTTCGCCGGCTTGCTCTTCACATAACTCTCGATATGCTCGCCGCCAACTTCTTCTTCGCCCTCGATCAGAAACTTCACGTTGATCGGCAGCTTGCCGTGCTGCTTCATCAGCGCCGCCACGGCGTTCACCAGAATCAGCACCTGCCCCTTATCGTCGGCCGACCCGCGGGCATAAATATTGTTATTGCGAATATCGGGTTCGAACGGCGGCGATTTCCATTCATCCAGCGGATCGGGCGGCTGCACGTCGTAATGTCCGTACAGCAGCAGCGTCGGTTTCCCCGGCGCGCCCAGCCACTCCGCATAGACCAGCGGATTGCCCTCGCCTTCAATCAACTCCGCATTCTGCATGCCCGCCTTGGACAGCGCATCGCGCACGAACTCTGCCGCGCGACGGATGTCGGGCTTATTCTCGCTGAGCGTGCTGATGCTCGGAATACGCAGTAATGCCTTCAGACCGTCCAAATATTCTTCGTGGTGCTGCTCAAAATAATTCATCAGTCCACCTCACTTTGATTCGAATCCAACGGTGTTCACAATTACCCCCAGCTCGCGGCGCTCATTCCCGCCCGCCGCAAGCGCCTTGTCGAGCGAAAAATCCACAGCCGCGTCCCCGCTGCGAAACGCCGCTGCGGGCACATCGCGAACATATTCGAACTCGCCCGCTTGCGTATATTCCTGCGGCTTCAGCGCGACGCCATTTACTGCGGCCGAGATTTGAATGGAATGCATCGCGTCGATGCTCGTCCCTGGAATCCCAAACCGCAGCATGAGGACAGCGCCTTTGCGAGCTGCCGTCGGAGGCGGTTTCAGAGTAGCGCTAAACGATCTGCCGGTCCAGCGCCCCGTTCCTTCCAGTGGGAAAAAACCCCGCGTAAGCTGTTTGTCGGCCCGCTGATCGGCCACGTTCAACATGATCGCGGTGTCGTCGAAGCGCGGCGTTTCGTAACTACCGCCGCACCCCGCCAGCAATGAAAAGGCCGCAGCCCCAATCAGTCGCCGCACTTCTCAACCTGCACCAGGCAACTGAAAAACACTGGACCACCGCCCATATCCGTCAACCGGTCCGACGTGAGCACATTCACGCTCGCTCCGTCCGATGCCCGTCTGCGCCATCGTACCGAGGGGGCGCGCACCACGCCTTCGCGCACAGTCCCGTTCACTTCCGCCTTCAATACCAGGCTTCCGCGATCGTTCAGAATCCGCACCAGGTCGCCATCCTGAATCCCGCGCGATGCCGCGTCTGACGAATGCATTTGCAATACGGACGTCTGCTCATCCACGCTGTCGCGATTCCCAAACGTCGAGTTCATGCTGTCGTCGTTCTTCGAGCACACCATCTCGAGCGGATACCGCGCGCGCAGTTCTTTCGACCCCAGCCGCGATTCCACGGGCGGCGTATATTCGAGCGCCTCGGAAGCAAAATCCATCTTGCCCGACGCCGTTCCAAACCCGCCTTCCGCGAACGGCAAATAAGGACGATCGCCTTCCGCTACATGCAGCCTCACCGACCGCTTCTCGTCCAATTCTTCGAGCGTGATGCCCTTAATAAACGGATGCTCCGAGCGCAACAGCGCCCGAATCATCTCGTCTTCCGAATCCTGAAAACAGGCGTCCGTAAAGCCCATGCGTTCCGCCAACAACCGGAAAATCTCAACGTTCGATTTGGTCTCCCCAGGCGCGGGCAGCGCCGGACGCGCGAGCTGTAAATGATAATGCCCGTACGCGAGATACAGATCGGTATGTTCCAGGAACGTCGTAACCGGCAACAAAATATCGGCGTAATCCGCGGTGTCAGTCTGGAACTGCTCCAGCACCACCGTGAACAGATCCTCGCGCCGCATTCCTTGGATCACCAGGTTTTGGTTCGGAGCGATCGCGGCGGGGTTGGAGTTGTAGACCACCATCGCCTTCACCTCCGGATCGCGCACCTGCGTCAGCGCCTTGCCCAACTCCGACATATTAATGATGCGAGCTTCGCGCCCCAACGCCGAAACCTTCTGCAGTTCCGGCATTTCCAACGCCGCGCGATTGAACTGGAATGCCTGCGACACGGATAGCTGCAACCCGCCACCCACTTCGCGCCACGATCCCACTAAAGCCGGCAACGACGCAATAGCGCGCGTCGCCGTCCCGCCGCGATCGCTACGCTGCACGCCATAATTCAATCGGATCGCTGCCGGCCGAACGGTGGCATATTCGCGCGCCAGGCTGACGATGTCCTCGCGCGACAGCCCCGTCAAAGCCTCCACACGTTCCGGCGTGTATTCGAGCGCCTTCGCCCGCAGGCCCTCCAGCCCCGTCGTGAACCGCTCGACATAATCGCCGTCGTATAATTTTTCCCCGATAATGACGTGCATCAAACCCAGCGCGAGAGCCAGATCGCTTCCCGGATAAATCGGGAAATGTTTGTCGGCCAGCTTCGCCGTTCGCGTCCGCACCGGATCGATCGTGTAGAGCCGCGCGCCGTTCCTTCGCGCCTCCACAATGAACGGCCACAGATGGACGTTGGTGCCGTGTATGTTGGCGCCCCACGCGATAATCAATTTCGATTTCGCGAACTGCTCGGGTTCCGTGCCATATCGATATCCGATCGAAGCAGCCAGACCCGCGCATCCCGCCGCGGAACAAATCGTCCGATCGAGCCGCGACGCGCCCAGGCGATGAAAAAATCGCCGGTCCATCCCGGAGCCGTTGAGCATCCCCATCGTTCCGGCATAGCTGTACGGCAAGATCGCTTCCGAACCATACGAGGCCGCAGCCGATTCGAGCCCGCGCGCAATCGTGTCCAACGCTTCGTCCCAGCCGATGCGCTCGAAGCGCCCCTCGCCCTTGGCCCCTGTCCGTTTCTGCGGATAGAGCAGCCGGTCTGGCGAGTACTCGCGATCCAGATATCGCGCCACCTTGCCGCACAAAAATCCACGCGTAATAGGATGATTCGGGTCTCCACGCAAACGGGTACCCTTACCGTCTTCTATAGTGACGAGCAACGCACAAGTGTCGGGACAGTCAAGTGCGCAAACCGAATGTCGCACCGGAAGCATCTAGTAATTGTAGCGAGCGCGAAACGCGGCCGAGTCCTCCACCTCGGCCGCACCGTAGTACGATTTAGTTTTGCTTGTACCTGAATGAAGGTTACAATCGTCAAAGAGGTTACTATGCGGCGAATCGGGGTGGTTCTCATCTCCTTGGCATCGGTAGGGTTGGCATTCGGTCAGCAGCACCCAGCCTATTGGTCAGTGGGAGGTTACGGAAACGTCCTCTATCCGGGCACGGGCCACGCGCCTGGCGTCGCACCACCTGCTAATTACAAGAACGGCTATTATCCAGCTGCTTACGCAGGCCACACTGGCTCTTACGCCGGCACGCGAAGTGGTCGACAAGGCTCCGTTCGAACCGTAATCGTTCCCTACCCAGCTTACGTCGGCGGTGGGTACTATGGCGGTTACGCGCCGGACCAGTACGCGACCCCACCTCCGCAGGACGATCCTACGCAGTACGCAAATCCCAATGGTCCGCCGTCAGTCATTATCAACCCGGGTTACGTGCCCGACCATGCCAATCCGGTAGTTCGCGAATATGGGCCCGACCTGCAGCCGCCTCCGGATCAGTCCGGCATGACGCTCTATCAAAGCCCCTCGAATCCCTACGCCAATGTGCCGCAGAAGGATCCGCAACCAACAATTTATTTGCTCGCATTCAAGGATCACAACATCATTCCGGCCCTCGGCTACTGGATGGAAGGCTCCACGCTGCATTACGTCAGCGTTGAACACTCCATGAATCAGGCCAGTCTCGATCTTATCGATCGCGACTTGTCGCAGCGCCTCAACGACGAGCGCGGCGTCGAATTCAAGCTGCCGAAAACCGATTAGCGCACCGCTTCGCGAAACGCTTCGAATAACTTCCGATCCACGTCACCATTCCGAGCCGTGACCGGCAGGGGGCGGTTCCCGCAAGCGTCCGCGTCCACGGAACGGCGCGCGTAAGCAAGCGGATGTGCCCTACTAGCGAGCCGTGACCGCAGTCGAGCCGGCCACCGCATCACGAAACGCTTCGAATAACTTCCGATCCGGCTCACTGACCAGCACCCGGTCCTCCGGATGCCACTGCACTGCAACCACAAATTTCTTGTCGGTCCGCTCTAATCCTTCGATAACACCATCCGTCGAACGCGCTGTCACGGTGAGCCCATCGCCGACCCGTTGCGCCGCCTGATGATGACGCGAGTTCACGTCATGCTCGCCGCTTCCGACGATTGTCGCCAGCTTGCTGCCCGCTTCCACGGTCACCTTATGCGCCGCCGGATGCCGCCCCGATATCCACGTCGAATCGCGTTTTTCATGGCCTGCGCTAGGGGGCAAATCCTGAATCAAATTCCCGCCGTAAAACACATTGAGGAACTGCAGTCCGCGGCAAATCGCAAGCACCGGCATGTCCGCGTCCAGAGCCTCTTTCAGAAGTTTCCACTCCATCTCATCGCGCTTGGTGTTTATATCTTCGGAGCCCTTGTTAGGCTCGTGGTAACGATCGGGGTCGATGTCGCTGCCGCCGCTGAGCACTAGCCCTTTCAGACCCTCCAGCGTATGAGGTTGCCCCGGCGTGATCACAACCGGCTCCAATCCTGCCGCTCTCAGCGCCTCCTCGTACGGCGCGATTTTTTTCTCGTTCTTCTTTAAATCGCGGAACGTTAAACCGACTCTCATTTATTCGTATTGTTACACTGAATGAAATGGGAAATGGAAGTTTGTTTCCCCTGTATGGCGAGGGCTCTGTCGCCACCATGGGTGCGGCGCCTCGCATTACATCGCTCCTGATCAAGCCCGCCAGCGCGGTCTGCAATCTCGATTGCTCTTATTGCTTTTATCTCGACCGTGAAGCCGACCCCTACAAAGCCCTGCCGGCACGCCGCATGACGCTCGAAACGCTGGAGCGCCTCGTCGACACCTGGCTCTTCTATTCGTTCCCCGCGAGCACCTTCGCGTTTCAAGGCGGCGAACCGACGCTGGCCGGCCTGCCGTTTTTCGAGACACTGGTCGGTTATCAAAAACAATACGGACGCAATGGACAAAGCGTCAGCAACTCGATTCAGACCAACGCAATTCTGATCGACGACGATTGGGCGCGCCTGTTTAAAGAGTACAACTGGCTGCTCGGCGTCTCGCTCGACGGTCCCGAGAAACTCAACGATCTCTATCGCTACAACAAGGAAGGGCGCGGGACATGGCGGCGTGTCATCCAGTCCATCGAAACGCTGCAGAAGCATCATGTGGAATTCAATTGTCTCTGCGTGCTCAGCCAGGCCAACGTCGATAAACCGCGCGAGCTGTACCGGTTTTATCGCTCGCTTGGCGTCGATAATATGCAGTTCATTCCGCTCGCGGAGTTCGCGCCGGGCGGTGCGCCCCAACCCTTCACCATCACGCCCGCGCAATACGGAAAGTTTCTCTGCGACATTTTCGATCTGTGGTGGCCGGACCGCCGCAAGGTCCGCATCCGCTTCTTCGACAACACCGCTGAAGCCCTCGCCGGCATGAAGCCGGGCACCTGCACCATGCACGAAACATGCGACAGCTACGTGGTTGTCGAGTACAACGGCGACGTTTATCCCTGCGATTTTTTCGTCGAAGACGCCTGGAAGCTCGGCAACATGACGCTCGATTCCTGGAGCGAAATCGCGCGCCGTCAGCGCCGTTTCAACTTCGCTTCGAAGAAAACCATCGCCCATCCGGAGTGCCAGATCTGCGAATATCAATCCATCTGCCACGGCGGCTGCCCGAAATATCGCCATGGTCCGAACGGCCGTTTTGAAGAGCTCGATTATTTCTGTTCAGCCTATAAGATGATCTTCGCGAAATCGACGGGACCGTTGAAACGCGACATCGCGGCCATCCTGGGGCGTCAAGCGCCGGCACGCTGAAAATCCGCGTTACCCTGGAAGCATGAGGGCCGTGGTCTTTTCCCTTTCCGCTGTTCTTTTTTCTTCCACACTGTTCGGCCAGCCAAGCTACTTCCGCGATGCGGGCGTGAGCGTCGTCCAGGAATTGCAATATGGCCAAACCAGCGACAAACTCGAGTACACTGGAAAACCTGCCTATCTCGCCGTCCACTTCCAGGGCCGCCCCGGCGATAAGGTCGACATCAAAGTGGAGTCGGTCAACGGCCAGGCGCTGTGCGCTCTCACCGACAGCGACTACAAACCGATCGTCAGCAATTTTGGCTCGCACGTCATCGCGACGCTGCCGGCCGGCGCCCTGCCTTCGCCATACGACTATTACGTAATTTTTCAGGACGAGCACCAGAATCCAGCTACGTTCACTGTTGCCGTTCAGAAGACTGGCGACGACCCGGCAGCTTCAAAAGCCGATTACGTTTCCTGCAATATGGATTCGGATTGTGTCGCCGTGCCCAGAGAGGGCTGCTGTCATAACGGCTACAAGGACGCGGTGAACAAGGACAAGATCGATTCGTACCGCCAGGCGAACGCCTGCAAGATGAAGAACGCGATGTGCCCGCAGTTCCTGGTCGAAGACAAGCGCGCACCGGTGTGCAACGCCACCTCGCATCAATGCGAGATGCAGGAACCGGATACGATTCGTTGCGGCGGGAAAGGCGATGCCGCCCATGAGTGCCCCGCCGGTTACTCCTGCAAAACGACCGGCGTCGCGAGCATCGCGGGCATCTGCGCGCGATAACCTACTTCTTCTTCTCGACGAATTTGTCGGGAGTTTTGACGAACGTCTCCTGGTCGTCCTTGCTACAGAAGTAGTAGGTTTTGCCTTTGTAAGCGTATTTGCCTTCGGCTGTTTTGGGATCTACTGTCATGCCGCAGACGGCGTCGACCTGGGGCGTTGTCTCTTCTTTGGCCTGTTTCTGGGTCTGAGCGGATTGGTCCGATTTTTGGGTGCTCTGCGATTGAGCGAAAACGGCGGAGGCCGCCAGGGCGGCAATCAAGAGTGATCTTTTCATTAACTTCAGGCTACGGTGTTTGCCGCCGTGTGTCAATCGGCCCGAATCGTTAGACAATTTCGTGAAATAATTAAATTCAAAGTAATATTGTGCAGAGGTCCCTCTTAATTCGGGGCGCCCGGCAGTTGTTAACTCTGCATGGGTCCACGATGCCACGGCGAGGTATTGCCTTAGGAGAACTGACCGTCATCCCGGACGGCGCTGTCCTGATTCGCGATGGCCTGATCGACGAGGTGGGCACCAGCCGGCGCGTGGAGGCCCTAAAGAAAGCCCGCGACGCGGATGAAATCAGCGCCGTGGGACGCGTCGTGATGCCGGGCTTCGTGGATAGCCACACGCATCTTGTTTCGGGACCGGCGCGCCCTTATCAATATTCATTGGACGCGATGCCGGCCGAGGCGTATTGGAAACCGCTGCAGCAAACGTCGCGCTACACCATCGAAGCGCAATGTTTTCGCTTGCTGGACGAATTCATACGACACGGCACCACCACTCTCGAAGCCAAATCGGGCTTTGGCATGAACGAGCGCGGCGAGCTCAAAATTCTTCGCGCGCATGCGGCGTTGAATCGCAAAATCCCTATGCTGGTTTCCACATTTATGGGGACGCGTTGGCTACCCGAAGGGTCCTCGCCCGACGAATATATCCACTGGATGTGCGAGCACATGCTGCCTCTCATCAAGCGCCGCCGCCTGGCTGAATTCGCCGACATCTACTGCGATAGCGGCATGTTTTCGATCAGCCAGGCCGATCGTTTTCTGAGCGCGGCCGGGCGCCTCGGTTTCGGACTCAAGATGCATACCGGACAACTTGCGAATATCGGCGCGATCCCGGAAGCCATCCGGCTCGGCGTAACCAGCGTCGATCATTTAAATAATGTGAACGATCGCGATATCGCCTTGCTGGCGGAATGCGGCGTCATCGCAACTCTTCTTCCGGGCCCGGTGTTTTTCACGGGCGACGGCCACTACCCTCCCGCCCGGAAGCTGATCGATGAGGGCGCCGCCGTAGCTCTGGCGACAAACTATAACCCGCACACCAGCCAGTCGCAAAACATGCAGATGATGATCTCCCTCGCGTGCCGCCAAATGGGCATGACTGCCGCGGAAGCAATCTCCGCGGCTACCATCAACGGAGCGCACGCCCTCCGGCGCGCCGGCAGGGTGGGTTCCATCGAGAGAGGAAAGGCGGCCGATCTTGCGATCCTCGACGTCGGCGATTATCGCGAGATACCCTATCATTTCGGCGTAAACTTGGTTTACATGACACTGAAAGACGGCCGCGTATTATGCCGGAGATCGAACGTGCAATGGCCGGCGGCGTGATTGTTCAAGAGCCGTTCCTGTATGAGATCAATACCTGGGCGTGGCTCAATGGGCTCTCGCGAAAATACGCACGTGCGATTCAGTTAGGCAGCGTCCCGGCGGAAGAATGGAACGAAATCGCTTCCTGGGGGTTCGATGCGGTCTGGCTCATGGGCGTGTGGGAGCGCAGCCCCGCGGCCGCTGCCATTGCGCGGGAGCATCCGGATCTGCAGGCGTCGTATCGCAGCGCTCTTCCGGATTTCACACCCGCCGACGTCGTTGGCTCTCCCTACGCAGTTCATCGCTATGTGGTCGACGCGCACCTCGGTGGACCGGATGGCCTGAAGCAAGCGCGCGTAGAACTGGCGCGCCGCAACTTGTCGCTCATTCTCGATTTTGTTCCGAACCACGTTGCGGTCGACCATCCCTGGACCGTGGAGCATCCTGAATACTTCGTTCATGAAGCCGATGGAAGCATCGCGCATGGACGCGATCCGTACTTCCCGCCCTGGACCGACACCGCGCAGATCAATGCGTATCATCCAGCATTGCGCTCCGCCTATATCGCCACTTTGCAAGACATCGCGCTGCAGTGCGACGGCGTGCGTTGCGACATGGCGATGCTGCTCCTCAACGACATATTTCGCGAGACCTGGGGCGACAAAGCCGGCGCAACTCCCGGCGAAGAGTTCTGGAAGGAAGCCATCCCCGCTGTTCCCGGCCTCACCTGGATCGCTGAAGTCTATTGGGATCTCGAATGGACCATGCAGCAACTGGGGTTCAATTACTGTTACGACAAACGCCTCTACGATCGGCTGGCGTATGAAAACGCGGGCGGTATCCGGCAGCATTTAGCGGCCGATATCGGCCATCAAGGCAAGCTCGTCCGCATGATCGAGAATCACGATGAGCCGCGCGCCGCCGCGATATTTCCGTATGCCAAGGAAGCAGCCGCGGCCACCATGATCGCGACGCTGCCCGGAGCAAAACTTTTTCATCAGGGACAGTTCGAAGGACGCAAGATCAAGATGCCGGTGCAACTGGGACGCTGGCCAGATGAGCCCGTGGACAGCGGCCTGCTCGAGTTTTATCGCGCCCTGCTTCAGGAATGCCGCGATCCGGAGATTCGCCACGGCGAATGGCGGCCGCTCGAAACAGGCAATGAAAATCTACTTTCCTGGACCCGCGGCATACGAACGATCGCCATCAATTACAGCGACGCGCCGGCGGGCGGATTCGCTCCCTGGGAAACGCGATTTACTGGACCGAGGTACTCGTCCAGCGCCCCGGCTGGACACGCTGCGATGTGATCGGGGTAATTTTCTTGTGCCCCGACTTAGCGCCGTACATACGGTGATCGGCTTCGCACAGCAAGCCTTCGGCATCCATGCTGTCGTCCGGATATACGGCGGCGCCGACGCTCAACGAAACTATCGGATCTCCACAGACTCCTTTGCCCGCGACCCGCACCGCATTTTCGAGCTGCGCAACACGCTCCTGGAGTTTCTCACCGGAGAGTCCTGGAATAACGAGGACAAATTCGTCGCCGCCCATGCGAGCCACGTAATCGTATTCGCGGCAGTGCTCCTTAAACGCGCTGGCTACCATCTGGAGCAGCCGGTTCCCCTCGAGGTGGCCAAAGCGGTCGTTGATCTGTTTGAAGCCATCGAGATCGCAGACCAGAACCGCGAGCGGATTTTCGGCGCGCTTCGAACGGCTCAATTCGGCGTCGAGATGCAGAAAGAGCGAGCGAGCGTTCGGAAGTCCCGTCAGGTAGTCGGTTGTGGCGCAAGATTCAGCCTGTCGATATTTCAAAGCGTTCTCGATGGCGAGCGAGACCTTGCTGCTCACAGCCAGCAGCACTCGCAGATTGTCTTGCGAGAAGGCGTCTTTTTCAGAACGGTAGAGCGTGAGCGCGCCCACCACGCCGTTGATCCCGTTTAATGGCACCGAGAGCGCCGAACGCAAAATGCTGAATTTCGACGGGTCGTTCAAGTAGGACGGCTCAACCGAGGGATTGCCATTGACGATAGGCTTATTATTTTCCGCGACCCATCCCGACAGTCCTTCGCCGAGCGGCATATTGAGCGACGAGAACAAGCGGAAGTCGTCACCGCCGACGTACTCCGGGAAAAGGCGTCCTTCGCGGCTAACGTAAATCGCGATGCTATCGTGCGGCACAATGCGCTTGAGCCGTACCGCAAGCACCGACAGCGTTTCGCTCAGGCTGAGTGAATTACCGATATCTTGTGTCAGTTCGAACAGCGCCTGTACTTCCTGGCGTGCCGCGGCGATGGAATCGAGGAATGGTAACGGGTCGCGCTGCCCCTCTTCTTTTTGAGGCGCGGGCAGAGTGGAAAGCTCGAATCCCACGGGCGGCCCGCCTCCATTGGCGATATGAATCCGCGCGGAGAGATTGCGTTTACTCAGCGGCGTGCGCTGCGCCCGGTCCTCCAATTCCCGATAGCGCCGCACCAGAACCTCGATCACCTTGGGATCGAAGCTGGCGCCCGCTTCCGAAGCTACCTTCGCCATCGCTTCGTCGAGAGGCAGCGCACGGCGGTACTGGCGGTCCGATGCCAGCGCGTCTAAGCAGTCCACCGCGGAGAGAATGCGCGCCCCGATAGGAATGTCTTCGCCCTTCAAGCCAAACGGGTAGCCGGAACCATCCCAACGCTCATGATGCGCGCGTACGATGGGAACCACCGGGTAAGGAAATTCGACTTCCTCCAGAATCTCCGCGCCCACGATGGGATGGATTTTCATCTTTTCGAACTCTTCGGAAGTGAGTTTGCCCGGCTTCGAAATGATGTGCTCCGGCACCGCCAGTTTGCCGATGTCGTGAAGCAGCGCGGCCGCCCGCAGGGCGTTCAATTCGTCTTCCGTTAGAGCCAGCTCTTTGCCGACCGCAATCGCAAAAATCTGAACGCGGCGGAGGTGCTCCGAGGTGGTGCGATCTTTTGCGTCGATGGCCAGCGACAGCGCCTCGATGGTTCGCAGATGCAGCGCGGCCACTTGTTCCGCATGCAGTTTCTCCATCTCCAGCCGGTTCAAATAAGACCGGTACGACAGGAAGATGACGTAGACGAGCGGTAAAACCAATATCGAGATTTGCCAGCCGAACTTCTGATTCGCAATGTGTAGAATCTCGGCGACTCCGGCGCCGATCATGTAATAGGGGAAGGTCCAAAAGAAGCAAGCCTTCCACGTTGCGCTGAACGATTTTCCTTCCGTGAGCGCGACGATGGCCGCCACTGGAAACGTATTCGCCAGAAAATATACGCTCGCGATCAAGGCCAGCGCCAGCGGCTCGCTGAACTTCTCGCCATGCAGATAGGGCACGTTATAAAGCCAGCCGGCGAGTGAGACCGCGATGGCGATGCTGGTGACATTGAACAGCAATTGCGTTAAGGTGGGCCGCGATTTCGGACGCCAGACGCACTGGATGAAGTTCGCGAGACACGCCAGGAAAAGCGTCTCTGGTACCGAAAGCTCGACGATACCAATTAGTACGAATAGGAAGTTAATCGAGATAGTACCGGTCACTCCAGGCAGAGAGACCTTCAGCATGGACGCCGTGACCGCTAAGGCAACGTAGCAAAACAATCTTGGCAAATCGCTGGAATGCCACTGCAGCGATCCGGCTAGCAGCTCCGCAATCCCCAGTATCGAAATCGCAGCTATGAACGCCTTGGCGTGCGATGGCCGGACCATGTTGAAGTGTCCGTGTGCAATTTGAGGCCCCGGCGCTAACTGGTTGGGAACAGGGTCGGAGATGACGGCCACTGGGACAATTTGTCCCTGTGGCAAGACAGAGTGTCACGTTCGCGCCCATTGAATGTTCCTTAATGTGAACCTTGTTTCACAAGCGCAACCGGGAGTGCCGCGGCATCCATCTGTAGATGCAGAAGCACTGAGGGAACATAACCCGCGCCGCCATTCAATAACTATTCATAACAGCGCGGCGCGGGAATTAAGGAGAATCCAATGCGGATGGATAAAACATTTGCTGTACTTGCCGTAGTGGCGGGAATGGCGCTCACGGGAGCGCCGGGCGCGAAGGCGCAGGACGGGTATGGGGGTCCGCGCCGCGATGCCCGGATCGAGCGGTTACAGAACAATATTGCGCGCGACCGCTGGCGTTTGGATAACGACATCCAGCGCGGCAAGGGCCGGGCCGCTTCGCATGCAGCGGGACACCTGGCGAAGGATCAACGCAAGCTCGACCGGGAGCTTCGCAGGCGGTAGGACAGGCGGTGGAACAGGCCATCGGTTTTTGTGGCCTGTTTCTTCGTCTTATCGCCTGCCTCAATTAGAATCAGAACGCAGACGACGCTTTGCGATCGCCCGCGCCACGGGGCGCCACGCCACTTCCTAATTTTTTATAAACTGGAAGCCTATGCTTTCAACCACGCGCCGCTCTTTTTTTGGGGCTACGGCAGCCGCGCTTGCCGCCACGCGATCCGGATTCAGCGCCGCCGCGCCGGAGCCGGGCGATATCAAACTCGGTATTGCCAGTTACTCCTTCCGTGAGTTTCAACGCTCTCTCGCGATCGAAGACACGAAGAAGCTCAACGTCTCCTTCATCAACATTAAGGACTATCATCTTCCTCTGAACAGCACGCCGGACGAAATCGCAAAAGCCCGGAAAGAATTCGAGAAGGCCGGCCTGACCATCGTCGGAGGCGGGAACATTTCGTTCCCGAGCGACGACGAAGCCGATATCCATAGCAAGTTTGAGTACGCCAAGCTCGCGGGCATGCCGCTCATCGTCTGCGCTCCCACGCACGAGAGTCTTCCGAAGATGGAGAAATACGTCAAAGAATACAACATCAAAATCGCGGTTCACAATCACGGTCCCGAAGACAAGAACTTCCCGACCCCGCAGAGCGTGCTGGCGGCCGTGAAGGACCTGGACCCGCGCATGGGCCTCTGCATGGACATGGGACACAGCGCGCGAACCGGCGTCGACCTGATCGAGTCGTTGCGCGAGGCTGGGCCGCGGCTGCTCGATATGCATATCAAGGATCTGACTAACTTCAAGGAGAAGAGCAGCCAGGTTCCGGTGGGAGATGGCATTATGCCGATTCCCGCGATTTTCAAACAATTAAAGCAAATGAGCTACCAGGGCTACGTCAACCTCGAGTACGAGGTGGACGGTGACAATCCCATGCCCGGCATGCAGAAGAGCTTCGCGTATATGCGCGGCGTTCTGGCCGGACAAAAAGGCTAGGCGATGGTCGAAACTCGCATGGTGACAACGGCCTTCACGATCGATGGCTATCGCATCGTGCGGAACATCGGAATCGTACGAGGGATTATTGTGCGGTCGCGATCCGTTTTTGGAACGCTCGGCGCCAGCCTGCAGACGATGGTAGGCGGCGACATTACGCTGTTCACGAAACTCTGCGAAGACACGCGCGGGCACGCCTTCGACCGCATGATGGAGCACGCCGCGGAAATGGGCGCCAACGCGATTGTGGGCGTGCGATACGACGCCACGGAAATCATGAAGGGCGTGACGGAGGTCCTGTGTTATGGAACGGCAGTGGAAGTGACTTCGGCGTGATACCGCCGCGCGCTCTTACAACGAATTTTTCGTTTCCATTGCCACTTCCGTAACCGTGTCCGTTTCCATAACGCTAACCGCATCCGTTTCCGTGTCCGTATCCGTTTCCGCTTCTGTAACCGTATCCGTATCCACTTCCGTAACCGTAGCCGCCTCCGTAACCGTATCCGCTTCCGTAACCGTATCCGCTTCCGTAACCGAGCCGTGACCGGAAGGGAGCGGTAGCCCGCGATAACAGAACGTGACGGAGCGGCGACAGGTCAGCTCACTGGCGTTCGCTCACGGGGTGATGTAACGCTCCGGGGCGACCGCTCCCTGCCGGTCACGGCTCGGTTACAGAGCTTCGGTGCGGAACGGAGCAACGCGGCGCGGTACGGGCGGATCGCGGCGCGGTACGGGCGGATCGCGGTGCGGAACGGAGCAACGCGGCGCGGTACGGGCGGATCGCGGTGCGGAACGGAGCAACGCGGCGCGGAACGGTCGCGCGAACGACTTTACGCGGAGTAGACCTTCCAGAAAACATCGCGGAATTTCGACATCTCCGCATCCGTTCCTATGGTCACTCGCAACATGTGATCGAGCGGAGGAAAGGGCCGGCCGACGGCCACTCCGTGCGCTGCCATCTGCCGTGCGAAATCGCGTGTGTCGCGGCCGACATCGATCATCAGGAAATTCGCCTGCGGTTCGATGAAGGCGAGATTCTTCTGACGCAGCCACCCGCATAATTCACGCCGTGTGTGCGCGAGTGTAGCTTTGCGCCGCGGCAACAGATCCTTATCGGCGAGGGCCGCGCGCACCGCCTGCACGGTGACGACGGAGATAACATTGTTGATGAACGGCTCCATCTTATGAATCAGCTCCGGCCGTGCCGCGGCGAAACCCGCGCGTAAGCCGGCCATGCCGTAGATCTTCGAGAAGGTGCGTGTAACTACGACATCCTTGCCTTGCCGCACATAGGTCAGCGCGCTTTCCATTTCCGGTGTTTCGGCGAAGTGAATATAGGCTTCGTCGATTAAGATAACTGTGTTCGGCGGCAAGTTTGAGACCAGCCAGGCGACATCGGCCTTGGGAATTACCGATGACGTCGGGTTATTCGGATTGCAGAGATAGATTAAGCCGCCGCCTGCTTTGTCCGCTTCGGCCGCGAGTTTGCGAACCTCGGGAACGTATTTGTCATTGAGCGGCAGCGCGACGACCTGGCGTCCGGATGCGCGGGCGAGTTCCGGCACCATCTCATAGGTGGGAACCGCGGTGATCACGGGTTTGGATGGGGACGTGAAGGCCTCCACAGCCATGTGCAGGTTCTCACTCGACCCGGCGCCGACAATGATCTGTTCCGCGGAAAGATCCTCGCTACGCGCGAGCGTGGCGATGAAATCTCCGAACTCCTGGTAGTGATAACGATTCGAAAACGGCAGCATTTCCGTCATGGCTTTGATGCACGCCGGCGGGAGTCCGGCCGGGTTCTCATTGGAGTCGAGCCAGATCATGTCTTGCGGGATTTTGATATCGAAAGCGGCGCGCTGGGCGAATAGAGCTTCGGACATAACTCCGGAAGCGGCCGCGGTAAGTCCCAGACTGCCTGCGAATGCACGTCGGGTAAGCATGGATTCTCCTCTGTAGAAACTATGATACTTCGTTGCCGGGGACCGCTCAAAACCGCCTGCGTTACCATACGATAGCTAGTTCATGGCGTTCACGATGGAGAGAAGGACGCAGGCTGCATTCCTCTGGATTGCCGGCCTTACCGTCCTGCTCGGGGCGCTTGCGTACTGGAGCACGACGCGCTACGTCACGGCCGTTGAATGGGTCACTCATTCGCAAGTGGTGAAGGCGGAATTGGACGACCTGCTGATCGGCCTGGTAACCGCGGAAACGTCGTTGCGCGGGTATTTCCTAACGAATGATCCACAGTTTCTGGAGCCCTATCGGAGATCGAGAAGCGATGTGGAGCAACACCTCCGTCAACTCGGCTCCATAACGCAAGACAATCCCAGACAGCGAAAGAACCTGAGCGATCTGCAGGCTCTGGTGCACGCGCGGCTGGAACGTCTTGATATAGGGCTCCAGTTTTTCAAGCAACAAGGAAAAGAATCCCTTACTTCGGGCAATCGGCGCGGCGTCCGGCTCATGGAGTATTCGCGAGCAATGATTGCGCGCATGGACGAAGAAGAGGGCCGGCTGCTTAAGGAAAGGCTGCACAGCCAGCAGGTTATTCAGCTCCAACTGCTGTGGACCTTCGGTCTTTGTGTGTTGGGGACACTGGCATCGCTCACTTGGGCCTACCGCCTGATTAACGCGTACAATCAAAAACGCGACGCCGCCGAGAAGGCCGTTCATCAGTTGAATGAGGATCTGGAACATCGCGTTTCGGCTCGCACTCTCGAATTGGAACGGTCGAACCGCGATCTGCAGTATTACGCATATGTCGCCTCGCACGATCTGCAGGAGCCGTTGCGAACCGTAACGGCGTATGTACAACTGCTGCAGCTCCGCTATGCGGGTCAGTTGGACGCGGAGGCGGACGAGTTCATCCAGTTTGCCGTGGAGGGCGCCGCGCGTATGCAGCAGCTCATTCAGGATCTGCTGGAGTATTCGCGCGCCAGCTCTCCATCGCTCGATCTAAAAGTTGTGGATCTCGAAACGACGCTGGAACGAACTTTGCAGAGCCTCACTTCGGCGATCGCGGAAAGCGGCGCGGAGGTTACCCACGATCCGCTGCCCTCGATTTGCGCGGACGATGTGAAGATCGGGCAGGTGTTACAGAATCTGATCGCGAACGGCATCAAGTTTCACGGCGAAGAAGCTCCGCGCATACATATAGCGGCGAAGAACCGCGGCGAAGAATGGTCGTTTTCCGTTAAAGATAATGGGATCGGATTCGATATGAGATATGCGGACAAGATTTTCGTACTCTTTCAGCGCCTGCATGGCGGAGGTAAGTACAAAGGTACCGGGATCGGGCTCGCAGTTTGCAAACGCGTCATCGAAGGGCACGGCGGCCGGATCTGGGCAGAGTCGGAACTGAACAAGGGAGCTACATTCTTCTTCACACTGCCATCAAAGCTAGCGGCGTCCACCCTAGGAACTAATAAGGAATCTACTTAGCCCAAGATTAATATTCCTCATTAACGACACTCTTTCGAAGAGTGCGTGTTTGCATACACGGGGATTGAAATAACAGAGGGTGAGAATGAAGATTGTTGCATTTGCAGGTGTATTTCTGTGCGCTTCCGCCTGGGCGCAAACGCCAATGACGGATCGGGCGGCGGCGCGATTTCTCGATCAAGCGACCTTTGGGCCGACGCCCGCGTCCATTGCCGCGCTACAAACAGTTGGAATTTCCAGTTGGCTCAAGGCGCAATTCGCCTTGAACACATCGAATATCCCGGATCAACCAATTCTGGACTCGGCGGGAAATTCGAACGACAATTTGCAGCCGGTACAGGGCGCGTTTTTCCAGAACGCGGTGACGGGGCAGGATCAGCTTCGTCAACGAGTCGCTCTTGCACTAAGCGAAATCTGGGTGGTTTCGGCTGACTCCGGGGTTCACCAGGCTTATGCGTACCCGCCTTACTGGCGTATCTTCCGGGATAACGCATTTACGAATTACCGGGACATTATTAAAGCAGTTACTCTGAGCCCCGCCATGGGCCGCTATCTCAACATGGCTAATAACAATAAAGCGAACACCGCCAAAGACACGGCTGCCAACGAGAATTACGCCCGTGAGGCGATGCAGTTATTCACTCTGGGTTTGACGCAGCTTAATTCCGACGGTACGCCGGTGCTCGATTCGAATCATAATCCGGTTCCGACTTACAACCAAAGCGTAGTGACGAACATGGCTAAGGCTTTCACAGGCTGGACTTATCCCACCGCGCCGGGAGCTATGGCGAAGACCAATAATCCTGAATACTTTATCGGCCAGATGTTCGCGGTAGAGGCGGAGCACGATACCACCGAGAAGACGATCTTCGACAACATTATTATTCCCGCGGGCCAAACGGCGGAACAGGATCTGGAGTCGGTCCTGGACGCGATGATGAAGCAGCCGACGATGGCTCCGTTCGTCAGCCAGCAGCTTATCCAGCATCTGGTGACGAGTAACCCGAGTGCCGCGTATATTGAGCGCGTAGCGAAGGTGTTCGAGAACAACGGAAGCGGCGTTACGGGCGACATGGAGGCGGTGATCACGGCGATTCTTACGGATACGGAAGCGCGCGCGGGCGACAGCGCTACGGCGGCGGCCAATGTAAATTTCGGGCACCTGAGAGAGCCGGTTGTCTTCATGCCGAACATGCTGAGAGGCCTGAACGCAACGCTCGGCAGCCAGAGCGTGATCTATTACTACACAAACCTCATGGGGCAGGATTTGTTCAACGCTCCGAGCGTGTTTAGTTACTTCTCGCCACAGTACCGTACGGAGAAGGGTTTGCTCGGTCCGGAGTTTCAGATCTATTCCACGCAGACCGTGGCCAATCGAGCCGATGCGGTGAATTCCGCTCTGTACAGCACGCTCGATAAGAGCACCACGGTGAATCTTACGCCGTTCATGCAATACGCGAGTAATACCAATGCGTTGCTCGATTACATCGGCTACGTGTTTCTCTATCATTCCATGTCCAGCGATTTGCAACAGACCGCGGCCAAGGCGGTGAATGCGGCCACCACGCCGCAACGGCGCGTACAGGCGGCTCTCTATCTCGTGCTGACGTCGGGCGAATATCAGATTATTCATTAAGGAAAACCAACAATGTTTACACGTCGCGGATTTATACGTATTGGTTCGGCAACTATCGGATCTCTGGCCTTACGGCCGTTCGGATTACTACCCGCATTGGCGCAGAACGGTCCCGATTATCGCGCGCTGGTTTGCATCTTCCTGTTCGGCGGCAACGATTCGAACAACACCGTGATCCCCATGGACGATGCCAGCTACAAAGCTTACATGTCTATACGCGGAGGCCTGGCGCTGACTGGCAGCGAGCTGACTCCCGTGGTCAATAGCGTATCGGGAGCTCCTTACGCGTTTCACGCCAAGTTGACGGAGCTATCGAGCTTGTTTGCGAGCAAGGAATTGGCAGTGGTCGCCAATGTAGGATCTCTGGTGCAACCGCTCACTCGCGCTCAATATCAGCAGCAGCAGGCGCCGATTCCATTGAATCTGTTCTCGCATTCCGATCAACAATTGCAGTGGCAGACATCGGTCGCGCAAGGCTCCAGTCCGACGGGATGGGCGGGTCGCGCGGCCGATTACATCGTCTCGCAGAATATGAACTCGTCGGGATTTCCGACCTTTGTTTCTCTGGCGGGCAATTCGCTGGAAGGGGCGGGAGTCACTACTCAACCGGTTGCAATCACGCCGGGGCAGTCACTACAACTCAAGGGGTTTAATAGTTCCGCGGAGTCGGAGGCGCGCCTGAACGCGATGACCAGCCTGCTGACATCGGACAATGGCATGTCGCTGGTGCAGGCGGCGAATAATACGCTTTCAAACAGCATCGCGGACGCCAATCTTCTGGACGCCGCGCTGGCCAAGGTCACGCCACTCAAGACGCAGTTTCCGAAGACGAGCATCGGGGAGCAGTTGCAGCAGGTGGCGCAGATCGTTCAGGTCCACGCCGACCTGGGGATGCGGCGGCAAATCTTCTTCTGCTCGCTGGGCGGGTTCGACACACATACGAATGAACTCAACACGCACAATACTTTGTATCCGCAATTGAGCCCGGCGATCGCGGCGTTTTATGACGCGACTCAGGAGTTGGGGATGGCTCAGAATGTGACGACGTTTACGGAGTCGGATTTCAGCCGCACTTTGCAGCCGACATCGGGCGACGGCAGCGATCATGCGTGGGGCAGTCACCACATGGTTGTCGGCGGCGCGGTGCAGGGCGGGCAGATTTTCGGGAAATTCCCGACGTTCCAGTTGGGCGGCCCGGACGACGCCGACACTCGAGGGCGGTGGATACCGACTACGTCGATCGATCAGTATGGGGCCACGCTGTCGTCGTGGTTTGGGATTCCGAACGGGTCGCTGGCTACGGTGTTTCCGAATTTTCCGAATTTTGGGTCGGCGAAGTTGGGGTTTTTGGGGTAGAGGAAGAAACCGCTCCCTTCCGGTCGCGGAGCGGAAGGGATCAGTGTCGCGGAGCGGAAGGGATCAGTGTCGCGGAGCGCAAGGGATCAGTGTCGCGGAGCGGAAGGGATCAGTGGTCGCGGAGCGCAAGGGATCAGTGGTCGCGGAGCGGAAGGGATCAGTGGTCGCGGAGCGGAAGGGATCAGTGGTCTTGTGGCGGAAGGGATCAAGTTAGTGCTTGCGCGAAAACATGCGGTAAATGTCGGGCGAAAACTCCTTCAATACGTTTGACGCCATATCGACGCCGACCTGAGTGCCGAGTTTCGAGACGGCGTTTGAGGCGGTCCGGTTATCGGGGTAATAGGCGTTCGAAATGGCCACGGCGGCGGAGTTACCCAGAATCTCGGAGTAGTTAAACTGGGTGCCGCCGGAGTCGGTGTGAGTCCAAAAGATCTGGCCGACGGCATAACGGAGTCTCGACCACTT
Organism: Bryobacteraceae bacterium; assembly: GCA_049514735.1. GTDB lineage: Bacteria > Acidobacteriota > Terriglobia > Bryobacterales > Bryobacteraceae > JAICMB01. Next base: position 30,897 of record JBEKUT010000005.1, read on the forward strand.
ACTGCCCGTGCCGCGGCGGAAATAGCGCGGGTCTTGATGCAGGAGCGTGGGGAAGACGGCCTCGGTCATGTAATCGCCAATGACCCAATCGGCCAGCGATGTTCCGTAATAACGGCCATAGCCGGCCGCGCCCTGGCCGAAGGACCGGTCGGCGTTCGTCAGTTGAGCTTCGCCGGCAAACGCGCCCGCGAGTACAAAAGTGCCGCGATCGAAGGAGTCCTGGGTGGCGAGTTTGAACTTCTGGCTAGTCGTGAGCGGCTCGTAGTTTACGAGGCTTGGAGAAGTCCTGTAATTGGGGATGAATCCGAAGATTCGCTTGGGCATTACTTCGGGCGCCGCGGATTGCGTTGTGCCTGGAATTGCACGATCTTGCAAGGAATCCTGGCAGAATGCGGAATGACAGGCGGCGATGAAAAGAATCGTAACAGATAGTTTACCCACAACGATTCGATGCCGAGTTTGGGAGAAAGTTTCGAACTGTTAAATTCGCGCGGCATGGCCGACAGTTTCCTTACTGTCGGTAATCCAGCCATCCGCGAGCTGGATGACGCGGTCGCCGTACTCGGCGTTCCTTTCGTTGTGGGTGACCTGGATGATGGTAGTGCCTTCGTCGTTCAGGCGCTTGAACAGTTCCATGATTTCCTTGCCCTGGCTGGAATGCAGGTTGCCGGTGGGCTCGTCGGCGAGAATGACTTTGGGATTCGCGATGACGGCGCGCGCGACGGCGACAAGCTGCTGCTGTCCGCCGGAGAGCTGGTTTGGAAACAGGTCCTTCTTGCCGACAATCTGGAAACGGTCCAGCACGTCGCACACGATGCTATCGCGCTCCGATTTTTTCACGTTGCGGTAGGAGAGCGGAATGTCGAGATTCTCGTAAACCGTCAACGAATCGAGCAGATGATAGCTCTGGAACACGAAGCCGAAGTATTTCTTGTACAGCTCCATGCGATCTTTCTTGTTGAGCTTGTGAACGGGCTGGCCCATCAGGAAATACTCGCCGGTCCAACTGCTGTCGTGCATGCCCAAGAGGTGCAGCAGCGTGGATTTGCCCGCGCCCGAGGGTCCCATGATGGAGATGAACTCTCCTTCGCGGATGTCCAGGTTGATGCGGCGCAGCACGAAGGTCTTGGTGGGTCCATGCTCAAAATACTTCTCGATGTTTCGAAGCTGAATCATAAGGGGGCTTCTTTCAGTTTAGACGAATCTATTCATATCTCAGCGCGACCGTGGGGTCGACCTTCGTAGCGCGATAGGCGGGGATGTAGGCGGCAATGAACACCGTCGCCGCGAGCAGCAGCGCGACCGAGACGAACGTCAGCGGATCGGTGGAACGGACGCCATACAAGACTTCGTTCAGCCAGTGAGAAAGGGCCAGCGCGAGAACGAAGCCGGCGGCCAATCCAATGGCGGCGAGTTCGACGGCATTGCCGAGGACTAGCCGTACTACGTCGTTACGCTTGGCGCCAAGCGCCATCCGAATGCCGATTTCCGGAAGCCGCTGCGTGACCGAGTAAGACATCACGCCGTAAATTCCGACCAGGGCGAGCAGGAGTCCGATGCCCGCGAATATCGAGAGCAGCAGCATGGAGAAGCGGCGGTTTTGGAGCGAAGTGGCGACCCAGTCATCCATGGTGCGGACGTTTGAGATGGGCACACCGCGATCGACGGAACGAATCGCATTTTCGACGGTCGCAGTCATTGTTTGGGGCGCGCCAGTAGTGCGAACCGCGATGGTGTATCCGTCCGAAGGCTCCTGCCGATACGGAACAAAGGCTTCGATCCGCGGATCCTTGGCTTCATCCTGCTCGGCTCCGTAATCGTGAATGTGCCGTACGACACCGATTACGGTGACCCAGGGAGCTTCGGACGCGGGGTCGAAGGCGAATTTGATGTGCTGGCCGATGGGATTCTCGTCCGGCCAGTAACGCTTAGCGAACCATTCATCGACTATGACGGCATCCCTGCCCTTTTCGCCATCGCGCTCATCGAACACGCGGCCGGCGATAAGGGGAATGCGAAGGGTCTCAAAATATCCCGGGCTGATGACGGACATGTGCGTCCAGGAGACATCGGCCATGGTGCGCCTGGGTTCACCGGGTCGAACGAAAACATCCTGCCAGCGGTGCGGCGATAGCGGCAGGGTGTCGACGGTGGAAGCGGCGATTACTCCTGGCGCTTGACGAATGGATCGCAGCAGGCGGTCCACTGGGTACTTGTCGTTCGGAAGCGAAATCTCCATCGTAAGAACGTGGTCCGTCTTGAAACCGAGATCGACCGCGGCGAGCGTAGCGAAGGTGCGAACCATCAGACCCGCGCCGATGAGGAGAACGAAGCTGAGGGCGATCTCGCAAATTACCAGCGCGCTGCGTGTGCGATGACGCTCCCGTCCGCCGGTGGAGGCGCGTCCGGCCTCTTTGAGGGCGGAGTTCAAATCCGCTTTCGAGGACTGCCAACTGGGTGCGAGTCCGGAGATGATTCCGGTGAGAAGGGCGACAGCCAGCGTGAACACGAGGACCGTGAAATCCACATGAATGTTGGCGGCGTGCGGCAATACTTGAGCGACCAGCTTCACCAAAAAGTCGATGCTCCAGAGCGCGAGGATCGTGCCTAGAGCGCCACCGGCGATGGCCAGCGCGACGCTTTCCATCAGAAGCTGGCGGGCAATGCGGGCACGCGAAGCGCCGAGCGCGAGACGAATGGCGACGTCTTTGCGGCGGCGCAGGCCGCGGGCGAGCAGCAGGTTCGCGACGTTCGCGCAGGCGATCAGCAGCACAAATCCGACACCCGCAAGCAGGGCCAACAGCGCTGGGCGAACGCCGCTTACGGTATCTTCATGCAGGTTGGCGAGCGTGACACTGAAGCCGTCGTTGGAGACCGGATAGCGGCGGCTGAGATCGCCGGCGATGGCGTTGAGATTCGATTGCGCTTGTGCGATGGTCACTCCCGGCTTGAGTTGTCCGATGCCCAAGGAGGAGTGAATGGAGCGGATCTGCCACATGCGATCGAGATAGAACAGGCCGGCGGGAACCCAGAATTCGGCGCGCTCCGGAAAATCGAAGGAGGCTCGCATGACGCCGACGATGGTATAAAGATGCGTGTCGAGCTTGATGGTTTTGCCGACGATCTTGCGGTCGCTGCCGAAACGCTCTTCCCAAAATCCGCGAGACAGGACGATCGTGCGAGGGGCGCCGGGCTGGTCTTCAGCGCCGGAGAACGCGCGTCCAAGCAGGGGCTTGGCGTCGAGCGTAGGGAACAGATCGGCAGACGCCTCCGCGCCGACAGCGCGAATTGGCGGATCGATGTTGCCGATGGTGAAGCGCTCCAGCCGGAACAGCGACATGCGGTCGAACGAGGAGTTTGCCTTTTTCCAATCCTGAAAATTGAGCGGCGAAACATTCATTCGGGGACCCAGGGGTCCCTTTTCGTAAATGCTGACCAGGCGGCTCGCGTTCGTGTAGGGCGTCGCGTTTAGAAGAACGGCATGGATGACGCTGAAAATCGCGGTATTCGCCCCGATGCCGAGCGCGAATGTGAGCACGGCGGTGGCGGCAAAGGCGCGGCTGTGCCACAGGGTTCGAATTGCGAGCCGAAAATCATTCATAAGATTTTGCGTTGCCGATTAAATATCAGCGGAAGTGCGGGATCAGCATTTCGGTCAGCGGACAGGCATCGGTTTGGTTCAAAGCGTTATGGATGCGTATCTGCGAATTTTGCGCCGCACGCAACTGGCGCAGTTCGGACGCCCTCGAAAAAACCAGGAGTCCGAGCGCGATTACTACAAGAGCGATGGCATCAATGTGTTTGCCGAGCATTTTACAACTCCGCGCTGACGTTCTCCTCCACGATGCGGCCGTCGAAGAGATGGATACCGCGGTCGGCATATTTCGCATACCGCGGGTCGTGGGTAACCATGCAGATGGTGGCGCCGCCGCGATGCAATTCGCGGAGCAGGTCCATCACCTGTTCGCCATTGGTGGAATCCAAGTTTCCGGTGGGTTCGTCGGCGAGCAGGATGGCGGGGTCGCCGGCGAGAGCTCGCGCCACGGCCACACGCTGTTGCTGACCTCCCGACAATTGCGAAGGATAATGTTTAACGCGATGCGACATGCCGACGCGCTCCAGCGCCTCTTGGACGCGCTTCTTGCGCTCCGCGCCGGCCATGCCGCGATAGGTTAACGGCAGTTCGACGTTTTCATAGACGGTGAGGTCGCCGATGAGGTTGAACGCCTGGAAGATGAAGCCAATCTCGCGATTGCGAATGCGGGCCCGCTCCGAGAGCTTCAGGCTCTGCACTTCCTTGCCGTTCAAAATGTATGTGCCGTCGGTCGGCGAATCGAGGAGACCGAGAATAGCAAGCAGCGTCGATTTGCCGCAGCCCGAAGGTCCGGCAATGGCGATGTATTCTCCCCTTTGAATATCAATGTGGATGCCCGCCAGCGCGTGCGTTTCCACTTCGTCGGTCACAAACACTTTCGTGACGCCGTCCAAATGAAGTAATGGTTCCCCTGCCATTTTGTTTAGTCTCCTAATCTATCCAGATCTATCTCAAGCGAATCCGATTGTGCGCATCCCAGGCCGACATGTCGGACAGGATGACGCGATCTCCAACATGCAGGCCGTCGACAACCTCAATGGTGTTGACGGAGGCGCGGCCCAGCGACACTGTGACACGCGAGGCGCCCTTGCCATCCGGATCGATCTTAAAGAGACCGATCTTGCTGCCTGCCTGGCCGATCACGGGGCGGCCGACATAAACGACGTCGGCCAGCTTTTCAATCGTGATGGTGCCGTCAACGCTGAGGTCGGGCCGCGCGCCTTCGGGCAGCGGGCCATCGAGATTCACGTCCACGTCGACCGTGCCATTGGTGGCCGCTGGATCGACGCGAGTGACGTGTCCCGGAATAATGCCGTTGCGCGTATCGACCTGCGCCTGCTGGTTGAGGGCGACGTCTTTCGCCTGTGTTTCAGGAATCTTGAGAGTCGCTTTCAGCTTGCCGGGCACGGTGACCTTCGCGAGAACCGCGCCTGGCGCCACGCGCTGGCCCACTTCGAGCGGCGTGCCGGTGGGGCCGAGCTGCGCGACCACGCCATCGACACCGGCGCGAATAGTGAGCTGCGAGACCTGCCTCTTTTTCAATTCCCACGAAGCGCGAAGTTGATCGATATTCACCTTCTGCACTTCCAACTGCGCCTGTATGGATTGAGAGAAGATATCGAGCTGCTGCTTGGCCAGTTCCCAACTGTTCTTCAATTGCGCGGCATTCGACTGCGAAAGCTTCAACGTCAATTCGGGTTCGAGGTGCTGGTCGAAGAGGGCCTTGTCTTTTTCAGCCGTGAGGGCGGCCTGCAAATAATCGGAGTTGGCTTTTTCGGTGAGAGACTTTTGCTGCAATTGCTGGGTCTCAAGCTTCACTTTCAAATCGGTATAGGTCGCCTCGGCGGCTTTCACCTGCCACTCGAGGTTGCCGGCATCGAGATCCATCTGCGGATTGCTCATCACCATGAGGACGTCGTTGGCATGGACGACCGAACCGGGCAGGACGTTGATCTTTTCGACGCGGCCATCGAACTGGGCGGGAATCCAGAGGAAGTCTTTCGCGACCAGCGTGCCGAGTCCGCGCACCTCGCGCACCATGGGACCGCGGCGCACGGTGTCGGGCCAGACAGTGGCGAGTTCCACCTCGGGAGCGGCCGGCTTCAACTTGCTGAGGCCGAAAGTGAGCGCGGCCCCGCCGATGAGGAATAGGGTTATGAAAACGATCCGCTTGATGAGTTTGCGGCGCGCGACTTCTTTTCCGCGAGGTTTGTCCATATGAATTCTCCTCTCTTGCGGGCAACTGCGTTGCCAATGCTGTTTTAAGCTTATCCTACTGATAAAGCGGGGTCTTGTTTGACGTTGCGGTGTATGGTGAGCAATTCGCTGTCCGTTTGTGGGACGGGCTGTGCGGGCCGGGACAGGCATAATGAAGTTTATGCCCGATTATCAGAGTCTTGAAACGCAGTTGACGACAACGCTTGGTTTGTCGCGGCGGCCTGTAGCGGTCTCCTTCCTGGATCATGCGCCCGAAGCCGTTGAGAAGTTCGAGGGCGTGGAACCATCCGGCTGTAGTTTTTGGCGTCTGGCGGCGGAGGGACGGTCGTTTTATACGGAGCCGGCCGATCACTACAATTGCCCGGTGGGCAGCTACACTTTCAACATCGCGTTACCCGATGCGCGCGCGGCCGAGTTGGATGGATCTTTGAAGTTGATGACGGACATCGGGTATTTGCGGATGGAAGAGGTTCCGGGGATTCCTCGTTTGAGTGCGACGCCGGTTGCGATTTTGTATCGACCGCTGGGAGAGTGCGTTGAGAATCCCGATGTGGTGCTGGTCGTAGGGCGGGCAGCGGCACTGATGCTTTTGCAGGAGGCGGCGCAGCGTGCGGGTGCTTCGGCTGCTTTGCCATTGTTGGCGCGTCCGACGTGCATGGCGATTCCCGCGGCAATGAGCGCGGGTGTTGTGAGCAGTACTGGATGCATCGGCAATCGCGTGTATACGAACATCGGGGACGACGAACTGTATGCCGCGATTCCGGGGAAGGATCTGGAGCGGGTTTGCGAGGCGCTGAGCACGGTGGCACAGGCGAATGCGACGTTGAAGCAGTATCACGAAGCGCGGCGGGCGCAGTTGGCCACGGCGTAGGGGGAGGAAAAACGCAGGCCACATAGTCCGATGGCCTGCGCCCCTTAAGTTGCGGCCTGGAACATTCTCGCTTCGTCGGCCGAGGGACCGTACATGCCGGGGATGGCGATGTCGTTCATGCGGAGATAGACGCCGAGTTGGGCACGGTGATGGATCAGATGATTCATCACAACGGTGCGCAGGACCGCAGCGCGCGGCATTTGCAGAACAGTCTGGCCTTGGTAGACCAAGGACCAGATCTTGGACAGATCTTCATCGCTGGCGCCGGCGATAGCTGCGCGCGCTTCCGCGACGTTCTTATCGAACGCTTCGAGGAGACCCTCCTTCGACGTCATGAAGAACGGCTTGAATCCCTCACCAGAGGCCGGCGTGAGATCGAGGACTTCCAACTTTATGGTGTTGGTTGCCCAATTGGGCAGCTCCGCAACATGGCCGGCCAGGCGGTTGAGCGGCATCGACTTTGCGTGGGGTTTGTAATCGGGACGGTCGTCGGGCACGCATGCGAGAAGCTTGCGCGTCATCTGCATCTCTTGATCGAATTCGGGTAAAAGAGTGGCGCCGATGCTCATAGGATTTCCTCTAGCGGGAAGAATACCATGACGGTCCAAATCACATGAGACACTTATGTTTTAGCCGGGTTCATGAACAAAACCTCTCTCGACAAGAGCAAGATTAAGGTCCTGCTTCTGGAAGGCGTGCATCAAAGCGCCGTGGATGCGTTTCGGGCGGACGGTTACACCGCTATCGAATATCATCCGAAATCTTTGCCGGAAGAGAAGCTGATCGAGTCGATCGGCGATGCATACCTGGTTGGTATCCGGTCGGCGACGCAGTTGACGTCGCATATTTTCGCTCATGCCCCGCGATTGATTGGGGTCGGCTGTTTCTGTATCGGGACCAATCAGGTGGATCTCGATTTTGCGCAGGGGCGTGGCATTCCCGTTTTTAACGCGCCGTTTTCGAATACGCGCAGCGTGGCCGAATTGGTGGTGGCCGAGACGATCCTGCTGATGCGCGGCATTCCATATCGCAACGCGGCGACGCATCGGGGCGAATGGATCAAGACTGCCACGGCATCGTACGAGGTGCGCGGAAAGGTGCTGGGGATTGTTGGCTACGGACACATCGGCACGCAGGTGGGCGTGATCGCCGAGGCGCTGGGAATGCAGGTAGCGTACTACGATGTCGAGACCAAGCTGGCGATGGGAAATGCGCGGCCGTTGCCCTCGCTTGACGCGTTGCTTGAGATGGCCGACGTAATCACGCTGCATGTACCGGAGACAACGCAGACACACCGCATGATCGGCGCGGCGCAATTTGCACGCATGAAAGAAGGGTCGCGGTTGATCAACGCGTCGCGCGGATCGGTGGTGGATATCGACGCGTTGGTGGAGGCGCTGAAGTCGAAACATTTGGCGGGCGCCGCGATCGACGTGTTTCCGGTGGAGCCGAAGACGGCGACCGATGAATTTATTTCGCCGTTGCGCGGATTCGACAATGTGATTTTGACGCCACATGTCGGAGGGAGCACGGCCGAGGCCCAGCAGAATATCGGTACGGAAGTGGCCGAAAAGCTGATCAAATATAGCGATAACGGGTCCACTGTGAGCGCCGTGAATTTTCCGGAGGTTTCGTTGCCGGAGCATCCCGGGCAGCATCGGATTCTGCATATCCATCGCAATCAGCCGGGCATGCTGTCGAAGGTCAATGCGATTTTTTCGGAGCAGCAGATCAATATCGCGGGCGAGTATCTGCAGACGAATCCGAAGATCGGGTATGTGGTGATCGATATCGAAAGCACTGAGCGGGCGGAGACGATGGAGTTGAAGCGGCGGCTGGATGAGGTGTCGGGGACGATCCGGACTCGGATTCTGTACTAACTGACAATGGAACCGCAGTTACCCCTCCACCTTCGTTTCGTTCGCAATCTTCTTCGCAAACTCAACTATCACCTCAGCGGGGCGGAGGGGCGCGACGGTGCAGATCCATTTGACCAACAACTTTTGAAAGACGCGGAAGCGGCGTTGGATAACATGCCGATGCCGGACGCGAACTCGAAGGCTTATCTCGCAAAGCATGTTCCGCGTCTTGCCAGGACATTGGCGCTGGCGCCGCCTCCGCAATCGACGGGCAGGATTCTCGAGCTCGGCTGTTACATGCAGCTCACTCCGCTGCTGGAACGCGTGTGCAAGTATCGGGAAGTACGCGGCGCGTACTATGGTCCGCTGGGGCGGTCTGACCTGAAATCGATGCAGTTTCCCGATGGCGAGTTCCGATGCTACGTAGACCACTTCGACGCCGAGCGGGATATTTTCCCTTATCCCGATGGGCACTTCGATACGGTTGTGGCGGGTGAGATTATCGAGCATCTCACTTACGATCCGATGCACATGCTACTCGAAGCTCGCCGGGTGCTGATTGACGGAGGGTCTCTTCTCATAACTACGCCGAATGTCGGCAGCATAACCAGTGTTGCTAAGACCCTGGATGGTCATGATAATCCTCAGATCTTTTTTCTATATAAACGTCCGGCGCCGGCAGAGGAGCAGGAGATCGGTCACGTGCGCGAGTACACTGCGTACGAACTTGGAGAAGCCGTGAAAGCGGCTGGTTTTGAGGTTCTGCGGCTATTTACGACCTTTATCGAGGAGTTCTCGTCGCATCGGCCGCTCCTGAAGTTTCTCCAAGAGAACGGCTATAACACAGAGAATCGCGGCGAGCAAACGTGGTGTGTGGCGGTGAAGCGCGATTCCCTCCCGATCGATCGCTACCCTTACTTTATTTACAGCCCTTAACTAGACTTTCTTGAAAATCTTGTTTAATTTACCGGCGGCGGCGTCTACTTGTTTTTCCGTCAGGATAAACGGCGGCAGGAAGCGCAGGACGGTGTCGTGCGTGCAGTTCATCAACATGCCGTCGGCCATGGCATCGACGACCATTTGCTTTCCGGGAATGTCGAGTTCGACGCCGATCATCAAGCCCTGGCCGCGGACTTCTTTGATGAAGCCGTAGCGGCGCTGCAGATCCGACAGCTTCATCCGAAAATACGCGCCGACGTTGCGGATAGAGGGAAGCAGTTCGTCGAGAATATCGAGGAATTCGAGGGCCACGCGGCAGGCGAGCGGTCCGCCGCCAAAGGTGGTCCCATGCATTCCGGAGCCGATGGTCGCGGCCGCTTTCTCATTGGCGACGATGACTCCGAGGGGAAGGCCGCAGGCGAGCGGTTTCGCCGCAACCATGATGTCCGGCAGCACCACGGGTTCGGCAAGCTGATAGGCGAAATAGGTTCCGGGCCGGCCGACGCCGCACTGGATCTCATCGAAGACGAGGAGCGCGTTGTAGCGATCCGCCAGCTCGCGCGCCCTGCGCGCGTATTCAAGCGTCATCGGATTGATGCCGCCTTCGCCCTGAATCCACTCGATAACGATGCCGGCTGTGCGATCGCAAACTACCTGTTCGAGAGCAGTGATATCGTTGTGCGGAACGAATTTCACTCCGGGCAGAAGAGGCTCGAAATCTTTGCGGTACTTTTCCTGGCCGGTGATGGAGAGCGAGCCCATGGTGCGGCCGTGAAAGGAATTGAGCAGCGATACGATCTCGTGCTTGTCCTGAGAAGTCTTGTTTCCGTGGGCGCGAATCATCTTAATGGCGCCCTCCATCGACTCCGTGCCCGAGTTAGTGAAGAACGTCCGGTTCAAGCCGCTGATCTTGGCGAGGCGTTCCGCGAGACGGCCCTGATACTCGTGATAGTAGAGGTTGGAGGTGTGAACGATCAGGCCAGCCTGCTCGCGAATCACTTTGACCATGCGCGGATGTGCGTAGCCGAGCGCGTTCACGCCAATGCCGGCGATCAAATCGAGATAGCGCCGGCCCTCGATATCGTAAACGTAGCAACCTTTGCCCTTCGTCAGAACGAGCGGATAGCGCGCGTAATTTTGCAGCACGTATTCGCTCTCGAGAGCTCTGATCTGTTCGACGGCAGTGGTTTCCTGCGGCGGCATCGACACGGTGGACATAGGTCTAGCGTAACGCGGGTGAATCGGGAAGTTCTATTTCCATCTGCAACAGAGCCGTGCCGAGCGTCTTACCTTGCGCGTCGGTGCGCAGCGAAAGTGTGCCGCCGCCATCGAGCGCTTCGCGCATTACGAAGTTGAGCGCCCAGAGATTGGGGAGTTCATAGCGCTCCACTTTTCCTTTTACGAGATCCTGGAAGAATGTTTTAACTCGCGCGGCAGTGACTTCGCGCACGAGGATGGGATAGTCTTCCTCTTTGTACGCGATGATGCCGATGTTGGAGATGTCGCCCTTGTCGCCGGAGCGGGCATGAGCGATTCGCGAGAGCGGGGCTTTCATTCCATCACCTCGACGTGGGGTTGGATGAGACCGCGCGGAATGAGCGCGGGCCAGTATGCGATGACTTCGCGGACGTTAGGGCGGCCCTCGCCGTAACCGGTTCCTCCGGGCGGTCCGCTGAGAACGAGCGGAATCATTTCGCGGGTGAAGCGATCGATAGCTTTTCTATCGTGGCCGCGCACACTGACACGCAATTGCACTTCGGGCGGGCTGGCGCAGGGCGCGGCGACTGGTCCATGAAGTGCGTTTACGCCGAAATATTCGGAGTGGATGGCGTCGAATTCGAGTTCCAGTTGGTCGAGCCGTTCGCGGACGATGCGGTCGGCGACGCGCGCTTTTTCGAGCGCTTGAGGAGCGGAGTAGACGAGCGAACCCGAAGCTCGCCAACCCCACATGTAGCTGAGCGAAAGCTTGAGTTTGTCCGTGCGCGGAAAACCTGTGGCGCCGGTGACGCGAACACGATCCTTACCGTCTTGCGTAAGGTGCATCGACGTGAAGTCGGCGACGACGTCGGGTGTGATGTACTCGCGCGGGTCTCCGATTTCGTAGAGGAGCTGTTCCTTCACGGTCTCCAGATTGACGCGCCCGCCGGTTCCGGGATGTTTCGTGATTACGAACGAGCCATCGGGGTCGGCCTCGACGATGGGGTAGCCGATGTTCGCGAAATCGGGCATGTCCTGCCAACCCGCGATGCAATTTCCGCCGGTACACTGCGTCCCGCACTCGACGATGTGGCCAGCGATGACGCCCGCGGAGAGACGATTCCAATCGTCCGCTTTCCAATCGAAGCGCTGAATCATGGGAGCGAGCGCGAGCGCGGCGTCGGCGCAACGGCCGGTGATGACGACGTCGGCTCCTGTTGCGAGCGCTTGTGCGAGCGGGAAGGCTCCAATGTAGGCGTTGGCGCTGGTGATTTTGTCGCGAATTTTGCTGAGCGGCTCGCCGGTATCGATGTTGCGCATCTCGTGCCCTTGGGCGAGAAAATCGTCGATGCGATCAAGCGCGTCATCGCCGAGCACGATGGCCAGTTTGAGATCGGGCGCGAGTCGGCGGACTTCACGGGCGCAAGCGATGGGATTGATGCCGCCGGCGTTCGCGATGACTTTGACGTTGCGGTCCCGCAGGAGCTTGGAGATTCGCCCGATGAGCGGCGGGAAATCCCGCGCGTAGCCGAGATTCGGATCGGCCTTGCGCTGCTTCTGGAGAATCGACATGGTGACCTCGGCCAGATAATCGAGGACGAGATAATCGATGGGACCTTGTTCGACGAGGCGGACGGGGGCTTCGAGCCAGTCGCCCCAGAAGCCCTGCCCATTTGCGATTCGGATCATAGCGTTTCTAATGCCAAGTGCTTGCGGGGGTTGTTTGCGAGGCAAACTTCTAATGCAAAGGCCAGGACGCGGCGAGTTTCGAGAGGATCGAGAAGAGCGTCGACATGGCCGGATGCGGCGGCGTGGCGGGCGTCGAGCCACTTGTCGTAATTGGCTCGTGTTGTTTCGATCTTTTCCTGCAGGTCCTCCGGAATTGGCTTCTTTTCCTCTTTCAGTTGCGCTAATTCGGTTCCGTGGACAGCTTGGACGGCGGACTCGCCTTCCATGACTCCGATTCGCGCAGTCGGCCAGGCAAAGGTGAAATTAGGATCGAAGCCCTGGCCCGCCATGGCGTAATAACCGGCTCCGCTGGCATGGTTTAGAGTCAAAATGATCTTCGGGACGGTGGAGCAGGCCATGGTTTCCACCATTTCGGCGCCAGCGCGGATAATTGCGCCACGTTCGGCTTCTAATCCGACCATAAATCCACTGACATCCTGTAAATATATAAGTGGGACGTTGTTTCGCTCGGCGTTTTCGACGAAATAGGCGACCTTTTGCGCGGATTCCGCGTACACTATTCCGCCGATGCGGGGACCGCTTTCGGTTTTCAAAAAGCCGCGGCGGTTCGCAATCAGGGCGATGGGATAACCGGAGAGGCGGGCGTTGGCGCACAACAATTCGGGTGCGTGATGGGGCTGAAACTCCATGTAATCGTCGTGATCGACCAGGCGCTCGATCACTTCTTCGATGCTGTAAGGAAGACGGTGATCGGCGGGGATTAAATCATACAGGCCTTCCGATGTTTTGGAAGGTTGGGCTCCTTTCGGAGGCGCGGATGGTGGCGGCAGGTCACGGAATTTCTGCCGGATCATCTGCAGGCAATCGTCGTCGTCGCTGGCCATGTAATGCGCGACTCCGCTGGCGGTGGTGTGCATCTTCGCGCCGCCCAGCGATTCGGCATCGATGGTTTGGCCGACCGCGCCCTTCACGAGATTCGGACCGCCGAGCCCCATGAAGCTGGTCTTATCGACCATGAAGATGACGTCGCTGAGCGCGGGAAGGTAAGCGCCGCCCGCGATGCAGGGGCCCATGACGGCCGCGATCTGCGGGACATGCAGCACGCGGCGCATCAGCGAATTGTAGTAAAAGATGCGGGCTGCGCCGTATGTGCCGGGGAAAATGCCGTCCTGATAAGGAAGATTCACGCCGGCGGAATCGACCAGATAAACGATCGGCACGCGGTTGCGCATGGCGATTTCCTGCGCGCGCAGAATCTTAGTGATGGTTTCTGGCCACCATGCACCGGCCTTCACAGTGGCGTCGTTAGCGACGATGACGGCGGGACGTCCTTCAATTTTTCCGAGTCCGGTGACCACGCCGGCGCCGGGGGCCTGGCCTTCGTACTTGTCGTACGCGATCAGCAGACCGATTTCGAGAAAGATGCTGCCGGGGTCGAGCAGGCGGCGAATGCGCTCGCGAGCGGTCAGCTTGCCGTCGCGGTGCTGTTTCTCGATCTTCTTCGAGCCGCCTCCCTCGCGCAACCTTTCTTCGAGCTCTTGAAGCGACTCGACCATCTGCTTCATCCGGCTTGCAGGCGTCGTGGTGGCCACGAACATTAGAATACAGGAGTCGGAGTGTGGGGATGGGGCTTACGATTATTGGCGCGGCGTCGCTGGCCGTGTGGGTGTATTTGTTGTGCGGGCGCGGGGGGTGGTGGCGGCAGTCGCCTGCACGCCTTACGGCTGTGAGCCGCGATGCGTGCGTTGCCGCGGTAATTCCCGCTCGCGATGAGGCTGAACATATCGGGCGCGCGGTCGCATCGCTGATTCCTCAGGTGGACGCGGTGATCGTGGTGGACGATAACAGCTCGGACGATACGGCTGGGGCCGCTCGTCTAGGCGGCGCATACGTTATCAAGGGGCTTCCGTTGGAGGCGGGATGGACGGGCAAGCTGTGGGCAATGTCACAAGGAGTGGACGCCTCACAGTCGGAATACTTGTTGCTCACGGACGCCGACATTGTGCATGCTCCGGGCAGCGTCGCTCAATTGCTGGGACGGGCGCAGGAGTGCGGCTTCGATCTGGTGTCGTTGATGGTGCGGCTGCGAACCGAGTCGTTCGCGGAGCGCGCGTTTATCCCTGCGTTCGTGTTTTTCTTTCTGATGTTGTATCCGCCGGCGTGGATCGAGGATCCTCGGCGGCGCACGGCTGGCGCGGCGGGCGGATGTATGCTGATCCGGCGCGAGAGGCTGGAACGCATCGGTGGAATTGCGGC
>JBEKUT010000006.1:0-47892 GCA_049514735.1 Bryobacteraceae bacterium
GTGTCGGCGGGCGTGATTGTACTGCGCAAGAAGCAGCCAGAACGAAAGCGCGGCTTTCGCGTGCCGTTGGTTCCATTCACTCCCCTCATCTCGATCGCTTGCTGCATCCTGTTGATGATCGGGCTGCCGCTGGAGACGTGGGTGCGGTTTTTCGTGTGGCTGATTATCGGGCTGGTGGTTTACTTTTTGTATAGCAAGACGCGCAGCACCTTGGCGTAGGCAAAGTCAAAGCTTGACAACGTTTGGTCGATGGAATGTCTTCGCATCCGCAGAACGAAATATGCGAGGGTTTCTTAGCGACGAGACTGTCGTTGCCAAGTAGCGAATAAAAATGCTGTGGCGGCGTCGTTTGCTCAATCCGGCATGGCACCCGAGGAGCGATATGACAAACAAGAGTACATGTGGTGCCGGCCGTCCATAGTGGCGAGCCAACCGCCGGACAACCCTGTGCCGCGCACTGGGCGGCTTACACAATGATTCCTTGTAGACAGTTTTTCATGCTTTCAGATCGCGCCCGGTGCCGTTCTCAATTGCGCTAGTCTATCGAATAGCAGTGCCCCGCGAAACATCAAGCCCGACGCCATTGTTCTGGATGCTTGCCAGTCTGGTGGCTTTCTTAGCGACATTCGTCACCGTTGTCACTTTGGTCCTAAGGCGAAGTACGATCCTTTTCGGACTGACAAATCCTTCTTTTACATCGCTCTTGTGGCCCTCGGATGCTCTGCCGCGCTTCTGTTGTTTGGAGCAATGCGAGGATACGCAAAGTGGAAGGGGCGCGTTCTCTCGGGCACACTGCAGATCGGCGGCCCTGTAGCGATTGCAGCGCTGACCGTCTTCGGCTACTTTTTCCGCCCAGAGATTGCCGCAAATTTTGTCGTCCGCGTACACGGCCCTGAGGGCCGGACGGCGACTCTTTGCCCCAAGTCAGTCAGGCTTTTTCTTGGTCAAGACGTGAGAGCAGGTGACATCGGGCAGAATTGTCAAGCTCAGTTCAACGAGATCCCTACTCGCTTCTTGGGAAGCGACTGATTCTACGTCCAGGTAGCAGTTCCAGGGTACGAACAGGTGGACTCACGGCCCGTGCCGATCTCTGGCGATCGGGTCCTCTGGGTCGCGATGCGGAAAATCGCGGAGCACTCCACGGCTTGGGGTCGTCTAGTTTATCAAGGCGGAAGTTCTCCTGTTGTGGATGCCACAATCTCAATCAACGGAGAGCCTCCGCAGGGTAGAACGGATTCGGCAGGGCAGTTTCGGTTTGAAGTGCCGTTGCCAGAGGGAAGGACCGTGCAGATCACAGTTCTGGTGGCAGGGAAGGTTGTTCTTGACGATAGAGTGACGTTACCGGTCGCGACGACGCTGACCGCGCATCGGCCGTACCGATGACCTGAGATCGCGTGTATTACCAACGGCTCCTGTTAATTGCGTGCCTTTGTTCTTCGCTGCAAGCTCAGCGGTCGTTGCTCTCAGGGCGCGTCATTGACGAAGACAACCATGGGCTGGCAGGAATCACCGTTCGAGCCCAGAACTTGGGCGAAAGCACGACTGGGCTTAATGGAGAGTTCAATATCTCGCTACCTAGCGAGATCACGCCTGGAGTAGTGATCGCGGTCTATGTACTGCCTAAAACGTGGGTATTAAAGGACTTCCCCGACGGTTATGTGACAATCCGCCGCGATGACATGCCTCGGCTGACGTTGCGGCTCGCTCGACGCGGCTCGCTCTCGCTCCTTACTGACGCAAGAATCCGTAGACTTCTCGAACAGACGGTAACCCACGGTCAACAGAACGCGGGTATGTCTCAGCCCGGTGCCTTAGACACGTTGATTTTGCAGAAAGCATCCAGTCTTGGATTGACCCCGGCCGATATTCGGCAGGCTGTTGATGACTGGGTACAGCACAGGGCCGGGAGCAATGCGTACGATCGAGGGCTAGCGGCTTTCTACAAACAAAACCTCGCGCTCGCCATCACAGAGTGGGAAACGGCTGTGACCTTGAGGGAGACGGATCTCGCGGAGACATATACCTTGCTGTGCTACACGGAATTGTTGCAAAAGAATTACTCACGAGCGGGCGATTGGATTTACAAAGCGCGATCTCTAGAACCTGGGGGCTTTGCCGTGTTGCTCGGAATGGCGTATGTCTGCGCCTTGCTTCCGGACCAAGACGAACAAGAGAGTCGGGAAAAGGCGTCCGTTGGCTGCCACAATGAGCCAGTGAAATACTTCGATGACGCGCTCTCACAGCTCAGGCTGACCCAACCTCGTAGCTATGCCTCTGAAGCGTTCCTTCTTGTGCAACGCCCTCTCCTTCACAGTTTCTCGATTCGAAGCGAATCCTTCTGCACCTGAAGGTTATATCCTGCGGGGATTTGTCTACCATGCTGAGGCGGAAGCGGTTTTGTCGGGAACAGCACAGCCCTGGCTCTTCGAGAAGGGTGCGGCCTCTGAACACGCTGAGGCGGGGAACAGCACAGCCCTGGCTCTTCGAGAAGGGTGCGGCCTCTGAACACGCTGAGGCGGACTTAAGGCGCGCGATGAAGTTGTCCGGACGAACCGATGACCTGTTGAAGGGGAGTACCCGCCAGCTCGCGGAGCGTGTCTTGAATGAAGTTCTTGTTTTGGGGCAGCGATCACAAGAGTAGACCGCGGTTCGAGGGTCGTACGGTTTTTCGTGCGGCTGATTATCGGGCTGGTGGTTTACTTTTGTACAGCAAGACGCGGAGTTCGCTGGCTTAACAACATTGCGCTGGTAGAATGTTTTCCACTGCCCAGGCTAATACTTTTTGACAGCGTAACCATAAGTGGCTACCATTGACCGTGAAAGTAAGTGAGCTGAGACGGTGGCTCAAAAAAGAAGGCTGCACTTTCGTCGAGGAATCGCGCCACACTATGATCGCTCTCGGATCGAGGATTTCGCGCATGCCACGACATCCGGCGAAGGAAATCAAGGTGGGGACCCTGCAGGCAATTCTGAAGGATCTCGGATTGAAAAAGTGAGGGCTGAAATGGAATCCTATGTGGCATTATTCGAACCCGACCGCAACGCGGGCGGCTATGTCGTGACATTCCCGGATTTTGGCTACGGCGTAACGCAAGGCGAAACCGAAGAAGACGCCATGGAGATGGCGCGAGATCTTCTGATGTTGACAATCGGCGATTACATCAGACTATCCAAGCCGTTGCCGTCGCCGAAGCGGCGTCGTGGCTCGAAATTTCGCCCCGTGGCGCTGCCCGCCCTCCAAGCCGCTAAAGTCGATCTCTATGGCGCGTTCCTGGCGTCCGGTTTGAAGAAAGCGGAGTTTGCGCGACGGATAAGAATACCCAAGGCGCACATCGATCGCTTGTTTTCTCTGCGGCATCTATCGCGGCTGGACCAGATCGAAGCGGCGTTTGCCGGGCTCGGCAAACGGCTCCACATCGAAGCGCGCGACGCAGCCTGAAATTACTCGACCTCCGTGCGGGGGCCACGTCTTCCGCCGCCACCTGAATGCTGGCCTTCAGCACATCCAACACGGATTGCGAAAGAGAATCGCAGCCGCGAGCCCGCGCTTGTGCGTAAAGTTGCTGTAGGTTTCCCACTTGCAGCGCAGTGTGCAGCAACCCGCGCATCGGAGCCGGCACACCGTCGAAGAGCTGCTCGAAGGGCATCATGAAGCGTCTTGCTCTTCTCTTAGCGGTTGCAGGTTACGGAGTAATGAAATGTAGGTCTGAAGACGCGAACAAGTCTAGTGGGCCGCGGCTTGCGCAATAGTGAACGCGTTCCCGGCGATCGTCAGGTTTTCAGTCCGGCCGGCTGCGCCTGGGTTTGCCGTGATCGCATAACTGACGCTGCCGTTCCCTTTTCCGCTCGCGGCGGTCGTCGCGGTGATCCAACCGAGATATTGCGGCGCGGTCCAGGCGCAATCCGGCGAGGCTGTGAATGAGACAGTGACAAGAGACGTCCCTGGCTCGACCGAAGCGCTCGCCGGTCCTGCGAACTTAACATGACACGCTGAGTAGGCTCGGGCGGCCGACGAGGCGCGGCTGTAGGCGTCCTGAAGATCCGAATTCGAAAGCTCGCGATTTCGGCCGGCGGAAAGAATCTTGAGAGCCTTCGCCGGATCGGCCTTCAGATCCAGGTAGGCGCGTCCCAGGTTACGGTCGAGCGCGGGCAGGTTTTCGTTGAACGCCCGGGCTGCTTCCCATTCCGCAATGGCATTATCCACTTGCCGTTTGCTCATATAGAGCAGGCCGAGTAAATTGTGCGCCGTCGCATCGTTGGCATTGGCCTGGATCGCGGCTCGTAAAACGGCGAACGAGCTGGCCCGGTTTGGAAAAACGTAGAGCGATGGCATCCGGTTGGCCGCGGCAAAATCGGCTGACGGCGAAGCGCCCATTTGCTGCCGGCAATAGCCGCGGTAGTAATTGATCGGCACGTTGGCCTGCGTCGGCTTGGCCAACAAGGTATCCGCATCACTGTAAAATCCGAGGCGCATGTAGTCGTCGGCGAGATTCAATACACGCTCTGGCTCGGCCCCGAGTTCGCTCGTCAGCGTGGCATCGGGCGCCGTCAAAGAAGCTTCGTAGCGCAGAAGAAGATCTGTTGGATCGCACGCGAGCCACTGCGCGAGCAAGGCCTGAACCCTCTGACTATTTCCCTGATGACGGAGCACCGCGATTTCCATACCGGCAGCGCGAACCGTGTGAACACTATCGAAGAGAGTTGCCGCTCCCGCAAGATCGCCACCCGCTGCGCGAAGAATGCCCAGCTCAAACGATGCGGCCTGCCCGAAGTCCGGTGTCGATCGAATGCTGGTCCACTCGTCCGCGGCCGCGCTATTGCGCCCCAGCGCTGCATCGTCGAGACCGAGATAATAATGCGCTTCGCGGTCGTTCGCAGTCTGCGCCGTGACCTGCGCCAGCAATGCCGCAGCCTCATCATAGCGGGCGGAAAGATAATCCAATCGGCCCAGGCCTTTGCGCAACGCAACGCTCAATGGGAATAGTTGCAGTCCCATGTTGTAATCGGTTTCGGCAAGCGCGTATTGCTGGTACTGCTCGTGGAATCCAGCCCGAAACAGAAAGTCCTGTTCCGATTCCGCGGCCGTGAGGTTCGGAGCAGGCTGCGGGCCGAGTTTCACTTGCGCGGCCGTCTGCCCGCTATATTGATCTTCCGTGTGCGTCAACAGGACGGTTCCGTTGCTGTCCGAGAGTTGAAAAGTATATTGAGCGCTCGCGTCGGAGATGGGAATCGATCGCTGGAAGGTTGTCGTGGGAACCAAATCGACCGGCGCGGGCTCCTGATAGACGATATTGCTCCCGTTCAGAATGTTGACGCATGCGCCTTTGATAGCGCGATTCGCGTTGAACTCCGCGACAAGATTCGAACTGCTTCGGCCCAGATACAAAACACCCATCAAATTCGCCCGGCTGATTCCATCGAGCTGGCGCGCCGGCATCCAGTATTCGGTGAAGTGCTTCTCCTGCTGCGGATCGAGCCACAAACGAGTCTCCTGGTTCGGCGTCACGCCGGATTGAGTCTCGATATACGACGGGAATTTTTCTGTGAGATTCGCCTCCACCCAGTTATCGCCCGACGCCCCGGGTCCCCACGTCCAAAGCTTCTTTCCGGGCATGACAGTGGGGTCGGCGTAATGAACGGTTGCGGTCTTGGTTTTCGGATGATATGCGGCGAAAAAGGGCTCGTTCGACCCGTAGCTGAAGAAGCCATTACCGTTCGCGTAATTCCCGATCACGCTCAAATCGACGCCGGCCTGGTTCGTGATGCCCGCCTTGCTTAAAGGCCATGCGTCGATGAACGTCTGGCCGTGGGATGCAACCAGGTGTGTAGGAAGCACGAATGTGTCGTTGCGATCCTCGATCTTCACGGACGCGTCCGACCACCAATAATACGGTTGCCGCACATCGCCGCGGTTGTACATCCAAACATTTTGTTCCAGCATTGTCGAACCGGGCCGCAGCACAAATTCGACGCGCCATTCGAGGCCGGTCTGGCGGTCGATATCGGCGACCCACACTCCGGCGCTTCCGTCCGGATGCTTCTGCGTGCCGAAGCTGACTGGGGACACGGACACCAGGCTGTGCCCTACTGGAAAATTGAGCTCGATTCCAAGGGCGGCCCACGCGCCGCGCAGACCGACCAACGCTTTGCGGATCGCCGGGTTCGCATAAAACATTTCGACGTTGGCGATCTTGTCGAGGCAACTGTAGAGATGACCACCCAGGTCTGGCAAGACGCGGCAGGAGAGATACTCGTTCTGAATCGTCAACTCGCGCCACGCCACATTTGAGGCGTCTGGAAGAAACGTCTTGCGCAACGTGTAGGGATACATCGGATAATAGTCGCTCGGAAATAATTCGAACCACGGATTGATATCCGGCGGACCTTCGCTCCAGGTCTTCAATATGATGGTGTCTTGCGAAACCGTGACCTGGGCCAATGCGGCGCCACCGAGCAAGATTGCGATCAGATTGGCTTGTACTAACTGCGACACAATAGAATCTCCGATTCGCATAACATATCACGTTATCCTTTATGCCAGTGAGACACGTGGCAGTTGGGCTGGTTGGTTACGGGATCAGCGGCGCTATATTCCATGCGCCACTCATTCAGTCGGTGGAGCAGCTTCGCTTGGCCGCCGTCGTGACCAGCCGGCGCGAGCAGGTGGAGCGCGAGCTTCCGGGTGTTCGAATCGTACCGGGCTTCAAAGAATTATGCAACGACCCGGGTGTTGATCTGATCGTTGTCGCCACTCCGACCTCCACACATTTTGAAATCGCACAGGCCGCGTTGTCGGCCGCAAAGCACGTTGTTGTCGATAAACCATTCACGCTGACAGTGCCGGAGGCCGATGCTCTTATCGCTCTTGCCGCCTCGAAAAAACGCGTCCTGAGCGTCTTTCAGAATCGGCGTTGGGACAGCGATTACCTCACAGTCGGTAGATGCGTCGCCGAAGGCCAGCTCGGGACTATCTATTATTACGAAGCGCACTTCGATCGTTTTCGCCCGCGCTTGAAAGGCGGATGGCGCGAAGAAGCCGGCGCCGGTTCCGGCACCCTCTACGACTTGGGAGCGCACCTGATCGACCAGGCCCTCCAATTATTCGGCATGCCCGAGTCAGTATCGGCCGATGTGTTCCGCCAGCGCGAGCACGCCGCCGCGGACGATTACTTCCATCTGATTCTCGAATACGGAGTCCGGCGCATCATCCTGCACAGCTCCATGATCGTGCGAGACCCAGGGCCTCGATTTACGGTTCACGGGGATTTGGGAAGTTTTCTAAAATACGGCATCGACCCGCAGGAAGACGCCTTGCGAGCCGGCAAACGTCCGCGCGATCCGGATTGGGGCACGGACCCGGGCGATCCTCCTGGTATCCTGACTATCGCGGACGGGACATGCGTCACCGTCCCAACGGAACGCGGTGCGTGGCAGACCTTCTACGAAAGAATCGCGGCGGCGATTCTCGACGGAGCGCCGCTTCCCGTGAAACCCGAAGATGCTCGCGACGGATTGAAAATTATTGAAGCGGCGCTGCGCAGTGCCGAAGAGAAACGTAGAGTATGCCTGTCTCGCTAAAAAATCAGGTTGTGCTGGTGGTGGGCGCTTCGAGCGGAATCGGCCGCGAAACCGCCGCGATGTTCGCCCGCGAAGGAGCTTTCGTGATGGCGTCGGCCCGCCGCGAGGATCGCCTGCAGTCGCTTCAGGACGAGCTTGCTAAGGAAGGCCTCACGATCGCGATCTCCAGCGCCGATGCCTCCAAAGTGGAGGAGATGGCGCAGCTCGCCGAAAGCACTGTGGGGGCATTCGGGCACATCGATATTCTGGTCTACGCCACCGGGACAAACACCCCGGATCGCACCATGAAGCGTCTGAACGAAGAGATCTGGGACATGATTCTGAGCGTCAACTTGAACGGCGCGTACTACATCACCCAGGCGGTTCTGCCGCAGATGCGCGTGCGCCGCGCCGGACACTTGATATACATCGCTTCAATCTCGGGTCTGGCGCCCGACGTTTCAGGAGCCGCGTATCAGGCCGCCAAACGCGGGATGCTCGGCCTGGCGCACGCCATTCGCGTGGAAGAGAAAGAAAACGGGATCCGCACCTGCGTGATTTGTCCCGGACTTGTCGATACCGAGATTCTGGACAAGCGCCCCGTGAAACCATCGCCGGAGATGCTGGCCAGGGCGCTGCGTCCGGAAGATGTCGCGGAGGCGGTGCTGGCGGTCGCCAAGCTGCCCGCGCGCGCCGTGGTTCCGGAGATGCAGCTTATGCCAACGTATCTATAATCGCCGGGCACGCATAATAAGCTTATGCAAACGCCGAAATTCGACCCCGGCCTAACCCAGAAGTACAGCGGCGCCATGCGGCGCGCCATTAATAAGGACGGGACCTTCAATGTATTGCGCCAGGGGACGGGCTGGCGCGATGTGCATCCCTACCTGCATCTGGTCAGCATCCCATGGCCGGCCTTTTTTTTCGTGCTGTTGCTCGGCTACATCTCTGTAAACCTGATTTTCGCGACGGTCTATTGGATGCTGGGGCCGGATGCCCTCCAAGGCGGGATGGAGCAGGCCAACCGCTTTTTCAATTGCCTCTACTTCAGCTCTCAAACTCTGACCACGGTCGGCTTCGGGAGTATCGCGCCGCGCAACCATGCAGCAAACGTATTGGCGGCGTTCGAGGCCCTCATTGGACTCCTCGGATTCGCGGTCGCCACGGGTCTTCTCGTCGGACGCGTCTCGCGGCCGTCCGCGCGAGTCGGCTTCAGCGAACATGCGCTGATCACGCCTTATGAGGACGGCATGAGCTTACAATTCCGCATGGTCAACCGCCGCGCGAACACGCTGCTGGAACCGGAGGTGGTTGTTGCGCTCATGACCGTCGACCCTTCCAATGGCGAGTATAGGCGCAATTTCGAACGTCTCACTCTGGAACGCGATAAGATCCTGTTTTTTGCGCTCACCTGGACCGTCGTGCATCCAATAACGCGTGAGAGCCCGCTTTACGGGAAAACCGCCGCGGACCTGGAGCGGGTCCAGGCCGAACTGCTGATTCTCGTCAAAGCCTGGGATGACACGTTCAGCCAGAACGTCAACCAAAGGTTTTCCTACCGCTTTGACGAGATCGTCTGGAATGCGCGGTTTCAGTCGACTTTTGCCGTGGACAACAGCGGATCCATGGTGCTCGATGTCAGTCGAGTAGGCGACTACGAGGGTCTTTAGTGCGGATAAATGCAGGATGTAACGTAACTTATAGAAAATACGTGAGACCTTTCCAAATGGCGCGTAGCACTACTCCCGAGGCTCCGGTACTAGAAATCTCTAAACTTTCTTCTCCTTTCATCCGAGAGACTTACGTGAACTTTTCCCTTGGCGCTGCGGAAGACGCTGTGCTAGTATCGAGGTAGCTTTCATGGATCGCATCCGCGAAGCAAATCCCCAAAATCCACATTAACGGAGCTAACAACACCCACGAATGAGTTTTACTGTCTTCTTAGGAAACCTGCCCGTATGGGTCACAAAGGATGACATCAAGGCGTGGCTCAATGCCGAGAGCCTTGTATTCGACGACGTCAAGGTCATCCGCAATCCCGAAACACAAGAGTCGAAGGGCTTCGCCTTTATCGACGCACCCAACTCGGAAGAGATGAACTCCATCATCCGACGCTTTGACCGCGCACCGCTCGAAGATCGTTTGCTGCGGGCGAACCAGGCTCAACCGCCAAAATCGCGCCAGCCATTAATCCCGGCCAAAACCGGACCGCAAACCGTTCCCCAAGTGGAGGGAATTCGCGCAACCGCAACACCGCCGGCCAGCACCGTCCCGGCCGCAGACCGTAATGTCCGCCGCGAGCGTGGTGGCAAGAAGCATAAACGGCCAAATCAGGCTCACCAGGGACCGCAGAGCGCGTTCGCCGAAGAACTCGCCAAAGCGCTGTAGCCTTCCGACGGACCGCCATCGTGCGGCTCCGGCTCAGGCCTCAGCTTATTCTCTTCTCTCACTTCAAACATTCTTCCGCACTACTGTTTCGTCCGACCGGGCGAATAAATCCCTTAAAGTGATATACTCAATGCGCTGTATGTAGCGCGATTCTGGCGCCTCCTAGGGTTCTGCGCGAACGTAGTTTTGCGCGTAAGCACGTAGCGGGGGTAGCTCGGTGAAAGACTTGCTCTTACTTCGCATCCCATTCATAGCGCTGCTAGGCTGTGCAGCCTGGTTTCTTCGGCCCTTCGGCTTGCCATCGCCGTACGGGGCCGCAATCGGCATAGTTATCGGTCTCGGCGTGGTCGCCTTCGAACTTCAAGTCCGAAAGATCACCCTCAAACGTCTCATTGGAGCGGCTTTAGGCTCGCTGCTGGGCCTTGGCGGCGCCTTCCTCGCCTCCTTGATTCTTTCCCACGCCGTATCCTACATCCCCAACGGCGCTCCCTCCATCGCATTTATCGAAATCGCTCTTTCGTTGTGGATGGCCTACGTTGGGCTGATAGTCGGAGCCAGCAAAGGAGAAATGCTCAATCTGGGGGCGCTGGGAGGGCTGTTCGGCGGCGAAAGCCAGGTCGAGCAGGCGTTCAAGATCCTGGATACCAGCGTGATTATCGACGGCCGCATCGCCGACATCGTCGAAACCGGATTCCTGGAGGGTTCTCTCGTAATCCCGCAGTTCGTCCTGCGCGAACTGCAGCTAGTCGCCGATTCGGCGGACTCGTTGAAGCGCAACCGCGGACGCCGCGGTCTGGATATACTTCAAAGAATCCAGAAACTTACACACCTCAACGTTCAGATCCTCGAAGACGATTTCCCCAACGTGCGGGAAGTCGACATGAAGCTGATTGAGCTGGCCAAAGTCTACAACTGCAAGATCGTTACCAACGACTTCAACTTGAATAAAGTGGCTGGTTTGCACGGCGTCGAGGTCTTAAATATTAATGAGCTGGCGAACGCCCTCAAGCCGATCGTTCTTCCCGGCGAGACCATGCGCGTGTTCATCCTTAAGGAAGGGAAAGAATACAACCAGGGTGTCGCCTACCTGGACGACGGGACCATGGTGGTTGTCGACAACGCCAAGAAGATGATCTCGCGGACCATCGATATTGCGGTGACCAGCGTTCTGCAAACCACAGCGGGTAAAATGATCTTTGGCCGTTTCGACGATCGGGTCCACGCCGTTCACGATAAGCAATCGCCCGCGGAGAGGCACGAAAAGCCCGTGCGGGAAAGTGTCCCGTTGCCGCACGCAGCCGAGATGAAGAGCACTGGAGCCGGATAGAATCCGCGTCCACCGAATGAAAGTCACAGTGATCCTGCCGGCGGCAGGACTAGGTACAAGAATGGGGCGTCCCGCGCCCGAGAAGGCGGGTACGAGCCGCAAGCAGTTCATGCTACTTGACGGCTCGCCGATCCTGCTGCATACGATCAGGAAATTTGTGTCGTCGGACTGGGTTTCTGGGATCGTTGTGGCGTTGCGGGCGGAAGATATGTCGTGGGTCGGGGAGCTTCTCGCGCAGGAGAATTTCTCGAAGCCGGTGCGGTTGGTGGAAGGCGGCGATTCTCGCCAGCAGTCCGTCGAGAACGCCCTTGTGACGCTGCCGGAGGACACCGAACTGGTGGCGGTTCACGATGCGGTCCGGCCGTTTATTGAGCTTGATATTCTGGGCAAGGTGTTTGCGGAGGCAGCGGAATCGGGGGCCGCGATTGTGGGCATCGTACCGGTGGATACGGTCAAACAGGTGCATCGTAATAAGGTGCGGGCCACCATCCCGCGTGAGCGTCTCATCCTGACGCAGACTCCTCAGGTGTTTCGGCACTCCTTGCTGCGCAAGGCATTCGATCGGGCTAAAGAGGACGGCTTTATCGGGACCGATGAATCGAGTTTGGTGGAGCGGCTCGAAGAGGTTGAGGTGAGCGTGGTTCCAGGCAGCGATCGCAATATCAAGATTACGAAGCCGTCGGATATCGATTTGGCTAAGCATTTTCTGGTCGACGAGAAAGCGCACGCTAATCCGTAGCAGCGCCGTATACTGCTACCGTATTTTTGTGAGCCAATACCGTATGGGGCAGGGCTGGGATGTGCATCGCATTACACCCGGCCGGCCGCTCATCCTTGGCGGCATCGCGATCCCGTCCGATTTTGGCCTGGAAGGGCATTCCGATGCCGACGTCCTGGCCCACGCCATCACCGATGCGCTCCTCGGCGCCGTGGCCTTAGGCGATATCGGCATGCACTTCCCCGACACCGACCCTCGCTGGAAGGGCTGCGACAGTCTCGTCTTTCTGCGCCACGCCCGCGACCTGGCGGCTGACGAGGGCTACGAAATCGTGAACGTCGATTCCACCGTCATTCTAGAGCGCCCCAAACTGAAAGATTTTCGAATGAAAATACGGCAAAAACTCGCCGATACCCTCGAACTCGACGCGAGCTTTGTCTCAGTGAAATTCAAGACCGCGGAAAAAATCGGGCCTGTTGGCGAGGGCCGCTCCGCGGAGGCGCAAGCGATTGTGACTTTATGCCGAAAGCCTTGATACTGCTGTTGTGCGCAGCGGCGTCGGCCCAGTCTAATAAGAACGCACTGGAGCAACTCGGCTATCCGCCCGGAACAAAGCTCCTGATCGTCCACGCCGACGACCTCGCCGTCAGCCATTCGGTGGATCGTGCCAGCTTCGCCGCGCTTGATTCGAAAGCCGTATCAGCCGCCAGCATTATGGTTCCGTGCCCCTGGTTGACGGAGGTCGCGGCGTATGCCAAGGCGAACCCGGACGCCGACCTTGGCCTGCACCTCACCCTTACGAGCGAATGGAAGAATTACCGTTGGGGTCCCGTGGCGCGCCAGAGCCTGCCCGGTCTGCTCGCGCCCGATGGAAATCTGTGGCCCGACACACCTCTGGTCGTGAAAAACGCCATGCCGGAAGAAGTAGAAGCCGAGCTACGCGCTCAGATCGACCGGGCATTGAAGGTAGGAATTCACCCCACGCACGTTGACGCGCACATGGGCGCCGCCTTCGCTCCGCCATTTTTCCCCGTATATGTGAAGCTCGCGCGGGAATACGGCATTCCATTTTTCATGGTTCGAACTCCCGATGCCCCGCCGGCGCTGCTCGGGCTGCTCAAGGACGGCGACATCGTCGCCGACAATTACGTGATGGCGGGTGAAAACGCCAAGCCCGAAAACTGGCGCGAGTTCTATACTCAAGCGATTCGTTCGCTCAAACCCGGCCTGACCGAGATGATCGTGCATCTGGGATACGACGACGCCGAACTGCAGGCCATCACCGCGGGCCATCCCGCCTACGGCAGCGCCTGGCGCGAGCGGGATTTCAAGCTCGTGACCAGTCCGGAGTTCAAAAGCCTGCTCTCGGAAAATAAAGTGACTCTGATCGGCTGGAAAGACATCCAAAAGCGCTGGGGACATTGAATGCCAAGAGCGCTGATCACGGGAGCATCGGGAGGAATCGGTCTGGAATTGGCGCGGATTTTCGCCCGCGAGCATTATGACCTGATCCTGGTTGCGCGCAGCGAATCCCGCCTGCATGAGCTTGCGGGTGAGTTGCGTTCGGCCCATCGCATCGGTGTAGACGTCGTCGCCAGGGATCTTTCGCTTCCGGAGACCGTGGACGAGATTCAAGAGCGGACGGGCCCTGTCGAGGTGCTGGTCAACAACGCCGGTTATGGACTCTACGGGCCATTCGCGCAGTTTCCGGTCACTGACGATCTCAACATGATGCACCTGAATATGGATGCATTGGTCGCGCTTACGAAGGCGTATCTGCCCGGCATGATCGACGCGCGCTACGGAAGGATCATGAACGTCGCGTCCACCGCCGCATTCCAGGCCGGTCCTTTGATGGCCCTCTACTATGCCTCCAAGGCATTTGTATTGCATTTTTCCGAAGCCATCGCGAACGAGTTAAAAGGCACTGGGGTCACCGTGACGGCCTTGTGCCCAGGCCCAACGACCACCGGCTTTCAGGACCGTGCCGCGTTGAGCGAGGCGCGGCTGATGCGCATGGGGTCCATGAGCGCGAAGGACGTGTCTGAGATCGGGTATCGTGGACTGATGGCAGGCCGCACGATAGTGATTCCCGGCTTAAGAAATCGCGCGATGGTACAGGCGCTCCGGATTTCCCCCAGAAAATTAGTAACGGCCATCGCCCGCAACCTTCAGGAGAAAGTGAAATGATCGCGATCCGCAGACCGGCCGGACCGAAGAATCCGCCGATCGTCGGGCAGATCGTCGCGTTTCGCAGCGATCCTCTCGGGTTCTTGAAACGAACCGCCGACAAATACGGCGATATCGCGTACTATCGGCTCGGTCCCTTGCATGCCTTTCTCGTCAATGAGCCGGAATCGATTCGCCAGGTTCTGGTGACGAATCGGAAAAATTTCACGAAGAGTCGCGCGCTGCAACGCGCGAAGGTGATGCTCGGGGAAGGCTTGCTGACCAGCGAGGGCGATTTCCACCTGCGCCAGCGCCGCCTGGTGCAGCCCGCGTTCCACCGGCCCAGGCTGATCGGGTACGCGCAGGTGATGACCGAGTACGCCATGCGAACAAGAGAGCGCTGGCACGCCGGAGAAGTGCTGGATGTTTCGTCGGAGATGATGCGGCTCACGCTTGCCGTGGTGGGTAAAACATTGTTCAGCGCGGATGTCGAAGCGGATGCGGTCGAAATCGGCGAGGCGCTCACGGCCGTCCTCAAGATGTTCAACTTTCTAATGATGCCGTTTTCCGAATATCTGGAAAAACTGCCGCTGCCGTCCGTCCGCCGTTTCGAAAAGGGCCGGGACAGGCTCGACCAAACCATTTTTGGCATCATCGCCGAGCGGCGCCGCAGCGGAGAAGATTGCGGCGATCTGTTGTCGATGCTGCTGCTCGCTCAGGACGAGGAAGGCGGCGGCGGAATGAGCGACCGCCAAGTGCGCGATGAGGCATTAACGCTGTTCCTGGCCGGCCATGAAACCACCTCGCAGGCTTTGACGTGGAGCTGGTATCTGCTCTCGCAGAATCCGGAATGCGAGCGCAAAATGCATGAAGAAATCCAGAGCGTGCTCGGCGATCGCGAGCCGTCGTTTGAGGATTTGCCGCAGCTTCGCTATACCGAAATGGTGCTGGCCGAGGCCATGCGGCTTTATCCGCCGGCTTGGGGAGTTGGCCGCAAGGCCATCGAAGCGTGTGAGATTGGCGGCTATGAATTGCCCCCAGGCGGGATCGTGATTATGAGCCCCTATGTCATGCATCGCGATCCCAGATGGTTCCCGGAACCGGATAGTTTCGATCCCGAACGCTGGACACCGGAGGCTCGCGACGCGCGCCCCAAGTTTTCCTATTTTCCATTTGGCGGCGGATCGCGCCTGTGTATCGGAGAGCGGTTCGCCTGGATGGAAGGAACGTTGATGCTCGCAACGATCGCGCAAAAGTGGCGTTTGAGGCTCGTTCCGGGCCACCGGGTTGAGCCGCTGCCGCTGATCACATTGCGGTCCAAATACGGCATGAAAATGCGTGTCGAATCTGTCTCCTGATTCCCGTCCGAGCCGCTGCCGCTCACGGCATCGCCTCGAGTCCGGCTACTTCTCTGTTTCGAACTCACTCCCCCCATACATTGCCGAGTCTTTCGGGATAGCCTCATTCCAGATATAGAAATCAAACCAGTCCCGATTCGCTTCGAGCAGCGCCCGCTGCGCTTTCGGCTTATTGACTCCGTGGCCGAATCCCGAGTACAAGATCAGCCGCGCCGGCACACCTTGGTCCTGCAATCCTCGATATAGCTCGAAGCTGTCTGGCACGGGCACCCGCTTGTCGTTGCTTCCCTGCTGAATCAGCGTGGGCGTCCTCGCCTGCTTAATGGTCGTAATTGGCGACGTCTTCGCATACACCTCCGGATCGTCCCACGGAGTGCTGTGCAGATACTGACGTGTAAATGGCGTAATATCCGTACTCACGTAATAAGTCATCCAGTCGCTGATTCCGGCGCCTACTGAGATCGCCTTAAAGCGATCTGTGTGTGTGGTCAGAAACGCCGAGATATATCCACCCTCAGACCAGCCCATCGACCCCATACGGTTCTGGTCCACCATTCCTTTTGCGATCAGCGAATCTACACCGCTCATCACATCCCACATATCGCCCACTCCCAGATTCCGTACGTTCAGTGCGCGGAAGGCAGCCCCATATCCCGCGCTTCCGCGATAGTTCGGCTCCAGAACCAGCGCCCCCTTGGAGAGCCATATCTGCACGGGATAGGCGTTGTCGGCCGGCGACAATGTCGGAAGCGACGTGCCCGTCGGTCCGCCGTGAATCTTCACTAGCAATGGATATTTCTTGCTCGCGTTATAATCCGCGGGTTTGTGAAGAATGCCTTCGATCGTAGTTCCGTCCTCACTCTTCCACGAAACCACTTCCACGGTGCCCAATTTCCAATCCTTCACCTGCGCGGTGGAGTCGGTCAGCTTTCTCGGCGCAAACGAAGACACCGGGGACACATATAATTCCGCCATGTGTGTCGCGTCCGGCGCACTGAAGGCAACCGTTTTGAAATCATTGGTAAAAGATACATCCTCAACGATGAGCGCGGCCGGCGAAGTAATCCGCCGAATCTCGCGTGACTCCCGATTTACACAAAACAGATGGATGCTTGTCTTCTGGATGGCGGTAAAGTACACGCCATCCGGTCCCCAATCGGCGATGTCAGGATCTTCGTCGAAGCTGCCGGTCAGGTCTCTCACATCGCCTGGCGACGCGGCAGGCTTGACGGCGGCTGCTGCCACATCTACCACCGCGACATGCCGGTTTGCGTAGAAATAATACGGCTGCGCCAGCGCCGTAGTGAACGCAAGCTGTTTTCCATCGGGCGAGAACACCGGTGAAGTGTCCGGTCCCGGCAACCCTACGATTTTCTTTACGGCGTTATTCCGCGCCAGATCGAGTAAATAGATATCCTGCTCGCCGCTGAATGCCAGCAGCGAGCTCTTCGAAGCGCTAAACGCAATCTTAGTCGAGTCGGGCGACCAGGCAAACGAACTGACATTCAACGAAATGTCCGATGTGAGCTTCTTAGCGGCCGCCGGCAGACAAGTCTCAGCGGCTGTGGCTGTGTCCACCAGCCACAATTGTTCCTGCTCGTAATCCTTCTCGAACACTTCGTAGTCGCTGTATTTCTCCTTGCGATCCTTATGAGCTTTTCTCTCCGGAAGCTGCGCCGTGAACGCGATGGACTTGCCATCCCGCGACCAGTGAAAACTCTCCACATCCTTCTCCGATTTTGTCACTTGCCAGGCCTCGCCTCCTTCTGGCGAGATCGCCCAGATTTGATGCTCGGCCGGCTTCCCAGCGTCGTGTTCGGCGTCCTTGCCCTCTTCCTTCTTTTCAATCGGGCGCGGTTCGATCGAGGACGGATCGCGCTTAGTGACAAATGCCAGCCATTTTCCGTCCGGTGACCATTCTTCCTGATTGGCCGATTCTTTCCCCCTCGTAAGCTGAAAACTGCGTCCGGTGGTAACATCCACGAGCCACAACTGCCATACGTAAGAATTCTCTTTCCAATTTGTCTCACGCATCCGATACGCCACGAATCGGCCATCGGGAGAAATCTTCGGCGCGTTGATAGTCTTCAGATTCAACATCTCATCGAGCGTTGGCGTGTGCTTCACCTGCCCGCACAATAAAGTGGGCAGGGCGAGGAAAAGAATGGAACGTGGCGCGGACTTCATGGCAGCCTCCTGTGAAATGGGAACAGAGCCGATTCTAGCTTGGAACGCCGCCGCTCCGTAATCGGCCCTGGCGCTCCGTAACCGTCGCGGCTCTGCAACTCTGTCCAACCTTTTCAGAGTGTTACTGAGCCGCGTGCGTCAGCGAGCGTAACG
Source organism: Bryobacteraceae bacterium (assembly GCA_049514735.1). GTDB lineage: Bacteria > Acidobacteriota > Terriglobia > Bryobacterales > Bryobacteraceae > JAICMB01. The sequence goes on from JBEKUT010000006.1 coordinate 17,858, forward strand.
AATGCCGGGATTATTTCACGCATCGCGCGCCGCCTGAACACGGATAGGCGAAGTTTATTAGCCTTTGAATTCCCCGGCCAGGCGGCTCGCGATCGGGCGATCCTGGCCCGAGTACTTGTTGCCGACCTTGCTCCGGTATGGCACCGAAGACGGCGTCGAGAGCTGCTCAAACGTGAACGAGCAGATCCGCATCCCCGGATAGAGCGCCACCGGCATGCGTCCGAGATTGCTCAGTTCCAGAGTCGCTTTTCCCGACCAGCCGGGATCGAACAGCCCCGCCGTGCCATGCACGATAATCCCGATTCTGCCCAGGCTGGAACGGCCTTCCAGACGGCCGAGGACATCGTCATCCAGCGTGAGTTGCTCCTCCGTAATGGCCAGCACAAACTCTCTCGGCTGCAGAATAAATGGCTCGCCCGTGGCCACGATCACCGCCCTCATGAGGCCTTCGATGGCTCAGCCAGCAAGGCCTTTGAGTCATCGTCGACAAGAGAAAATCGCTTGTCCCGAAGAAGGCGCCGGATAATTCGCATTCGAGCAGCGCCAATACCGGCAAGAAATCCTGCTCGGCGAATTCGCGAAACCGAGTCGGTTCGATCCCTCCCCTACCCTCAACAACTTACCCCCACCACCCCTCCTGCTCGGGTGCGCTAAGCGCGGGAGCACACCATGAACAAGCATGTTCCGCCGCGAAAGCTTGCAGCGATCGATCCTAGGATCCGACCACTGTTCGCCTTCTTTACGCAGCCATTCGGGCCCAGCCCAAGCTATAGGACACGCCGGAAAGGACGCGCCCTCCCCATCCTCCACGACGAGTTCCGCCGGCTATTCCTTGAAGGGTCGCTCGCCAGCGTTGCCCTTCTCCGCTTCACCGGTCACGATCGGAATAAATCTATTGCCGTCTCCAATGGAACGATTTATTATTGAACGATAACCACTGGTCTTGACTGGTTGTCTCCCCTCAGGGGCCCACCCCACCTCCCAAGCACCCTCCCCATGCGGGTTCCTTGTTAAACTACCTTGTAGAAAGGCGGTACAAATCTCCCACACCGGAGGACAATGAGCAAAGAAGACAGTATCGAAGTAACTGGAACCATCGTCGAGAAATTCCCCAGCGGCCTCTTCAGCGTCCAACTCGACCAGGAGCGCACCGTCCTCGCGCACCTCGCTGGCAAGCTGCGCCGCAACCGTATTCGAGTCCTCGCTGGCGACCGCGTCACCCTCGAGCTCTCCCCTTACGATTTGACCAAGGGCCGCATCACGTACCGCCATAAGTAGGGCCGTTCTGCCCAAAGTCCTTTTCGTATTCGGAACCCGGCCGGAAGCTATCAAACTCTGCCCCGTCATCCTGCGCCTGCGCGCCAACACCAGCTTGCAAGTCGAGGTCTGCGTCACCGCCCAACATCGCGGCCTGCTCGACCAGGTACTCGAGGCGTTCCACATCAAACCCGATTACGATCTCGACCTGATGCGGCCGAATCAAACCCTCTTTCAATCCACCTCCGCAATTCTCGCCGGACTCGAGCCCGTGCTCGCTTCGTCGCGGCCGGACATGGTCCTGGTGCAGGGCGACACCACCACAACTTTCTGCGGCGCGCTTGCCGCCTTTTATAAGAACGTCGCCGTCGGACACGTCGAAGCCGGCCTGCGCACCTGGGACCTGCGCCAGCCTTTCCCCGAAGAAATGAACCGCGTTCTCACCACGCGCCTCGCCACGCTGCATTTCGCTCCCACGGAGGCCGCGGCCAACAATCTGCGCGGTGAAGGAGTTCCCGCGCAAGCGATCGGCGTAACCGGCAACACGGGCATCGACGCCGTCCTCTACGTTCGCGACAAGTTGCACTCCGGCGAATTGCGCGGCTTGCCCTGGACCCAACTGGACCCGCACAAAAAACTAATCGTCGTAACCGCCCACCGCCGCGAAAGCTTCGGAGCCGGTTTCGAAAGCATTTGCTCCGCCCTTGCACGCCTTGCAAATCGCGATGATGTTCAGATCGTCTACCCCGTTCATCCCAATCCCCACGTGCAGGACCCGGTCAATCGCCTGTTGGCCGGCCATCCCCACATACTGCTCATCGACCCTCTCAGCTACGTGCCCTTCGTCGACCTCATGAGCCGCGCCTATTTTCTAATCACGGATTCAGGCGGAGTGCAGGAAGAAGGTCCCTCGCTCGGCAAGCCGATTTTAGTGATGCGGGACAAAACGGAGCGTCCCGAAGCGGTGGCGGCGGGCACCGTCAAACTGGTCGGCACGGACGCGGATCGCATCTGCCGGGAAGCGTCCAACCTGCTCGAAAATCAGGAGGCGTGGGAGAGCATGAAACGCGTTCACAACCCTTATGGAGATGGCCGCGCCAGCGAGCGGATTGAAGGCCTAATCCTCTCATTCCTGGGCATATAGAGTTTCGCCTCCAACGCTGAATTCCGCCTTTTTTTCGCCCCTCCAACTCTCTATTGGCGAGCCCCTACGTGCATTCTGGGCCTGTAGGAGCTTTTCCTCGCATATGAGATCCAAATTGCCGTATCTAAGAGACAATCGTCCTTCCATTACGGGTCAACTGGCAGAGATATTATCGGAGCTCGTAGTGGGTCAACCCGCCGCGATCTCCAGCATTGTGCCGTTCATTGAAATCCACGAGGCGGGGCTTGCCGCCGAGGGAAGGCCGGCGGGAGTTTTCCTGCTGCTCGGTCCAACTGGTACAGGAAAAACAAGGACCGTGGAAGCGGTCGCCGAAGCTCTGCACGGCACCCCCAAGAAGCTCCTCAAAGTCGATTGCGGCGAGTTTCAGATGGAGCACGAAGTAGCCAAGCTGATCGGCGCGCCGCCCGGCTACCTGGGTCACCGTGAAACGCAGCCGCTGTTGACGCAGAATAAATTGGCCGGCGTGATCTCGCAGTTCAGCGAACTATCCGTGGTGCTGTTCGACGAGATCGAGAAGGCCGCTCCCTCCATGGCGCGGCTATTACTAGGCGTCCTCGACAAAGCCACCCTGCGTCTGGGCGACAACACGGTGGTGAATTTCGACAAGACGCTGATCTTTCTCACTAGCAACCTCGGCGCGCGTAGCATGGGACGCCTCCTGCGGCCTACGTTCGGTTATGAAGCCATGGCGCCCCGCGATGATGATCGCACGGCCGCGCGTCTTGAAACCATCGGGCTCGGCGCGGTTCGCAAACGCTTCTCGCCAGAGTTCGTGAACAGGCTCGATGCTGTCATTACCTATCGGCCTTTAACACCTGAATCGCTCGCCCGAATTCTCGATCAGCATCTCGAAGATTTTCAGGAACACATCGAGAATCGCCTTGGTGACCGCTCTTTTCTTCTCGACGTTCCCGCGCGAACGAAGAAGTTCTTGCTCAAGTCCGGAACCAGCGAGGAATACGGCGCCCGTGAATTGAAGCGGACGCTCCAAAGGCACCTGGTCCAACCGCTGGCCCGCCTGGTCTCCGCCGGAACGATAACTCCTGGCGAAGTGATCCGCGCCGAGCTGAACGCCTCCAGAACTAAGATCGCCTTAAGGCCATCCAGTCAGTGCTCGCCATCAATCGAAGAGCTCGCGTAACGCTGGCAGGGTCCGTGAAACAATCGGCACCGGGCGCTCCGTAACCGTCGCAGCTCCGCAACTCGGTCCGATCTTTTCAGAGTGCTACCGAGCCGCGCGCGTCAGCGAGCGTAACGAATGCCGAGATTATTTCACACGCCCGGACGGGAGCGGTTCCTCACTCCCCAAAGACGAACTACGAACCAACAACTACGAACGCCCGTCCCGTAATTATTTATGCCATTCAACACTTTCCGACACCACATCCCGCGCACTCACCGACACATCCAGCCGGAACCGCACCTGCTTGCTTTGCGGCGGGTACACTACGCTGCCGCTCTGAAGTTCAGATGCATTCAGCGGCACTGGCTTGGTGTAGGTCCCGTCCTCGATGGTGAGCAGTCCCTTTTGCGCGGTCCGGATCGCCAGAGCCTGACGATCCCACTTGATCTGCAAATTCCCACCATTTTGCGTCACCGTGACGCTCAGGTTGTAAGGTTCGTTCGATCCAGCGGGAAGCTGGGGTCTCATGGAGAGCGCGGCTTGGAACCCGAGCAGAACACCGAGCAACAGAAAAATAAAAGAGAGCGGGACCCACACCCAGCCATTGCGGCTTTTCGGCTTGTTTTCGGACGCATACCCGGAGGCGGCGTCGTCGAATCCCGGCGTCGGGCCGCGCTGCACTCCCGCCGGCGGCTCATACCCCAGCGGCTTGTGTTCACGTTGCTCGCCCGGAGAGCTCCCGAGTGGGTGGCGATCCGCGGGCCGCGCAGCTCGGCTTGGCGGCGGACTGTCCGGATCGAGCTCCCGCCGCCGGAACGGAAATTCCAGCAGCGGCAGGCCCGCCGGAAACTGGCCATTCTCTTTGAAATAAAATCCGGCCTGGCTTACGCGGCTGGCAAAAGGCCGCACGATAAGGGCGACAGAATCGGGCTCCGGAAAATGCTGCGCCATCAGAGCGGCATCTTCAGGACCCAAGCCCACGCCCTCGCGCGTATGGCTGCGGAAATAACCAACCGGCCGCAGCAGGGGATCGGCGCCGTTCCTGGTCCGCTGCACCACGCCATCAAACGCCTTGGCGTCTTCATCCGACAGAAGAAAAGAAGGGCTGCGCTTGTACGCGATCGGAACGGTTTCGAAATCGTCGATCGTCACGATCGTTTTCTCGCCCTTGCCGACCCGTCCCAGCAGCACGCCGCCCACTTCTGCGCCCCGTTTCGGCACCGCTCCGAAGCCGCGCATCACATCCTGAAGCATGCGATCCACGACGTCGAAGCTCAGGCGCACCGCGAACGTCTTGCCCGGCGGCTCCCACAGGTACACTCCCGGCGCCTGGATGACTTCAGTCTCGTGGTTGGTGGTCAACGTTTTAATCGTATCGTGGCGCAGGCCATCGGTGTCATTCCGAGCCGTGACCGGCAGGGAGCGGTTCTTGGCCTGCGCACGCCGCGAGCGTGCTGGCATCGTGAGATCCTGAGAACACGCGAAATGAGAATCGGCGTTGACGCAGGCGGAACGTTTACGGATTTCATTGTTTTGCACGACGGCGGCGAGATCGAAACCTTCAAGCTCCGCTCCAACCCAAGAGCCCCGGCGACGGTCATTCTCGAAGGATTGAATCGCGCCGCCGGCCGCGCACGCGCCGATGTTGTCCACGGCTCCACCGTTGCCACCAACGCCCTGCTCGAACGCAAAGGAGCGCGCACAGCGCTCGTCACCACCGCCGGATTTGAGGACGTCATCCAGATCGCGCGCCAGAATCGCGCCGAACTCTACAACCTGACGCCGCAACCGCGCCCGCCCCTGGTCCCCTCTGAACTGCGCTTCGGAGTAAACGAGCGTGTCTATTACGACGGAACCATCGAAAAGCGTCCCGAGCCCAAAGAACTGGACGCTCTCGTGAAGCGTCTTAAACGCGCCAAAGTCGAATCCATCGCCATTTGCTTCCTGCATGCCTATCGCGTCCCGGAAAACGAGAACACGGTGGCTGCTGCCCTTGCCGATCTCGGATACGTTTCGACCTCTCACGACATCTGTCCCGAATTTCGCGAGTATGAGCGCACCAGCACCACCGTAATCAACGCCTACGTCGGTCCGCTGATGGACCGTTATCTCGGACAGCTCGAAAGCGGCTGCCGCCACCGGCTGTCGATTATGCAATCGAATGGCGGCTTCATGTCGGCGCGGGAGGCTCGGCGGCATGCCGTTCGGACAGTTCTGTCCGGCCCCGCCGGCGGCGTCGTGGGCGCGCTCGAGATGGCCCGTTTGTCCGGTCACACCCGTATCCTGGGCTTCGATATGGGCGGCACGTCCACGGATGTGAGCCTCTGCGACGGCAAGCCCCGCGAAAGTATGGAAGCGTCGGTGGAAGGATTCCCCATCCGCGTTCCGATGCTCGATATACACACCGTCGGAGCGGGCGGCGGATCCATCGCCCGCGTCGATGAAGGCGGTCTGTTGCGGGTGGGACCGGAAAGCGCTGGAGCCGATCCGGGCCCGGCCTGCTACGGCGTGGGCGATCGCGCCACGGTCACCGACGCTCATGTCGTGCTTGGCCGCATCGCGCCGGATCAGTTAGTGGGAGGCGAGATGCGCCTGGATATCGATCGAGCGGGCCGCGCCATCGACACCATCGCGCACGCATTGAAGCTTGACCGCGAGGCCGCCGCGGCAGGAATTGTGCGCGTCGCGAATGCCAACATGGAACGCGCCATCCGGCTGGTCTCAGTCGAGCGCGGGCACGATCCGCGCGACTTCGCCCTTGTCGCGTTCGGCGGCTGCGGCGGATTGCATGCCTGCGAAATGGCCGCGGAGTTGGGAATGCGCACCGTCATCGTTCCCGATTATGCGGGTGCGCTTTCCGCCTTGGGAATGCTGCTGGCCGACAATGTACGCGATTATGCCGCCGGAGTCCTGAGCCGCCCCGATCTCGAAAAAGCATTTCGCGATCTGGAGCGAACCGCGCGCCGCGAGAAGGGAGCGAAGCTGGAACGGCTCGCCGATATCCGCTACGCCGGCCAGAGTTATGAGTTGACCGTTCCCTGGAGGCCCGAAAATCCGGGCGAGCTCTTCCATCGCGAGCACCAGCAAGTTTATGGCTATGCCGACCTGTCGAGGCCCATTGAAGTCGTCACCGTCCGAGTTCGGTCCATAACGTGCGCCGCAAAACCAAAAATCACAAAACGAACCCAGTTTTCGGCCGGAAAACCAGTGAGCCGCCGCGTCTTCTCAGGAGGAAAATTCAGCAAGACCGCGGTCTACACCCGCGCGCAACTCACCACCGCGAAGGGTCCCGCGCTGGTGGTCGACTACGGATCGACGACCTTAGTTCCCCCCGGTTGGACTATCCTGCGTGACCGCGCCGGTAACCTGGTCCTGCGCAACTGAGGGTTTCACGAACACTTCGATAAATTGCCCGCGCTGCGTCCAGCGATTCACGGGCACCAGTCCGAGCATGCTCTTGCACTGCTCCGCTGTCATTTGCGGTTCATATTCATAAAACTTGGAGAGAAAGCGGTCAACCATGGAGACTTGCAGGACGCTCCATTTCGGCACCCACGTCCGCGAATACAACACCAGCACTTCGACCGTGTTGGGGTCCAGCTTCGCCAGCGTGGAGTAGCGCAGATCCGTGGTCTCCTTGGTCTTCAGAGGATGCTGCACGTAACCGTATTCGGAGCGCCGCAATGCCGCTGTGAGGGGCCAGGCCGTGTAAATCGTCTTGTCCTTTTGATTGCTTTCCAGGTATTGCGCGGCCGCCTGCTGCAATCCGACAAAGTCCGCCATCGCCAGATTGTCCTCGAACGGAAACGGAAAAACGGAGTTCACGAAAAGGCCGGTGATGAGACCGCCGCAGATGGCGAACAGCCCGACATTGCGGATCCATTGCGGCACCGTCGAGAGGCCCGCCGCAACGGCGATGTAGAAGATCGGCAGCACGGGCAGCAGATAGCGCTCCAGTTCCGCGCCGCCCAGCAGGCTCACCAACACGATGTGGGCGGCCGCAAAGAGCATGGTCACGCGCCAGGCCCGGCTCGAATAGATATGAAAGCGGCGCCAGGAAAGGACGATAACCACGGTTCCCACCCAGCGGAAGTTGTCGAAGAACAAATAGTAGATGCGCCTCAGGAATGCGAACACCACGCGGATGGGATTCAACGAATATGCGACGTTGTAATGTTCGAATCCACGATTACCGAACGGCGTTCCCGTGACGCCCCAGAGAGCCAGCAGCCACACGCACAGCGTCGCGAAAGGAATCGCATAGACCAGCGCGTACTCTTTCAGCCGCCGCTCCCGGAACAACACCAGGGTGAACACCAGCGGCAACAATACACTGGTTTCTTTGGACAACACCGCCGCGGTGCAGGCTAAGGCGCAGGCGCGGTGACGATCCTCGAAGAACAGCACCAGCGCCATGAGACAGAAGACCATCGCCGGCATGTCGAGCTGCGCCATCATCGCCTGCGTGTAGAACAGCGGATCGCACAACAACAGGAGTACGGCGAAAAGCGCGGGTATGCCGGCCAGCCCTTCCGATAAACGCATCGCCAGGAGGAATGTGAACAGCAGGCCGAAGGTCGCGAGCAGCAGCATTGCGGAGCGTGTCGCTGCAATGGAGTATCCGAAAACCCGCCAGATTCCGGCCAGATACGCCATCACTCCCGGGGGATGGACATTCGGAACCGTGGAGTGCGGAATCCAGGCGTTCTCATGCAAGATGTCGAGCGCGGCCGGAACGAACTGGCCCAGCTCGTCCCAAAAGTAGGGGAGCTTCAAATAAGAAAAATGACCGGCGAAAAGGATAACCAGAAAGGCGAAGAAGAGGAAAAGATATGTGCCCGCGCGGATCTCATGATGCGTCCGAACGCCGCCTCTTGCCCGAGCTGCAATCATTGGATAACGTTGCCCGAACCCTGCGGTTCGAGCTTGATCTCACCGAAGGTCGCCTCATACTGGTTGATGTTCTGCTGCAATACATTATAAAGTGCCTTGGCTTGCTGCGGACTCAGGTAGACGCCTTGGAAGTTCTGTATATAAACGCTGTCGGCGGCGGTTTGATTGATGGTTCCGAACATGAGAAAAAAGTCCCAGAGATTGACCCGGATCTGGACGCTATTGGCATAGCCTTCACGGTAATCGCTGGACTGAGAAAGCTGAATCTTCGGCGGTGTTTGCGGCGGCGTCATAGCCACCATCATGTCACAACGATTGGCTCAACGACTCTTTGCCGACACTTCGAGCGCTTCGATCACTTCGTCCGCGGCCTTCTGAACGGCGTCCACCCGGCGCGGCTCGGAGCTGATCCATAGCAGCAGCCTGATGTTGAGCCACACGTTCGGTTCCACCGTGCCCGCCTCTTCCAGGTCTACCTTCGCCCAGTGCTCAAACTTGGCGTCGATCACCGTGAAGGTGACCTGAGTTCCAAGAGCCGTCTTGGCTCGGTAGAATTTGCCGGGTTCTAGGGTCATGAATGATTAGAGAATTTTCTTGATTCCTTTGCCGATGCCCTTGCCGATTTTAGCAGTAATGATTCTCAGACTGAACTTCATAATGATACTCCTCCACGAACACTGACGCCGGCATCCGCCAGTCTCGTCACATCGAGTGGGATCACTTTTCCTTCCACTCCGCCGATCGTTTCCGCGGTATGCAGGTACGCTGGGACCCCGCCTGTAACGTAGTGAGTAACGCGGCCCGGTCCATCGAGCGAATCCTGGCCCAAGGCATTCGCGACCACCTCCGCCGTGACGTCGGCGCTCGATACCAGCGTGACGCCGGGCCCCACGACCTTCTGGATGACGGACGTGAGCACAGGATAGTGCGTGCATCCCAGAATCAATGTATCGATCGGAGGCATATCCGCGAGATAGTGACGCGCCAGCACCTCGGCTTCGCTCGAACAGGCGAGCCCTTCCTCGACAAGGTGGACGAACATCGGACAGGCGTTGGCCCAAACGTGCAGGCCGGCGTCCGAGAGCTTGCGCTGATAGACGCCGCTTTGGATAGTGCCCTTCGTGCCGATCACGCCGACCTCTCCAGTTCGCGTCACGCGGCGCGCCGCTTCCACACCGGGATCGATGACGCCCCAGACCGGCACGGAGACTTCATCGCCCAGTTCGGGGAGCGCGCATGCCGAAGCCGTGTTGCAAGCGACGACGATCCCCGCGATGCCGAGTTGTTCCAGGAACGCTGCGATCTCACTCGCGAATCCCCGGACCATTTCCTTGGGTTTGCGCCCGTAGGGCACGCGCGCGGTATCGCTGAAATAGATGAAGTCGCGCTGCGGCAGCCTGCTGCGCAGAGCCTTCAACACCGTCAAACCGCCGACACCGGAATCGAAAACTCCGATCGAACCGCGAGACATTCCTACAGTGTAGGACAGCCGCGTACAGCGTACAGCGTACAGCGTACAGCGTGCAGCGTGCAGCGAGTGTTCGCTTGAACGCCGTACGCCGTACGCCGTACGATTTACTCCGCCCTGAGCGCATCGAGCGGTTCAATATTGGTCGCGCGCCGAGCCGGCAAGTAAGTCGCCAGCCAAGCCGAAAGGACCAGGACGAGAGAAACGCCCGCATAAGTGATCGGATCCATCGGACTGATATCGAACAGCAGCGCGGACATCAACCGGGTCAGCGCCAGCGCCGCGATCAAACCGCACGCAACGCCGATGGCCGTCAGCTTCAACCCATCCCGAACGAACATCTGCCGCACCATCGATGGTTGAGCGCCGAGCGCAATCCTGATCCCGATCTCGCGCGTTCGCTGCGACACCGAATAGGCGATCACGCCATAGATTCCGACCACGCCCAACAGCAACGCCACCGCACCCGCAATCGCAAGCATCACAAGCGTGAACGAAGTCCGCGCCATGGACTTGTCGTAGATCTCCTTCACCGTTCTGAGATCCGCAATCGGCAGATCGGGATTCACGGACCATACCGCTTGCCGCACCTCCTGCAGGAAACTCGACGAGTTGGCGAGCGGGCTACGGATCGCATAGGCGAGTGTGCGGTGAACGCTGACTTTGTCGCCCCAGAAGTCTCTGATCAACAGTGGCCAATACACGATGGTTGGAGCAGGCTGATCGGCGCCGTTGTCGCGCTCGTTCCCGACGACACCGACCACCTCGCGCCATGGATCCTTGGGAGTCTCACGGATTCGTTTGCCGATGGCGCCCGCGGGATCGTGCCACAACTCGCGGGCCATATTCTCCGATACCAGCACCACCGGACGCATTTCGTAAATATCGGTCCAGCTCATGTCGCGGCCCGCCAGCAGCGGATTGCCCATGGTCTTGAAGAAATCCGGCGAGACGAACTTGAAGCGCCGCAGCGGCGGAATCTTTCCGTCCGCATAGGGATGATCCTCGACAAAGATCGGATCGTTATCGGTCCATCCGTCCATGGTGATCGAGTTCGACAAACCGGCCGAAGTGACGCCGGGAATCGCGGCGACTTTCTGGAGAATGTCGTTGTGCATGCGCGCTACGCGCTCGTTGTCCTTTACCAAAGCGTCGGGGATGAAGACATGCAGCGTCAGGATCTGTTCGGGTCCCACAAATCCAGGCTGCACATGACGCAATGCCTGGAACGTCCGGATCATCAAACCCGAACTGATGAGCAGCACCAGCGCCAAAGCGACTTGCACCACCACCAGCACGCTGCGTGCGCGATGCCGCTGCCGGCTCTCGCTCAAACTGCGGCCGCCTTCGCGTAGCGCCGTGCCGAGCTGCGGACCCGCGTATTTGATGACGGGAATGAGACCGAACAGCAGCCCCGCGATTAGGGAGAGCCCCAAGGTAAACAGCAACACTTGTGGATCGATAGAGATTTCTTCCAGACGCGGCAGATTAGTGGGGCCCAGGTATACGAGGAACTTCAGCGCGCCATACGCCAGCGCCAGGCCGAGCGCGCCGCCCATCACACCGAGCATCACGCTCTCAAAGAGAAGCTCGCGCGCGATCTGCTTCCATCCGGCTCCTAACGCCGCGCGGATTGCCAGCTCCTGTTGACGGCCCTCCGCTCTCACCAGCAGCAGGTTCGAAACGTTCGCGCACGCAATGAAGAGCACCATGCCGACCGTGGCCATGAGCACCCAGAGCACTTTGCCGATGTCTCCAACAACATCCTGCTTGAGCGGGCGAACGTTGGGTCCGATGTGCGCGTCTTCAAACATCTTCATGCTGATGCCGGGCGCCGGCGGAAACTTCGTGCCCATCAGCGGGATCATACGCGCGACATCGGCGTTGGCCTGTGCGATGGAGACGCCGGGCTTGAGCCGCGCCAGCATCTGATAGCTGAAGTTCCCGATAAAGGCTTTGTTGCGGTCGAGCTGAAACGGCATGATCAGCGCCGGCTTAGCGTTCATGAAGTGGAAATTCTCCGGCAGGATGCCGATGATCTCCCGCGCGTGCCCGCTCACCAGGACGCGGCGGCCGATAACCGTACGATCTCCGCCAAATTTGCGCTGCCAATAACCGTAGGTCAGCATGACCGTATCGGGACTTCCCGCCGTATCGTCTTTGCGCGTGAAGACGCGGCCCAGAATAGGCTGCACGCCAAGAAGCGGCAGCGTACCGTCGGTGAAATCCAGCGTATCCACTTGTTCCGGCTGCCCAATTCCCGTAATACTTTCGTTGTCGTAGCGCCACAGGCCGACGTCTTGAAACGCGCGCATCTCATCGCGATAGGTGAAGTAAGTGGCCGGAGACGCGTTCAGATCCTTGATGTTCAGACCCGGCGCCGTTTGCCAGACACCCACCAGCCGGCCGGCGTCCGGATATGGCAGCGGTTTGAGCAACACCCCGCTGATCACACTGAAAATAGCGGTGTTGGCGCCGATCCCGATAGCGAGCGTTAACAGCGTGATGAAGCTGAACATCGGGGCGCGGAGGAGCCGCCGGACAACATGTTTGAGCTGATTATGGAAAGACATCTCACGAATGAATACGTTGGCGAGCCGCCGAAGTTCGCATATTCTGTCCGCGGCAGCGGCGATGATATGATCGTGGATCGACAACAACATGGATAAGGAACAAGTCCGCAAAATCATTGAGGATATCGGAATCATCCCTGCGATTCGCTTGTCCTCTACCGAAGATGCACTCTTCGCGGTCGAGGCGGTCTCGAGCAGCGGCATTCCTATAGTGGAAGTCACTATGACCGTGCCCGGCGCCATTGAAGTGATCGGCGAATTGGCGCGCAATCACCCCGACCTCATCGCGGGGGCGGGTACCGTGCTCGACATCGAAACCGCGCGCCGCTGTCTGGATGCCGGGGCGAAATTCCTGACCAGTCCCGGTCTGGATCACGAAATCGTCGAGTTCGCGGTGAAGGAGAAGGTGGTCGTGTTTCCAGGCGCGCTGACACCGTCAGAAGTTATGGCGGCCTGGAAGGCCGGTTCGGATTTCGTCAAAGTCTATCCTTGCTCCCGCCTCGGCGGACCCAGCTACATCAAGTCGCTAAAGACGCCATTGCCGCATGTGCCCATGATTGCGGCGGGAGGCGTCAATCAACACACCGCCACGGAGTTCATTCTTTGCGGAGCCAGCGCCGTCGGCGTAGGCCGGGATTTGATCCAGCCCGACGCCATCGAGCGTCGGGAACGAGACTGGATTCGCGAACTTGCGCGCCGCTTCCTGCGCATGGTTCAGGAGGCCCGCGCCCGGCGGCGCCACAAATGAGGCGCTGCATCGGCTTCCTGCTCTGGACGACACCGGCAATCGCGGGAATCTGTTCTTCGAACCCATCCGCGGCCGAAAACAGGCACGACTTTCAATTCTTCGCCGGCTACTCGCCCGCCTCTGCAACTCTGATTGGAACGACGGCGGATCGACGCTTCTTCATGGCCGGATTCGGCTATAGCTATCGCTGTTGGATCTGGTCCAGCGTATCCATCTCCTACTCCGGCGAGATCGTGCCGGCGGCCGTTCTACTCGAACCGGCTCATGCCGTTTACGGATTTGCGATTACGCCCCTTGGCTTTACGGTGGATTTCGGGCGGCGGCGCAAAATCTATCCATTTCTTCAAACCAACGAGGGCATCATTGCGTCGAGCGAGCCGATTCCCATCAACGTGTACGGCGCAACGGGACTCAACTTCCTGATCGACGTAGGCGGCGGCATCCGCATCAAAGCGAGTTCCCGGACTGCGATAACCCTCGGCTACAAGTTCCTCCACATCTCGAACGGATTCACCAGCACAGTCAATCCCGGCGTGGACAACAACGTCTTCTACGCCGGATTCTCCATCCTGAGGTAGTCAGCGCTCAACGCTAAACAACCAATTGACTGTTAATTGCATCTAGTTCAATAGCGAAGCGACGGCAGATAGCAGCCCAAATGAGCTATTCCCTCGTTTGATATACTCGCTCGGTTATGCGGCATCGTTTACTCGGTCCTAGTCGATGGATAAAGCACTCGAACTGATCGATTTGATCTACGATTCGGTCGCGGACGCGTCCCAGTGGCAAGTGTTTGTCGACAGGTTTGCGAAGGCGACCCGAGCCAAACAAGCGACATTGTCGATTGGAGATCCGAGGTGGGATGAATTCGCGTTCGTCTATCGATATGGCATGTCCGAATTGGATGTCCGGGAATACTTAGAACACTTGGAAGACGACGATCCTTGGTTGACTGCCGCGGGGGGATTGGCCGAAGGACTGACCGCGCCGAGCCATGAGCTTTGGGCGGAACAAGACATGGTCAAGACCGCCATGTACCGGGAATTCATGGCGCCTCGAGATTGGTATTACGGAATGGGTGGGATCGTCTTGGTGACAAACACTAGCAGGTCTGTGATCTCAATATTGCGTGGGAAAAGCGAGGGCCCTTGTCTCAGCGACGATTTATCGCTGTTGATCCACCTCATGCCGCACCTCCGCCGCGCCGCTCTCCTTCACAGTGAACTGTCATCGCTGCGCTCCCAGCGTGCTGCGTTCACGGATCACTTAGATCGCTACCCACAGGCGTTCGTCCTAACCGACGCAAGGGCGCGCGTTCTCTTTTCGAACACGGCCGCTAACAAAATCATAAGCTTGCGGGACGGATTGAAGGTGGAAGCCGGTCGACTGGTGGCACTCTCGTCCCGGGAAGACGCAGCGCTTCAAGAAGCGATTCGCGAAACTGCCGTTGCATCCACTTCTTCCCCGAGTCGCATGCCGATCACCCGTTCGTCCCGTGCGTTACCGTACCGGTTGTTGCTCATGCCTCTACAAGGCTCGCGCGCTGTACCACTTGGCGTTTCCCAGCCTGCCGTTGCTGTGTTAATCGTGGATTCCGGTGCTACCTCTTGTCCGAGTGTCGCAATGCTTCAGGAATTGTTCTCGCTGACGCCTTGTGAAGCGCGTGTGGCTGCGAGTTTGGTGCAGGGACAAAGCGTCGAAGAAGCGGCCGCGAAGCTGAACGTCTCCGTGGAGACCGTGCGGACTCACGTTCGGCGCGTGTTGTCAAAGACGGATACGAATCGGCAAGGCGAGCTGATTGCGCTCGTATTGCGGACTGTTCCCTTCAATTTGCCGTAACAAAACCTCGACATACTCAATTTTGGGGACGACAAAGTAATCCGGCTACTAACACAATAGTCGTTGGGCTTGGCCGACTAATTGATAGCGACCCAGATTTAGGTAGCTACGCCCAATCTATGCGCCGCACGCCAGCTTCATACTTCACGTCTGGATCTGCTGTGTTGGGACTCACGTTTTTCAACCCCGCGTTCTTTTGGCTCAGTCCACACTCACTGAGACCCGGAGTGGACAATCCTTATTTGCACTTGTCCCCTTCCGCAGTGATCTTACGCTTTGTCATTTAGAAGGTGACTAACATCTTCATGTAAGTTGGAGGCTCATATGTCTCACCTCAACGTTTACATCCCCGGCGCCGCGATGCCGCCGCAAGGAAAATCATGTAACACCTATTTCTGGCAAGCCGGTTTGACCCTTTTGTTTCTGAATGCGATGGGCGCCGCCGCAACTCTAACCGTGGGAGGGTCCGGCGCGCCCTGTCCGAACGCTCAATATACGACCATCGGCGCCGCGGTCACCGCGGCCTCACCCGGCGACGTGATCGACATCTGTCCGGCGCTCTATCCCGAACAGCTCGTCATTACCAAACCGCTCACGCTCCACGGCATACCGGTCGGAGGCGTTCAGAGAGTTCTGCTGCAGCCCACACTGACCGACCTGCTGAACCTGGCCACGGAAGCCGTCATCACCGTAATGAATACCAGCGATGTAACTATCCAAGGGCTGGCGATTGATGCAAGTCACAATGCGGTTAGCGGCTGCACGCCGTTCCTGGCCGGTATTGAGTTCTTCAATGCTTCGGGAACCGTTGAGAACAGCTCGATTTCGGGCGCGCAGTTGACCACCTCAACGGGTTGTGCGGACCATTTGCCGTTTGGAAACGGCTTTGGAATAAGAATAGAGGCGACCCAGCCCGCCGCGGCCTCATACCAGGTCTCCGTGGTGCAAAATAGCATCCACGACTTTACGGCCAACGGCGTTCTGGCGACTGGCGCCGGCGTGAACGCGCAAATCCAGGGCAACACAATTTCGGGCGTGGGGCCGAGCGGCGGAACATTTCAGTTCGGCATCTTCCTCGCTTTAGGGCCCACGGCCCAGATCACCCGCAACCTGATTACTGAAGGCTTGTGCGGCGCGCTTTCTGTCACCGACTGCATCGGCTTACGCAGCGAAGGGATCACGCTGCGGGCGATCGGCGACGGCACGGTAGTGGATAGCAACATCATCATGAACGCCCAAAGCGGCATCTTTATAAATGGTGCGAACAAGGCGCAGATTACCAACAACACGATTACCAATATCGACGCGATGAGCGGCATGGATATTCAAGGAACCGCCTCGGGAGCGTTTACCAACAGCGTGATCCAGGGCAACACCATATCTAACGTCATCTAACGTCGGCCCTATCGATATGAACGCCAGTCTGGATGAAGAGGGTTGCGGCATCAACGAATACTCCGGCACTGGGGTCTCGGGAAATACGATCCTGAGTAACACCGTAAACGACGCGTATTGTGGCGTGGCCTTTGTCACTGCCGACCCGGTCCAACTGGGAACTTACTCCAACACGCTCTACACGGAGTTAAATGAGGACTTGTATCCGAACACTTTTCCTCCGGCTATGGAACCACCTGCTTCCGCCGCGCCCTCGGGAATGGTCACCGCCGCTTCCGCGCTTCCTAAGAACGTTACGGTGACAACGCAGCAAATCACGCTGGATGGGACGGGGTCCACCAGCGCCGACGGCAAGCCCCTGACTTTTTCGTGGTCGATCCCGCAAGGCAGTCCGGTCGCCGCCATTCTAAAAGGGAACACGGCGAATCCAACCGTGCAGTTTGGCCAGCCCGGACTCTACAAGTTTCAGTTGACGGTGACGGACTCAACCGGAACAACCGCCTCCGACGTCGCGTCGGTCAACTTCCGGGGCAATTGAACTCGTAACCAAAGGCAGATCCAGCAGTCCGAGGTAGAGGGTTCTCTCCGTTGAGGAAATGATGCCGACACCATCCTGGATCTGCCTACTCTCCTGCATTTCGCCGGCTTGACAAGCCCTGTGACCCCGGCGTCGACAACAACGTCTTCGGCGCTAAAATTAAGTCGCAGTGTACGTACCCTCTGCGGTCACAAAACAAGCGGAAATCGAAGCGGCGATCCTGCGTGTCGAGCAAATCGCTGGGCCAGACGTGGTGCGCATCCGCTATGAGATCGCCGAGGACTGAAGCGGCCAGTGGGCGATCTTTTTTCGCATCGTGCTGACGGATGATGCCGCCCGCGAACGTCTGCGCGAAGCCGCCGACAAGATAGTGTGGGGGCTTTCTCGCGAGCTGGATTTTCCGAGTATGGGCGTGTTTCCGTATCACAACTTTAGGAGCCTTTCTGAGCAGGCCACGTTGCGGGAACCGGCGTGGGCCTAGCGGACGAACCAGGAGTTTGAGGATCGACAGACGCGATTGAGAAGGCGCTCATCGGCGTAATCACGGCGATGTCTTTACGAAGTGGCGGGAAATCAAATGCGAGGCATCATTTGCTTTCGATGTTCGGAGCAAAATGGGATTAATCCCCTGTAGGTGGATGATCGGGAACATCCGCCTCCGACGTCGCGACGGTCAACTTTCAGGGCAATTGAACTCGTAACCAAAAGCAGATCCAGCAGTCCAAGGTAAGAGCGTTCTCTCCGTCGAGGACACGATGCTGACGCGATCCTGGATCTGCCTACTTTCCTTTAGCCTGCCGGCGCTGTGCGGCAACCCACACGGCCCCGTCACGGTGTTACTGGAGTTCGATCAACCGTACTCCGATGTCTCCGTCTCGGAGATGGAGCGCGAAGCAGCCTCCGTCCTGAAAAACACCGGCCTGATACTCGATTGGGAAATGGAGGCGTCGCTCCAACCCCACCCCGAGTTCAAGGCTCTCGTTGTTCTCAAAATGAAGGGAAGCTGCGAGATGGCCATCGCACCCGAGTTGATCGACGAGCGCGGGCCTCTCGGAATGGCCTATGTTACCGACGGCCAAGTTCTATCCTTCGGAGAAATCGAGTGCGACCGGATAAAGCAGTCTGTCCAACGAGTGCTGCCGCCCAGCACTTCCGCGAGGAAAGAGCGGCTCTACGGCCGCGCCCTCGGGCGCGTCGCGGCTCACGAAATGGTGCATATGCTCCGCGGAAGCACCCGGCATTCCAAATCCGGGATCAACCAAGCCAGTCTCACCGCCGACGAGCTGATCTCGAATCACATTGATTTAGTTGAGTCTATAAAGTAGTTCATCTTACACAGCGCGCCTCAATACCACCCATACAATATTTCTATAGATTTCTCTTGCTTTAGAGCGTTTCGTTGATGCTATACTTCCTGAATCATTCGTTAGTCCTGTTTTACGTAATTATCAGACCTAGGTTCAAGTATCGAGTCTGTATGTTCGGCGCACTGCGTTGAACCACGATAGCTTGGTGACTTGCGTAACCCCCTGTTCGGGCACAGGCTCAGTGTGTCGAGCCAAGCCAAGTCGATCATTTGTGCGCCGTCTACGACGCCGGGGAAAGGGATTTTCAAGGGGAACAAGAGGATGATTCAATCCAAATCAAACAGATCTTTAACGCGGTTCGTTCGAATCGCGGCGACTTTGGTCGCGATAATGTGCCTCGCAGCTTCAGCGCTGCTGGCTCAATCCACACAGGGAGGCGTGCGCGGCTCGGTTACGGACCAGCAAGGCGCCGCCGTGCCAAAAGCCAAGGTGACGCTGACTAACGTCGGAACCGGCGAGTCGCGAACCACGCTGACGAATAACGATGGCGCCTTTGAGTTTGCACTGTTAGTGCCGACAACTTACTCGCTGACCGCGGAAGCACCGAGCTTTAAGAAATTCGAACGCCAGAACATTATTGTAGGCACGCAGGAGTTTGTCCTCGTCGACGTTCGTTTGGACGTCGGCGCGGTCACGGAAAGCGTGCTGGTTACCGAGGAAGTTCCGCTGGTGGAGACCGCGAACGCCTCGCAAGGACAAGTGCTCGACAACCAGAAGCTGAGCGATCTGCCGAATCTGGGGCGGAATCCGTTTATGATGTCGAAGCTTTCGCTGAACGTAGTGCAGGTTGGACCGCCTGCTTACAACCGCATGGAAGATCAGAGCGGCTCATCCATGATCTCGATTGCGGGCGGCCCGGTCCGCGGAAACAACTATCTGCTGGACGGAATTCCGATTACCGACGCGAACAATCGCGCCATCATCATTCCGACTTTGGAGTCGGTGCAAGAGGTCAAGATTCAAGCCAACACGTACGACGCCGAGATGGCGCGCACCGGTGGCGGCATGTTCAACACCTTGATGAAATCGGGCACTAACGCGATTCACGGCAGCGCGTACGGCCACCTTCGCCAGACCGATTGGGATGCCAATAACTTCTTCAGCAACGCCGCGGGTATTCCGATCGCCGAGCAGCCCAACAAGACATGGGGTGCGAGCCTCGGCGGCCCGATTACAATCCCCCACGTTTACAGCGGAAAGAACCGCACCTTCTTCTTCCTGGGAACCGAGCACTATGACGACCGCTCCTCGGACTCGGCGAATTTCAACTTGCCGACCGCCCTTGAACGCGTCGGGAATTTCTCGCAGAGTTACGATGCTCCCGGTGTACTGCACATAATTGACGATCCGCTCACCGGCAATCCATTCCCGGGCAATATCGTTCCGACGTCGCGCATCACCGCGGTCGGCCAAGCCATCGCGAACGAATACCCGCTTCCAGCAACGGCCCCCGCGACTTATGGCGCCAACGACATCGCGCTGTCATCCTCCATCAAAGCTCGCGCCGTGCAATATACGGCTAAGCTTGACGAGGATTTCACGTCCTGGTGGCGCATGAGCTTGAGCTATGCCAGGTATTACTCGCTCGAACCCGGCGACACCTGGTTTAACAGCGCCTCCACCGAGAGCGGCTGGCGCTTGCAGCGCCGCGTGGATGCCACGGCGATCAACAGCATCTTCACCGTCAATCCCACCACCGTTGTAACGTTGCGCTACGGTTTTAACCGCTTCCCAAACTTCGACTACAACAGTTCCCAGGGCTTCAACATTGCCAACCTCGGATTTTCTCCCGCTTATGCCAGTTCGATTAATCCGGCGGCAGCCGAGTTCCCCGCGATCAACATGTCAAGCATATATTCTCTCGGTGACAGCGGCGACTGGGACTATTACGACGAGGCCTCGCATAACTTCTCCGCGGCCGTCGATAAATTCGTCGGACGCCATAGCATCAAGATGGGCTTCGACTATCGCCACCTGGCCACATCCGGCGCAGGTATCAACTGCACCACCGGTTGCTATACCTTCAACACGGACAGCAGCCTGGGCGCCAGCAACACCGGTACCGATCTGACCGACCTGTTGCTCGGTCTGCCTTACAACCGCCAAGCGGATACCGCGTCCACTCTAACCGATTACATCCCCTACTACGGCGCTTTCGTTCAAGACAATTTCCGCCTGAACAGCAAGATCACAATCAACGCCGGGCTCCGCTGGGAGCATGAAGGCGGTGTCACAGAAAAGAACAACGGCCTCATCGTCGGCTTCAATCAAAACGCCACCAACGCCATCGCTTCCGACGTGCCCAGTCTCAATCTCAAAGGCGCGGCCGAATACGCCGGCCTCAACGGTGCGAAGACTTCCGCCGGAAACTACAACGACAGCAAGTGGGGACCGCGCGGCGGTATCGCGTGGCAAGTCGACAGCAAAACCGTCGTGCGCGGTGGTTATGGCCTGTTCTGGGCTCCGCAGATCGCTCTCGGTGGACCCCTCGCAACGCTCGGTTACGCCAACAATACTCAGTACACGGGCAAATCGACCACCGACGTTCTCACCAATCCGTTCCCGACCGGGCTGCTTGCGCCAGTCGCAAATACTCTCGGCGCCGCCGCCGGTATCGGTACGAACTTTTCGTTGATCGATCCTCAAACCAAGTCTCCCAGGGTGCAACAATATTCGATCGACGTGCAGCGTGAAGTTGGCTTCGGAATCGCGCTGGAAGTTGGGTACGTCGGATCGCACTCCACGCATCTCACGTTAGGGCAGCCGACCATCAATATCGACGCCCTCAACCCCAGCTATCTTTCGCAAGGCGCCGCGGCCCTGAACGCTCAGGTCCCGAATCCGTTCTACAACGTCGCGGCCGTGGCCGGCGGTTCGCTTTCCGGTCCAACCATCAGCGCCTTCCGCTTGCTGCTGCCATTCCCCGCCTATACCGGTATCAACGAGATCTACGGCGATAACAACCATGCCAGTTACAACTCCATGGTGGTCAAAGGCCAGAAGCGCTTCAGCCATGGGCTGACCTTCTTGAGCACCTTTACGTGGTCGAAGAACATGGACGAAAGCAGCGGCGGCGTCGGGTCGTCTCTCAACCCCGGCGCTCAAGGCGCGCCGCAGAATCCTTACAACACAGGTGCCGAGTACAGCCTGTCGAACGTCGATACCCCGCTCCGCTGGGCCACTTCGATCTCTTACGAGCTGCCCATTGGCAGGGGCAAGGACCTGGTGAACATCAACAACCGCGCGCTCGATTTGATCGCCGGCGGTTGGGTCATCAACACCGTTTCCGTCTACGAAACCGGCTTCCCGCTGCAGATCTATCAAACCGACCTGAATTCGGCGTACGGTTACGGGGCCCAACGGCCCGACATGACCGGCACGGCGCCAGGAACCAGCGGCAGCGTAGAACAGCGGATCTACGATTACATCAATCCCGCGGCGTTCTCGTTGGCGCCGCAAGGCACGTTCGGAAATACACCGCGTACTATCGGGACGCGTGGTCCCGGCGAGAAGAACTGGGATTTGTCGGTTTTCAAGAACTTCCAGTTCCGCGAGAGTCTGAAAGCCCAGTTCCGCGCGGAAGCGCTCAACGCCTTCAATTCGCCGTATTTCCAATCGCCGAATACGAACTACTCGAGCGGCACTTTCGGACAGATCAACACCCAGGCTAATTTTGCCCGGCAATTGCAGCTCGCGATCCGGGTCACCTTCTAACTGCTACTTCGGTTTCAAAACATGGGACGGCGGATACTCTCCGCCGTCCTTTTCTTTTGGCCGTCCCTGTGAGTATGGCCGCACCGGCGTCACGATTTAAGCCTTTAGGTAGCCGGGTGTGGATCGGCCGTCTGCAACGCCTCCGTCAACGCCAGCGGTTCACGCGGCATCAAAATCCAAGCAGCGATATAAAGCACCAACCCGGCCGGAAAGGGACAAACGGCGAACACCACGAAAAGTATACGGACCAGCGTCACGTCCATGCCGAAGTACCGTGCAAATCCCGCGCAAACGCCGGCGATCTTCTTTTCATAAACAGGACGGCTCAGACGAGGATAGCGCGGGCCCAACAGCACTGCCGTCGGCGCCAAAGCATACCCGCACGCCGCGCAGAACTTCGCCTCACCTTCAATCCGGACACCACATCGAGTGCAGTACATATTCGCCCTCCCGATTAAGAAACGCTTCCGCGACATAAAATGTTCCACGGCGCGTGAGAACGTGAACTTTCACCCGCCAACTCTCGTTTGAACCTTTGAATCGATGAGGATCTAATGACCACACTCTGGCGGGACGTTCGTTTTGCGCTACGAAGCTTTTCGAAGAACAAGGGATTTGCGGCTGCCGTGATTATTTCCATCGCTATTGGAATCGCGGCGAACACCACGGTCTTCACCATGGTAAACGCGCTGCTGCTCGGCGACATGCCGGTTCGCGAGCCGGATCGCCTGGTGAGTTTTTCCGCTGGAAACTCGTTCCCCTGGCCCGATTTCCAAGACTATCGCACGCAGACCAAGTCTATTTTTGATGACGTCTCCGCCCATTTCCCGATCGTTCCCGCGAGCATCGGCGGAAGCGGCGAACCCGAGCGGGTCTGGGGCCAATTGGCCGACGCAGCCTACTTCAACATGATTGGCGTGCCCATGGAACTGGGCCGTGGGTTCCTGCCCGAAGAAGACCAGGTGTTGGGTAAGAATCCTGTGGTGGTGCTGAGCGATGGCCTGTGGCGACGCCGCTTTGGCGCGGACCGCTCCATCGTCGGCCGCGACGTGACCTTGAGCAACGCCAAGTACACCGTGGTCGGCGTCACCGCGCCCGGTTTTCACGGGATGGAACGAGGCTTCATCAGCGACTTCTGGGCGCCGCTAACGATGGCCGACCAGATTATGCCGGACCTGCACACCGGCTTGCTGCGTAACGATCGCCATGCGCAGTGGGTGATGCTGATCGCGCGTCTGAAATCCGGTGTCTCGCAGCGGCAGGCCCTCACGGCCGTAAACACGGTGCAGCAGCGCATCGACAAAGAGTATCGGAAAGGCGATAAGCCGCGCGATGCAGTGACGCTGCCCAAGGCGGGCGGCCTTCCCGGAGTCGGCAATAACATAACGGCGGTCGCCACGGTGCTGTGGGTGGTCGTTGGACTCGTGTTGCTCATCGCGTGCGTCAACGTCGCGAGTCTTCTCCTCTCGAGAGCCACCGTGCGCCAAAGAGAGATTGGTATCCGGCTGTCGATCGGTGCGAGCCGTTGGCGATTGATTCGCCAGCTCCTGACCGAGAGCGTTCTTTTGTCCGTAATGGGCGCCGCGATCGGTTTTGTTCTCGCCGCCGCAGCCGCGCGAGCCATCGCGGGTTTCCAGCTTCCGATATCCATCCCCATCGGGTTCCAGTTCAATATCGATCTGCGGGTCGTGTTGTTCACAGCGGCCCTGGCAGTGGCGACAGGTATCTTCTTCGGACTGGCGCCGGCGCTGCGCGCCACGCGTCCGGATCTAGTGGGCGCGCTCAAGAACGAATCCCAGGTGTTCGGCGGCCGACGGCGTTTCGGAATCCGCAACGCGCTGGTGCTGGTTCAGATCGCTTTGTCATTGGTACTCCTTATCAGTGCGGGATTGTTCCTGCGGAGCCTGCAAAATGCCTCTTCCATCGACCTCGGCATGCGTACCGACGGTGTCCTTATGATGGCGTTCGACCCCAAGCTGAACAGTTATTCGCCTGAAAAGACCAAGCTGTTTCTGTCGCAGTTGCGCGAACGCGTTGCGGCGCTGCCGGGCGTTTCGTCAGTGAGTTTTGTCGACAGCATCCCGCTCAGCATTGGCGGCGTCGAGTTCGACTTTAGCACCAAGGCCGCAAAGGACGCGAAACGCGTCGACGCCAACGTTTATACTGTTGGCGCGAACTATTTTTCGACGATGGGAATTCCGTTGCGCCACGGCCGCGACTTTGAATTGCGCAAGGATACCGGCGCGTCTGTAATCGTCAACGAAGAGATGGCCGCAAAGCTTTTCCCTGGCGAAGATCCTCTCGGCAAGCAGGTGCAAGCTGACGCCGCGCCCGGCCAACCCACTCGGAACCTCGAAGTCATAGGCGTGGCGCGAAATTCGAAGTCGCGAACTCTCGGCGAAGGTAATACCGCCGCTGCTTATCTGTTCCTCGAGCCGAAGCCAGAGGATGTCTTTAGCTTCTTCGGCATCACAATCGTTGTCCGAACAGTTCAGCCGCCGAGCCAACTCGCCCGTGCAGTGCGCAATCAGATCCACGCGCTCGACCCGAATCTCCCGGTCTTCAACAGCGAAACGATGACTGAACACGTGAACAAATCGATGCTGCTGCCACGGCTGTGCGCAACGCTTCTCGGAATTTTCGGAGCAGTCGGAGTGATTCTCGCCACCGTAGGTCTCTACGGTGTGATGAGCTTTGGAGCACGCGCCCGGACAAGAGAAATCGGAATCCGCATGGCCCTCGGCGCACAGCCCGGCAACGTTCTCAGAATGATTACGAAAGAGGGTCTGTTGCTGGCGGGCATCGGCCTCGCCATCGGCCTCGGGATTTCGTTCGCGTTGACGCGCTTCACCGCGAGCCTGCTTTATGGCGTAAGCGCGACAGATCTCGCAACCTTCATCGGAGTCCCGGCGCTCATGTTGTTCGTGGCGCTGGTGGCTGTTCTGATTCCCGCGCGGAGAGCGGCGCGCATCGCCCCGCTCGACGCCCTACACTACGACTGACGAACCAACAACCACGAACGACGAACTACCTACGCCCTAACCGCCTCTTCGTACGTGTACTTGCGCCCATGCTTCATCGCGAGGTTCGCCAAATGCGGACCCGCCACTGCCTGCGCCGCGGTCTCCACGGTGCAGTGCGGCTGCGACCGGGTCTTCATGCAATCGAGCAAATTCCGTATGTGCGCACGCACCGCGCCGGTGCCCGTCAATCCGCCCTCCGGCCCCACCGACAACTCCTGGAACGTCGCGGGAGCATCCTGTTTCCAGGGCTCGGAATAAACGCGCCAGCCGCCTTCTTCGAGGATCATCGTTCCCCGATCGCCAAGCAGCGTGATGCGCCAGCCATTCTCGAAAGAATTGGTGTAATTCAATTGCCACGTGACCAGGTGCTGCGGAAATTCGAACACCGCCGTCAACACATCGGGCTGCTCGGCGCAAACCGTCTTCGCGTTAATCCCATTCATGATGGCCGATTTCGGCGGACCCGATTCCAGGAACCATTGCGTGACATCCATCAGATGCGTCCCCTGATCCGTCATGTTGCCGCCGGCGTAATCGTAAAACTGACGCCAGGCGCGGAAACGCATCGGCTCCAGCGCCCGCTTGGGAGCCGTACCCAGGAAGCGATCCCAATCGATCTTGCCAGGCAGTTCGGAATTGTCCAGCGGCTTCGCGACGTTCCAATCCCACTGCGGGCGCACCTGGTACACCTTTCCGATCACGCCATCGTCGAGCAGGCGCTTCGCTCGCATCACGGCCGGCGAGCTGCGCCTCTGCATCCCGATCTGGACAATGCGATCGCTGCTCTTCACGCCATCGATCATGCGCTTGCTGTCCTCGAGCGAATAAGACAGCGGCTTTTCGGCGTAGACATCCTTCTTCGCTTTGATCGCGGCGAGCAACATCGGGCAGTGATGATGATCCGGTCCGGCGAGCACCACCGCGTCGAGACCCGGCTGTTCCAAAAGCTCGTGGTAATCGAGGTAGGTTTTGACACCTTCGGGCGATTCTTTTTTCGCGGCTTCTAAATTTGGCTCATAGACATCGCATAGAGCCGCGCACTGCGCGCCGACAGCTTGAAAATGCCGGTTCAAGTACCGGCCCCGTCCACCCGTTGCGATGACGCCATACGAGATGCGGTCGTTGGCCCCGAATGCGCTACGGGGGACGAACAATGGAGCGGAAAAGATCGCGGCATTCTTGAAGAAGTCGCGGCGGTTGGATTCCATCCGGAGAGCCTCCTATGTCTGGAAGCTTTATTCTATCTCCGGCGGGCAGCCCGTGTGGAAGCGGCCTTGCGGCATGTGAAAACGCACGCCGGCGGGAAGTTGATGTAGACCCACTTGGTGGTCACAGTGTCGAAGTAAGTCTCGAGAAAACGTTGCTCGTCGAACTCGTTCCGGCTGAGCTTGCAGCCGGCCTGCGATGTCAAATACTGATACTGCGTCAGCACGCCGCCCGGCCGCAGGCAATCGCGAACCTGATCGTAAATCGATTTGCGGAGCGAGTGATCCATCGAAGTCAGTCCCAGCGAGGAAACAACCGCGTCCACTCCGTTCGCGCGCGCGCCATTCACAATCCTCGCGAGATCCGAAGCGCTGCCGTGGACCGGCACCAGCCTGCGATCGTTCGATGAACGCTTCAGGTGATCCACAAAGCTCGGATTCATGTCGATTGCATAGAGCACCGCATCGGGCCGCATGCGCGCGAGGATTCCATTCGTGACCGCGCCGGTGCCTGGTCCAAATTCGGCGATGACGCGCGCGCGATGAAAATCGATGTGCTCGCAAAGCGCCGACGTCAGGTAGCGCGAACTGGGCACTACGGATGCAGTGGATCGAATGGACCGAAAAGATTCCCGCAAGAACAATCCGGCCGCCGATGGTATTTTTTCTTCCTCAGTCACACGTGGTCCGACCTACTAATTATAGACGGGCAGTATGAACCTTCTATTACGAAGCGCGTTCATGTACCTCAATTTCGATGCCCGTGCGTGTTCCCTCGCCGGCTTTGCTTTCGATCCACATCTTGTAATCGTTGCCGAATAATACTTTGAGCCGCTCATTGACGTTGCTCACCCCGATCCCCTGCTGGAACAGCGTCGCCAGCTTGGGCTCCGGAATTCCAACCCCATCGTCCTCCACAGTCAAGTGGAGGCGTTCGTTTTCGAGCCGGCTGCGTACCCGTATGATGCCGCCATCCACTTTGCTGCTCAGCCCGTGCTTGATACTGTTCTCGATGATGGGCTGCAGCAGCATGCTGGGCACAAGCATGTCCAGAGTGACCGGGTCGATCTCTTTCGTGAAGCGCAGCTTTTCGCCGAAGCGAACCATCTCGATCGCCATGTAATTGTCGATGAAGGATAATTCCTCCCGCAACGGAGTAAGGTTATCGGTCTTGCGCAAAAGCCTCCGCAAAATGGCCGACAGTTTGTAGACCATGCTGCGGGCCTGCTCGGGATTCGTTCGAATCAGAGCGGAGACCGAATTGAGCGTGTTGAACAGAAAATGCGGATTGATCTGGCGCGTTAAAGCCGCCAGCATCGCCTCATTCAGCCGCAGTTGTTGCGCTTCGAGCTTCTTTTCGTTCCGGGAATTGTTCCAGATCTTGAGTGGCAGCGTGACCGCGAAGATTGTACTCGCATAGATCGCGACATTGAGCAGCAGCGAATGCGAGTGCCAGATCTGGCCCAGGCAGAATACGGTGTGGCCCGGAATCAGACGCGCGGTCTCGAATCGAAGCAGCTCGCAAGCCACGATGCTAAGCAGCATTACCAACAGAAATGCGGAGCGCTGCAGGTTCTGCTTGCCTTTAAAAAAACGGTAAATACTGAAATCGAGCAGTGGGGAAAAGCGCCAGATGTCCTCTTTATCGGGAGCGACATCGCGGAGCAAACCACCGAGCACGCCCACTCCCGCAAACAGCGGCATCGACATCAACTCGCCATTGTGGAACATCGCGGGCAGCGAAATCAGAATTCCGGACATCAGGCCAGTGACATACCCGCCCACCATTCCCGAAAGAAGGCTACCCTCCATACCGAGATCGACGGCCAGGTACTGCGGCGCCAGAACGCGAGTCAGCACGCCGGTGCCGAAAACGGCCGAGAGACTCAGCCCCAGCTTGAGCCGTTGCACCAGAGTCCGCTCTTCGCGCATCAACATCCTTTGGAAGCTGGTGAAGCGGACCAGAATGCTGGCGAGCGACGCGGCCACGGCCAGGCGTAGCAGCAGGACCAGGAGCTGTTGCGGTTCAAGCATCGGGGATCTGCCGACCATTATAATGAAAACAAAGCTTTTACCCCTGTCAATGATTAGTAAAGTTGCGGAAGCGAATTTTCCCAGCCGGTTTGGGCACTTTCGAATTTACGGGTTTGAGGGCCAGTATGGCGATACGCGCGAAGAATGCGCGGTGCTGCGGATGGGCAAATTGGAAGGCGAGGAAGCGCCGCTGTTGCGTATTCATTCGCAGTGTTTGACCGGCGACGTGTTCCATAGCCTGCGGTGCGATTGCCGCTCTCAACTGGAATTGTCGCTGAACATGATTGCCGAAGAGGGCCGCGGTCTCATCATCTATGAGCATCAGGAAGGCCGTGGAATCGGGCTCTTGAACAAACTGCGCGCGTACGAATTGCAGGATCATGGCGCCGATACGGTGGAGGCTAATGAGCGTCTCGGTTTCGAAGCCGATCTGCGCAATTACCAGTTGCCCGGTGATATCCTGACCTACTTCGGCGTGAAACAGGTGCGCCTTTTATCGAACAATCCAGACAAGATTACGGCCTTGGAGCGCGCCGGGATCGAGGTGGTGGAGCGTATTCCATGCATCGTGGCGCCGCACGAATCGTCGCAGGGTTATTTGCAGACGAAGAAACAGAAAATGGGTCATCTGTTGTAGGGTCAGGATACGGTCGGCACCAGCTTCGATTCGATAATGCGTTGGTCGGATGTGAGGAGGATAAGCCTGTGCACCCGTGCGGTCGCCACGATGGCGCGGTCACTAGGATCGCGGAGCGAGGGGCCAAGCGCGGCGACTTCAGTCGCAATTTCGACTGTTAATGGCAAAATCTCAAACAACGAATCAGCGGCAATTTTGTCAAGAAGATCCTCGACCGTGATGCTGATCCGTGCGATGCCGTGCTCGACTAGAACGGCAATTTCGAGCAGCGTAATTGCACCGAGCACCACGGGCTCACGATGACGCTCCGCCTCACGCAATACCCGTCTTTGTTCGCGCGATAACTTCTGGGGCGCGCCGAACCACCGAACGACGATGTGAGTGTCGGCCAAATACCGTGGCGTCACGTATCCGTTTTCTCGGCCTCCCGCAGCACCTCCCAAAGATCAGAGGTGTCGATACTCTCAAGATCGTCTGGGACCGTGATTTTGCCGACTAATGACCCTTCCGAAGACTTCCAGGCCTTACGGCGCACGGGTCCCACGGTCGCTAGAGGCCGCCCGCGTTTCGTGATTGTGATGGTCCCGCCGCGCTCCCCGATCTCATCGAGGAGTGCCAGGCACTTGGCCTTGAACTCGGTCACGCTCACGGTCCTTTGCTTCATGAATCGATCATAGCATCCAAACTGGTCAGATGACCACTTGTAGCGATGATTTCACGGAGACCGTCGTTTCCTTGTCCTTCTGTCTGTTGCCGAGTTTCATCGAGCAAACTCAGATGAAATTGAAAAAGTTGCTCTCAGATCACCGTCTCCGGCCATGCCCTTGTCCAGACCGCACGGTCGAAATCCAAGGGTCGGAGCCTGGCCGGAACTAGAAGTTCACCATACAGCGGTAGTTATCGACGTAAAGCCGGGTGAGCATCCTGGTCCGATTCTGACAGAACGGTCCGGGTACCGGCAAGCCAGCTTAGGCTACCGTTGTTGGCACCGCGCACACCTTCAAATTGTGCGCGGCTGTCAAGGCCTGCTTTAGCGGTACGCCTCGGATCTGTGTC